>NZ_JBQEOG010000003.1:413723-425080 GCF_052045085.1 Stenotrophomonas sp. 22385
CGCTGTTGATGCGCAGGCCCGAGGACAGGCGCTGGATGGTGGTGGCCAGGCTGGAACCGCTGGTCGACAGATTGCGCTGAGCATTCAGCGACATCACGTTGGTATTGATTACTTGTGCCATTTATCTCATTCCTGTGGGCAAGTTCCGGCCGCGGCGTGCACCCGGAGTTGACGCAGAGTCCGCACCCGTGCCGGATGCAGCTGTTGCAGGAGAGATAACGGCGGTTTGCCCGGAGGCTTGAGCAAAAATACGCGGAAAACATCACCCGGGCGGGGTGATGGTCGGTCGTCGGGCGCGTCCGGCAGCGCCGGAACACGCGCGAAAGCCTGCAGCGCGGGGCGTTTGGCGCCCGGCGTGCGCGCTATGTCAGCGGATCGCGTTGAACAGCGACATCTGCTGCATCTGGGTGAAAATCGTCTGCGCGGCCTGCAGGGAAATCTGTTCCAGCTGGTACTGGCCGATGGCTTCGGCGTAATCCAGGTCGCGCATGGCCGACAGGGTGGTCTTCAGGGTCACCCCGTTGGCGTCGCGCAGCGCGCCGGCATCGTCGATGACCTTCAGCTGCGCACCACCGGCGGCGCGGGCGTCGATGAATTTCTCCGAGGCACGGGCCACATCGCGGATGCCGGCCTGCAGGATGTTCTGCTGGCGGGCCACGGCGGTGGGATCGTCGGCAGCGTTGTCCAGCGCGTTGATCATCCCGTCGAGGGTGGAGAAGATGTCGCGGGCATCGGCCGCTCCGATCCCGAAGCTGTCGCCCGCCTTGGGTTCGCCTTCGATCCGCATTGAAACACCCTCGAACGTGATGTCTTCGCCGGCCTTGAAGGCTCCGGTCTTGACCACGGTATTGGTCGCATCGACCACTTCATAGGCGTCCGGGCCGGTGAAGCGCAGGGTATAGCTGGCGCCATCCCAGTTGCCGGAGGCCGGATCGCGGCCGAAGGTGGTCAGCACGCCGGTGCCGGTGTTGGTGGCGGCCGCGCTGCCGTCCAGAGTGCCATCGCCGGTGCGGATGCGCAGGAAGATCTCGCTTCCGGGCAGGGCGTCCTTGACGAAGGTGTCCGGCGCAACTTCCACCTGGCGCTGGGTCTGGTCGCCGTTGTAGGTGACCACGCCGTTGCTGAGTTTGAATGGCGCGTCGGCGTCGTCGGTCCCGCCGAACAGGTAGCGGCCAGTGCCGTCGGTGGAGTTGGCCAGCGACAGCAGACCGTCACGCACGCTCTTCAGTTCCGAGGCGATCGACTTCAGGTCGGCCGCCGACAGCGCGGGATTGTTGGCCTGGATGGTCAGCTCGGTGATGTGGGCCATCATCTCGCCTGCCTGGGCCAGCGCGTTTTCCTGCAGGCCCAGGCGGTTCTCCACCACGTCGCCATTGCGGGCGAAGCGGTCCAGTTCGGCCACGGCGCGGTCCAGGCCGACCGCGGTGCCGGCGGCGACCGGGTCGTCCTTGGCGCTGACCAGCTTCTTGCCGGTGGCCAGCTGCTGTTCGAGGTGGTTCATCTTGCTCTGCTTGGCCATCATCATCGAGATGGACTGGTTGAACATCATCCCGGTGGAGATTCGGTTGTTCATCGCGAAACGGCTCCCAGGATGGTCTGGAACATGGTGTCGGCAGTGGAAATCAGCTGCGAGGCGGCCTGGTAGGCCTGCTGCAGCCGGAGCATGTCGGCGGCTTCTTCATCCAGGTTGACGCCGGACACCGAGTCGCGCGAGGCCTGCGCCTGGTCGGTGATGACCTGCTGGGCCTGCAGCGAGTAATCGGCCGCGCGCGCGGCCGAGCCGACCAGAGTGGTCAGGCCGCCAAGCGCGCCGTTGAGCGTGACCGTGCCGGCATTGAAGGTCTTGGCATCTTCCACCTTGGCCAGCAGCAGCGCATTGGTGTTGTCGCTGGACCCGGCCGGGGTGGGGCTGATAGTGAAGCTGTCGCCCACCTTGGGTGCACCGTCCAGGACGAAACTCCAGCCGTTGGCGCTGATCGTCTGGCCTGCCGTGTAGGTGAACGGGCCGGCGCCATCAAGGGTGTATTCGGTGGCGCTGGTGAACACGATCGCAGCCGGATTGCGCAGGTTCGTGTTGGTGTAATCGCTCACAGCCACACCACTGACCTTGCCGGTGCCGGTATTGCCCAGGCTGGCGGCCGCCTTGACCGGTGCGGCAGCGGCAATGCGCGAGGTATCGGTGATCGCCACCGACAGGGTGCCGGCCACGCCGGCGGTGGGCTGCAGCAGGAATCGATCGTTCTGTGCCGGAGTGCCGGACATCACCATTTCCACGCCATTCAGCACCAGCGGGTCGGCCGCGGTGCCGGTGCCGGTCATCGGCACGGCCGCACCGGTGTCGGCGCGGGTAGCCTGCCAGGCGCCCCCGTCGAACTTCAGCACGATGTTCTGGCCGTCCAGCCTGGACAGGTCGCCGAAGCTGGCACTGAAGCTGGCGTTGCCGGTGTTGCCGGTGTTGCCGGTAACGCGCGGGCTGCCGTAGTTGAAGAAGTCGCCGCCCATGTTGCCGTACAGGTCGACGCCCTGGTGATGGGTGTCGTTGAAGTTGCTGGCCAGTCCCACGGCGAGCTTGCCCAGTTCGGCCTGGGTAGGGGTGAGCACCGAATCGCGGAATTCGAGCAGGCCGCCGATCTGGCCGCCCAGGCTCTTCGGGTCCAGGGTGATCTTCTGGCCCTGGGTTTCCATCGCCAGCTGCAGGCGCTCGGGCTGGTACGGGTCGGTGACGGTGGTGACCTTGCTGGCGGTGGTACCCACCACCACGGCCTGGCCGCCGGCGGTGTAGACGTTCATGAAGCCGCCGTC
Organism: Stenotrophomonas sp. 22385; assembly: GCF_052045085.1. NCBI lineage: Bacteria > Pseudomonadati > Pseudomonadota > Gammaproteobacteria > Lysobacterales > Lysobacteraceae > Stenotrophomonas > Stenotrophomonas sp. 22385. Next base: position 416,526 of record NZ_JBQEOG010000003.1, read on the forward strand.
CTGGATCACCGCGGTGCCGCCGGTGTAGCCGATCAGGTTGGCCACCAGCTGGTCGCGGCGATCGAGCAGGTCTGGTGCGGCGGTGTTGGCGTTGCTGCCGATCGCGCCGTTGAGCTGGGCGATTTCGGCGGCCAGCCGGTTCACCTCGGAAGCGCCGGCGATCAGGCCGTTGTTGACCTCGCCATTGAGCGTGTTGAGGCTTTCGTTGAGCTGCTTGAAGCGGCTGGCCAAGGTGCCGGCGTTGTCGAGGACGTTCTGGCGGTCGGCGGTACCCGAAGCATTCGAGGACAGCCCGCTGACCGTATCGAAGAAGTTCGACCACACGCCTGAGACATTGGTGGCGGTGTCCGAGAACAGCGAATCCACACGGTCGGCCAGGGTGGACAGCTGCTTCAGCCGCGCCAGTTCGCCGCTGCTGTCGAGCAGCCGCGAGATCGCCAGCTGGTCGGCGACGCGGCGCACGTCGGTGATGCGGGTGCCGTTGCCGATATCGCCATAGCCCAGGTTCTGCGGGCTGGCGGTGGCGAAATCCACCTTCTGCCGGCTGTAGCCGGGCGTGTTGATGTTGGCGACGTTATGGCTGGTGGTGGCCAGTGCGCGCTGGAAGGCGAGCAGGGCGCTGGTGCCGGTGGAAAGTACGGACATGGCTTACCTCAACGACGGATGGCACCCAGCCCGGCGGGGCTGGCGGTGCTGGCAAAAGTGCGACCCAGGCGCTGGCTGGCATCGCCCACGGCGGCGATGGCACGCTCGATGGTCGGGCCGCCGGCGATCGCGGCGATCTTGGCCGCGTAGCTGGGGTCGGTGGCGTAGCCGGCCTTCTGCAGGCCCTGGGCGAAGCCGCGGACATCGCCGCCGGCCTGCAGCGCGTTCTGGTAGCGCGGGCTGTTCTTGAGCAGTTTCACGTAATCGGCAAAGCTGTCGCCGACCGAGCTGTAGGCGCGGAAGCTGGCGGTTTCATTGCGGCGCACGCCATCGACGTACTCGTGGGTGCCGCTGGTGGCGCGCTCGCCACTCCAGCCGCTGGCCTTGATCCCGAACAGGTTGTGCGAGCTGCCGCCGCCATTGCGCTGCACCAGCTTGCGGCCCCAGCCGGTTTCCAGCGCGGCCTGGGCGACCAGCGCCTTGGCGTCCACGCCCAGTTCGCGCGCGGCCTGCTGCGCGTGGCCCCAGATGCTGGCCACGAAGCCTTCGGGGGTATGTGCGCCCAGCTGGGCGGCAGCGGTGCTGCCGGCCAGCGTGTCCACGGCGCTGGGACCGGCGCTGGCGGCGGTGGTGCCGACGTCGCGCCACCGGTCGTCGGCCATTGCCCAGTTTTCGCTGGACGTATCGGCGGCGGGCGCGGCGCCGTACGGATCGCTGCGGCCGATCGCTTCATGCATCTGGCTGCTTTCACGCCCGGCAATCAGGTCCAGCGCGCGCTCCATGGGCTGCAGCACCGCCGACGGTGCCCGCCCGCCGAGCTGCTGCAGCAGATCCACTTCGCTGGGTGCGGAAGGCGCTGCACCCGAAGCGGGCAGGGCCATCGGCGCGGCGGCCGGCGCGTTGAGCCGGTACGCGCGCAGCGCTGCGGCGGGATTCAGGCCGGTGTCGGTGGGCCTGGCAGCTTCGGTCCCGCTACCGCCAAGCTGGCGCGAAATCATCGCCGACAACCCCAGGCCACGGCCCTTGGTCATCGCTTCGGCGATCTTCTGGTCGTACATGTCGCGGAACATCTGGTTTTCGCCGGGCAGCAGCGAATCGCCGAAACTGGCATCGCGCATGCTCTTGACCAGCATCTGCGCGAACTGGCCTTCCAGCTGGCGCGCGACCTTGTCCACCTTGGCCGGGCTGTTGGCCTGGGTCGGGTTGAGCTCCAGTGACGGTTGGATACGCATCAGATCACCTCGAGTTCGGCACTCAGCGCGCCGGCCTGCTTGAGTGCCTCGAGGATCGCGATCAGGTCGCCCGGGGCAGCGCCCACGGCATTGACTGCATGCACGATCTCATCGAGGGTGCTGCCGCCGTCGAACTTGAACATGCGGCTGCCATCGTTGGTAGCGGTGATGGTCGACTGCGGCGTGGCCACGGTCTGGCCGCCAGCGAAGGCATTGGGCTGGCTGACGTTGGTGTTTTCGTTGATCGTCACGGTCAGCGAACCATGCGAGATGGCGGCTGCGCCGACCCGGACCTGCGATCCGATCACCACGGTGCCGGTACGCGAGTTGACCACCACCTTGGCCGGCGCGGTGCCGGGGGTAAGTTCCAGGTTTTCAATGCGGGCCAGCAGGCCGATGCGTGCGCCCGGGTCGTTGGGCGACTGCACCGCCACGGTGACGCCGTCCACGGCGCGCGCGGCGCCATCGCCGAACGCATTGTTCAACGCGGCGACCATGCGCGACACGGTGGTGAAGTCGTTCTTGTGCAGGTTCAACGTAATCTCGCCGCCGGCGCTGAACACGTCGGGCAGCGCGCGCTCGACCGTGGCGCCGTTTGGAATGCGGCCGACGCTGGGCACATTGACCGACACCCGCGAGCCATCCTTGCCCTGCGCGCCGAAGCCGCCCACGACCAGGTTTCCCTGCGCGATGGCGTAGACCTGGCCATCGGCACCCCGCAGCGGCGCCATCAACAGCGAACCACCGCGCAGCGACACCGCGTTGCCGATGGAGGAGACGGTGATATCGATCGGCTGGCCCGGCTTGGCGAATGGCGGCAGTTCGGCGTGGATCGCTACGGCGGCCACATTCTTCAACTGCGGGTTGACGTTGGCCGGCACGTTCACGCCCAGCTCGCCCAGCAGGTTCTTGAGGCTCTGCACGGTGAAGGGTGCCTGGCTGGTGCGGTCACCGCTGCCATCCAGCCCAACCACCAGACCGTAACCCACCAGCGCATTGCCGCGCACGCCACCAACCTGCGCCAGGTCCTTGATCCGTTCGGCCGAGGCCGAAGACATGCACAGAACCGAGACGGCGACGACGTAGATCCACGCCCTGCGTGGATTCGCGGAAATGATCGAAAAAATGCTCTTCATATCAGCCTCAGAACGGCACCAGCGCCGAGTTGAAGAAGCGGCTCAGCCAGCCCATCGCATTGGACTGGGCAACCGGGCCGCGGCCGCCGTAGACGATGCGCGCATCGGCCACGCGGCTGGAGGGAATGGTGTTGTCCGGGAAGATGTCCGCCGCGCGCACAATGCCCTGCACCTGTACCAGCTCATCGCCCTGGTTCAGTCGCAGGTTCTTGGCACCCTGCACGACCAGGTTGCCGTTGGGCAGGCGCTGCATCACGGTCACCGTCACGCTGCCCTGCAGGCGGTTGCTCTGCGCGCTGGTGCCCTTGCCGGTGAAGTCGCGCGAGCCGGTCGCGCTGGCGCCCAGGATGTCCTTGCCACCCAGGGTCACCGGCGCACCGAACAGGGTGGGCGTGCCCAGCGCCAGGTTGGACTCCTTGTCGGTGCTGGTGTTGGCGGTGGTCTGCGCGGTGGTGCTCTCGGTCAGGGTGATGGTCAGCAGGTCGCCGACATCACGCGCACGTCGGTCCGAATACAGCTGCAGCCCCGGGCCGGATGCGTAGATCGCCCCGGCGGTGGCCGGTGCGCTCGGCGCGACCACGGGCACGACCGGGGCCATTGCCGGGTAGGGGCGCACGTCGCCTGCAATGACGCAGCCGCCGAGCAGGGTGGTCACGGCGCTGGCGAGCAGCAGGCGAAGGGTGGGGCGCAGAGTCGACATGGCAGGTTCCCGGTTCAACCGATCAGACGTTGTTGTTGAGGTAGCCGAGCATGGAGTCGGTGGTGGAGATCGCCTTGGCGTTCATTTCGTAGGCGCGCTGGGTTTCGATCATCGATACCAGCTCTTCGACCACGTTGACGTTGCTGCCTTCCAGCGCACCCTGCACCACGCTGCCCAGGCCGTTCAGGCCCGGGTTGCCGTTCTGTGCCGGGCCGGAGGCGGTGGTCTCCAGGAACAGGTTTTCACCGCGTGCCTGCAGGCCGGCCGGATTGACGAAGTCGGTGAGGGTCAGCGCGCCGATTTCCACCGAGGCGGCGTCGTCGGCCATCTTCACGCTGATGGTGCCGTCGGTGCCGATGGTGAGGGACTGCGCGCCTTCGGGAATCTGGATGCCCGGTTGCACCGGGTAGCCGCTGTTGGTGACCAGTTCGCCCTGCTGGTTGCGCTGGAACGAGCCATCACGGGTGTATGCCGAGGAACCATCGGGCATCTGCACTTCGAAGAAGCCACGGCCATTGACCATCACGTCCAGCGCGCGGCCGGTCTGCTGCTGGCTGCCCTGTTCGAAGTTCTTCGAGGTGGCCACTACGCGGACGCCGGTACCCAGCTGCAGGCCGGTGGGCAGCTGCGTCTGTGCCGACGACGAACCGCCAGGCTGGCGCACCTGCTGGTACAGCAGGTCTTCGAAGCTGGCACGGTCCTGCTTGAAGCCGGTGGTGTTGGTGTTGGCGAGGTTGTTGGAAACCACCGACATGCGCGTCTGCTGCGCATCCAGTCCGGTCTTGGCGATCCACAATGCCTGGTTCATGGCGTTGTTCCTGTGTTGATGCGGGTGGCCACGTGGTGCAGCCGTTGTCCTGGGTGATGCATGGCGCGTGCCACAATCGCGCCGGAATTACGTCGGCGCCGCCGGTCAGCTGCCCAGACGCAGCAGGGAGTTGGCGCTGCGGGCGTTTTCATCGCCGTGCTTGATCACCTTCACCTGCATTTCGTACTGCCGCTGCAGCTGGATCATCTGGACCAGCGCCCCGGCGGCATCCACGTTGCTGCCTTCCAGCTGGCCGCTGTCCAGCGACTTGCCCTGGGCCTGCACGAATGGCTGCTGCGGGTCGGTGTTGCGCATCAACCCGTCCAGCCCGCGCTCCAGCCGCGCGTCCTCGGCGGCGACCACCCGCAGGCGGCCGATCACCGCCATGGTCTGCGGGCCTTCGCCCTGCGGGATGATCGAAATGGTGCCGTCGTTGCCGATGTCCATTGCCTGGTGCGGCGGAATCGCGATCGGGGCGCCGTTCTCGTCGAGCACCGGGTGGCCACCGGCGGTGACCAGCTGGCCGTTGGGCGTGATCGACAGCGAGGCACCGCGGGTATAGGCCTCACCGCCCCCCGTCGGCGCCTGCACCGCCAGCCAATTGCCCGCGTCCAGCGACAGGTCCAGCGCGTTGCCGGTGATGTGCTGCGCACCCTGCCGCCGGTTGAAGCCAGCATCGACGTGCAGGGCGTCCACGCGCGACGCGTAGCCGGCACCCTTGATCGGGAAGGCCTCGGTATTGGCGAGGGCTTCCTTGAATCCGGGGGTATCGGTGTTGGCCAGGTTGTGCGACAGCGTGCCCTGCGCCTGCAGGGATGCGCGTGCACCGGTCATCGCTACGTAGAGAGCCTTGTCCATGGATGTGTTCCCGTGCTGCTGCGATCAGTGGCTCATCAACGGATGTTGATGATGGTCTGGGTGATCTGGTCCATGGTGGAGACCATCTGCGAGTTGGCCTGGAAGTTGCGCTGGGCGGTGATCATGTTCACCAGCTGCTCGGTCAGGTCGACTGTGGAGGCTTCCAGCGAACCGGCCTGGACCTTGCCCAGGTTCGAGCTGTCCGGCGCGCCGGTACGCGGGGTACCGGAGCTGAAGGTTTCCACCCACAGGTTGTTGCCCTTGGCTTCCAGACCCTGCGAGTTGTTGAAGGTGGTCAGTGCGACCTGGCCCAGCGGCTTGTCGTCGCCGTTGGTATAGCGGGCGTATACCACGCCTTCTTCGGACACCGTGATCTCGTTGAGCTTGCCGGCCGCGTAGCCGTCCTGCTGGGTGTTGCGCAGCGCGAACTTCTCGCCGTACTGGGTCGAACCGGTCACATCCAGGGTCATTGCCAGGGTGCCGGCGCCGGTGGTCGGGGTGAACGGATCCATCACGATCTGGCCATTGGCCGGGTTGGTCAGCGCGCCGGCACCGTTGAAGGTCAGGGTAGTGGGAGTACCCACTGCCTGTCCGTCGACGTAGTTGTAGACCTGCCATTCGTTGGCCGTTGCGGTCTTGACGAAGTACGAGGTCTGGGTGTGGCTCACGCCCAGTGAGTCGTACACGGTGATGCCGCCGGTGGACTGGTTGTAGCTGTTGGAATCGGTCGGGTCGAAGGTGGCCAGGGTCGGCTGCTTCGCGTTGGCCGGCAGGGTGAAAGCAACGTTGACCTTGCCGGTCTGCTTGGGCGGGCTGTCGGTGGTGAGCAGCTGCAGGTCGGTCAGGCGGCCACTGTCGAAGCTGGTGCCATCGGCGTTGGGCGCGAACACCTGGAGGCGGGCGCCCTGGGGATTGGTGACATAGCCGGCCTGGTCGGTCTGGAAATTGCCGGCGCGCGAGTACACGCGGGCGCCGTTCATGCTCATGGTGAAGAAGCCTTCGCCGGAGATCGCCATGTCCAGGCTGCGTCCGGTCTGCTCGTTGTTGCCCTGCGAGAACTGCTGGGCCACGTTGGTCAGGCGCACGCCCGAACCCACTGCATTCTTGGACAGGCCATAGCTGGTGGCCGAGAACAGGTCGGCGAACTCGGCGCGCGATTCCTTGAAGCCGGTGGTGTTGACGTTGGCGATGTTGTTGGCGGTGACGTTCAGGTCGGCATTGGCGGCATTGATGCCGGACAGCGAAATGTTGAAGCCCATGGGATTCTCCTTGGATGCGTGACGAAGGGACTCAGCTGACGCGCAGCACGTAGTCGATCGGGGCCGTGCCCAGGCCCTTGAGGTTGAGGTACAGGCCGTCCGAGCCGACGGTGACGCTCTCCACCGGTGCTTCGACGTAGGTGTTGATCTTGGTCTGGGTGCCGGCGCTGTCGGTGTGGGTGGCCGCGATGGTGTAGCTGCCGGCAGCCATGCGGTTGCCGTTGGCATCCTTTCCATCCCAGTCAAAGGTCACTTCCCCGGCTTCCTTGGCTTCCACGCTGAGCTGGGTCACCTTCACGCCGTTGGCATCGGTGATGTCCACGGTGACGTAGCCGGCGCCGGGTGCGGCGACCATGCCGCTGGCATCGCCTTCGGCATCCAGCTGCCACTTGGTGGACGGCACAAGCACGTCATGGCCGACCAGCGCCGCGCCCCGCAGCACCTGGTCGCCGGCCATCGATTCCTGAAAGCCCTTGACCGTGCTGTTGAGGTCATTGATGCCCTGCACCTGGGACAGCTGCGCCATCTGCGCCACCATCTGGGTGTTGTCCATCGGCTTGAGCGGGTCCTGGTGTTGCAGCTGCTCGGTCATCAGACGCAGGAAGTCGGCCTGGTCCAGGGTGTCCTTCTTCTTGGTGGTGCTGCTGTTGGGTGCATTCAGCCCCAAGGCACTGTAGATGTCGGTGTTGCCGACGCCGCTGGTGGTGCTCATGACGGTATGTCCTGCGATGAGAAGGGTCAGCGACCCATGGTCAGGGTGGCCAGCGCCAGTTCCTTGGCGGTGGTGAGCATCTCCACGCCGGCCTGGTAGTTGCGCGAGGTCGATATCAGATTGACCATCTGGGCGACGGGGTCGACATCGGGCTGGTAGATGTAGCCATCACCATCGGCCAGCGGGTGGCCGGGCTCGTAGCGCTTGATTGGCGCGGCGTTGCTCTGGCTGATTTCCTTGACCTGGACGGTGGTGATGTTCGGGTCGGTACGGCTGGTCACCGACTGGAAGATCGGCTCCAGCGGCTTGTAGACGGCATCGGCCGAGCCGGCGACGGTGTCGGCGTTGGACAGGTTGGAAGCCAGCGTGCTCATGCGCACGGACTGGGCCTGCAGCGCGGAGCCGGCAATATCGAAAATGGGCAGGTTGCTCATGGCTTATTGCCCCGTGATCGCGGTGAGCATGGAGCGCACCTTGGATTCGACGAAGCTCAGCGAGGCGCGGTATTCCAGCGCGGCGCGGCCATAGGCGGCGCGCTCGGCATCGGGATCGACGGTGTTGCCGTCGATGCTCGGCTGCACGCCTTCCTTGGTGACCTGGAACGGGTTGAGCCCGCCACCGATGGTGAAGTGCTGCTCGTTGGTGGTCCGCATGAGCCCGTTGCTGTCGGCACCCTGGGCGTTGCGCAGGGCGGCATCGAAGTCCAGGTCCTGGGCCTTGTACCCGGGGGTATCGGCATTGCTCAGGTTGCTGGCAATCAGCTTCATCCGCTGCTCGCGCAACGGCATGGCCTGGGCATGGACACCCAGATAGTCGGAAATCAGGTTGGGCATGGCGCTCTCCCACGGGACGATGTGGGGAGTGGTGCAAGCGGCATGCCAAAAAGCAGCGATTCATTGCGTGGGAGGGCGGGGGTCGGCAGGGCCTGCCGGGACACGCCGTGAACCCATCCATGGGGGCTTGTCAAAAACATCCCTGTTTTTGACAGTCCCGTCAGGCCCTGCCGACCCCCGCCAACCGACATCGCCTCGCCGCGGGGCAAGCCTTGAACTGTCGGAGGGGTAGAGCCGGGCTTCGCCCGGCTGCATTCTTCATGGTTGCCCGGGATAGGCAGGCGCCAGCCATGTGTCGAGGGTCGGGGCGGAGGGGGTTGCGGGACCGTAGAGCGCCATGGATGGCGCGAACGAGCCTACAGGGACGTACTT
>NZ_JBQEOG010000004.1:0-364688 GCF_052045085.1 Stenotrophomonas sp. 22385
CGCCATGGATGGCGCGAACGAGCCCCCATGGATGGGTTCACGGCGTGTCCCGCAACCCCCTCCGCCCCGGCCCTTCAAGCGATAACGTGCCGCTGCTTTTAACGCCTCAAGCCGCCAGGGCGACCTTCCGGAGGCGATCCAGCACGAAATCGGCCAGTTCGTGCGGGGAATACTTGGCCACGAAGGCGTTGGCGCCGACCCGTTCGACCATGGCGTTGTTGAATACGCCCGAGAGGGAGGTGTGCAGCAGTACGTACAGGCCGGCCAGGCCCGGGTGGCGACGGATTTCCGTCGTCAGGGTGTAGCCGTCCATGGCCGGCATTTCGATGTCCGAAATGACCATGGCATAACGCTCGGCCGGGTTTTCACCGGCGGCGTGGATCTGCAGCAGGTGGTCCAGCGCCTGCTTGCCGTCCGACAGCAGGGTGGCACCCACGCCGAGCTGGTCCAGCACGCTGCGGATCTGCTGGCGGGCCACGCGCGAGTCGTCCACCACCAGCACCTGCAGCTGCGGGGCGTCGGCCGGCAGCGCCATCGAGGGGTCCAGCACGGCCTCGCCACGCACCTGGGCGATGTCGGCCAGCACGCTTTCCACGTCGATCACCTGGATCAGCTCACCCTGGAAGCGCGTGACGGCAGTCAGATAGCTCGATTCGGCGCCCAGCTCCGGCGGCGGGTGGATGTCTTCGACCGCGATGTTGACGATGCGCTCCACGCCGCTGACCAGGAATCCCTGGATCGAACGGTTGAATTCGGTCACCACCAGGTAGCCCGGCGCCTTGTCGGCGTCGGGCTCGCGCTCGGGGTGGCCGATGGCCAGGCCCAGGTCCAGCACCGGCACCGAGCGGCCGCGCACGTCGGCCACGCCGGCGAACTGGCTGGGCAGCCCGGGCACCTGGAACAGGTCCGGCCGGCGCAGGACTTCCTGCACCTTGAACACGTTGACGCCAAAAAGCTGACGTCCGCCAAGGCGGAACAGCAGCAGGGCCAGGCGGTTGTGGCCCGCCAGGCGCGTGCGCTGGTCGATGCGGTTGAGCAGGTCATGTGACATGGGAGTGGTATCGGCGCCAACCGCGTTCACTTGAGCGGGCAGATGAGCCCGTGAACGGCACGGCGCTTGCAGGGTGCTGCGCATGTGCCATGCCCCCGGAGCCGCCATGCGTATCCTTTTTATAGTTGTCACGCTTATCGCCTTGGCAGGCGCGTCCCCGCACGCCCGGGCCGCAGGCGGCTGGCAGCCGGTGGACAGCATCCGCGCCGCCGCGCTGTCCACGTTGCCGGCGGGCAGCGAAGGCGATACCACCCTGGATTCGGCGCTGCGCCTGCCGGCCTGCGGCCAGGACCTGCGCGCCCAGCCGACTGGAACCAGCACCGTGGAGGTCAGCTGCCCCGATGCGGGCGGCTGGCGCCTGTTCGTGCCGGTGAAAGTGCGCCGCAACCAGACCGTCCTGATCCTCAACCGGGGCATTGCCGCTGGAGAAACGCTGGCGCTGGCCGATATCACCACTGCGCAGCGTGATGTGGCCCGCATTGCCGGCGCTGCCTTGGCCGACCCGGCCGTGGCGGTGGGGCGGGTGGCGCGGCGAACCCTGAGCGCGGGCAGCCTGCTCTCGGCCAACGACCTGGTCGCCCAGCGTCTCATTCGCCGCGGCGACAGTGTGGCCCTTGTCTCCCGTTTTGGCGGGGTCGAGGTCCGGGTGGCGGGCAAGGCCATGGCCGATGCAGGTGAAAATGAACGCGTATCCGTGGAAAATCTGTCTTCACGCAAGGTAGTCCAAGGCACAGTGGCGGCCAGTGGCGACGTTTTTGTGACGCGCTGACCATTACAGCACGCAAAATCTCCTAAAGATGCCGGTCCCCGTGCCGTTATCCCTTGTGAACCGTAACTCCCAGGACAACCCATGAGCCAGAAAATCGACGGCAACCTGCAGGCGACCGCCCATCTGCGCAGCATTGCGCCGGGCAACAAGCCCAGCGTGAGCACCGATGCCCCGGCGCGGCCGGTGGAAGCGGCCGACAGCTTGAAGCTGACCGGCGAGGCCACCAGCCTGCAGGCCCTGCAGCGCGAACTCAGCAGCGCCCCGGCGATTGATGCCGGCCGCGTGCAGGCCGTGCGCGAGTCGCTGCAGAACGGCACCTACAAGATCAATCCGGACGCGATCGCCTCGCGCATGCTTGAGCTGGACCAGCAGCTGCAGAAATGAAGCTGGCCATGAGCGAGCCATTGCAGCGCCTCAGCGATGCCCTGGACGTCGAGCGCCAGGCGCTGGTGGAGCATGACGTCCAGTCGTTGATCCGCGCCACCAGCGCCAAGCTCGATGCGTTGCGTGCGCTGGAGCAGGTATTGCCGGTGGGGCAGAACGAACGCCTGCAGGAGCTGGCCGAGCGCAACCGCGCCAATGGCGTACTGCTGGCGCGTCGTCGTCGCGAGGTCAACTGGGCGCTGCGCCAGCTCGGCCGCAGCGAAGCCTCGTCGGCCTACGACGCCAAGGGCCAGGCCAACACCCTGCACACACGCCGGCCGCTCGCCGTCGCCTGAGCTCCAATACGGATCGCGCTCCAACACGGATATAGTGGGCACCTGTTTCAACTGCCCCGATGTGACCGTGACCGTGCCCACCACTTTTGTCACCGCACCGCTGCCGCCGCAGCCGGTTCTGCTTGCGCTGTTCGAGCGCATCAACGAAGGCGTGCTCCTGTTCCGTGATGACGGCAGCGTGGCCGTGGCCAATGCCGCCGTGCGCGGCATGCTCGGCCAGGGCGAGATCGACGCCGGCGTGGATCCCGCGCAGTGGCTGCGCCAGCTGCTGCCACCCGATGCACTCGAGCATGCGCGACTGCACGGCCACTGGAACGGCAGCCTGCCGGTGGGCGAGCGCATGGTCATCGCGCACGTCTACCAGCAGGAAGACGCCGGCCGGCGTCATTACCTGGCCCTGTTCCGCCGCATCGAAGGCCAGGAAGACTACGAACGCGAGCTGCAGCAGCGCCATGCCGAGCTGCGCCAGGCCTACCTGCGCCTCAACGGCACGCAGGAAAAACTGCTGCAGTCGGAAAAGATGGCGTCCATCGGCCAGCTCGCCGCCGGCGTGGCCCACGAAATCAACAACCCGATCGGCTACGTGCACTCCAACCTGGGCAGCCTGCAGGAATACCTGCGCAGCCTGTTCACGGTGATCGAGGCCTATGAGCGCGCACTGCGCGCGCCGGACCCGAAGGCCCTGATTCCCGAAATCGACGATATCCGCAACCGCTTCGACATCGACTTCATCAGCCGCGACCTGCCGCAGTTGATGGCCGAATCCCGCGAAGGCATCGAGCGGGTCACCCGGATCGTGCGTGACCTCAAGGACTTCTCCTATTCCGGCCGCGACGAGTCGTGGAAGCTGGTCGACCTGCACTCGGGGCTGGAATCGACCATCAACATCATCTGGAACGAGCTCAAGTACAAGGTCACCCTGCATCGCGAATTCGGGCAGCTGCCGCTGGTGGAGTGCCTGCCGTCCGAGCTCAACCAGGTCTACATGAACCTGCTGCTCAACGCCGGCCACGCCATCGCCGAACGCGGCACCATCACCGTGCGTACCGGCGTGGAAGGTGAGAACGTGTGGGTGGAGTTCGAAGACACCGGCGGCGGCATTTCGCCGGACCTGCGCCAGCGCATCTTCGATCCGTTCTTCACCACCAAGCCGGTGGGCAGTGGCACCGGGTTGGGGCTGTCGATTTCCTACAGCATCATCAACAAGCACCACGGGCGGATTGATCTCGACAGCACCCCGGGCGTGGGTTCGCGATTCCGGTTGGTGTTGCCGATCAAGCAACCGCGGTAAAGCGAAGTGCCGATCGTGTTCATGCGTTACCGGACGTTGTTGGGTTCACGGCAGTCGTTTGGGAACCGACTCTACCGTTGCGCCGCCTTCCCCAGCACGTAGCAACGGAAACGCTGCTCCTAATCGCCTTCAGGCGCCGGTATAGCAACCGGTTGTGAGGTGTTGGCGCGGCGTTGCTCTTCGTGCGTGCGGAACGCCTGGTGGATGTGCTTGCGCAGCTCGTCGTCGTTCCATGGCTTGGTAAGGAAGCGGTAGATCGCGCCGCGGTTGATCGCGTCGGTGACCGTGTTGAGGTCGGTGTAGCCCGAAAGGACCAGCCGGATCGTGTCCGGGTACAGCATCTTCACCCGGCCCAGGAACTCCGTGCCGCTCATGTCGCTCATGCGCTGGTCCGACAGGATCACCTGCACATCGTTGATCGCCAGCAGGTCGAACGCATCGCGCACGTTGCCCGCCGCCAGGATGCGGTAGCCATCGCGGCGGAACAGGCGCACCAGCGAACGCAGCACGTTCTCTTCGTCGTCCAGCAGCAGCAGCGTGCGGTCCGGGCGGGTTTCGGCGAACGCTTCCGGGCGCAGGTAGCGCCGGCGCAGCGTCATGCCCGCCGCGTCGGCCGACATCGGCTCGCCGAACAGGTAGCCCTGGAACACGTCGCAGTCGTTGCGGCGCAGGAAGCCCAGCTGGGCCTGCGACTCCACCCCGTTGGCGATCACCGTCATGCCCAGCTGGTGGCCCATGGCAATGATCGCGCGCGCGATGGCGGCCTCGCGGTTGCCGGCCGGCGCGCTCTTGATGAAGCTGCGGTCGATCTTCAGCTTGTCCACTGGATAGCGCACCAGCGCGCTCAGGCTGGAATCACCGGTGCCGAAATTGTCCAGGCTCAGGCTGATGCCTTCGTTGCGCAGGTTCACCAGGGTTTCGTGCACGAAGTTGACGTTGTTGGTCAACGCGCTTTCGTTGATCTCCAACGTGAGCATGTGCGCCGGCACCCCGGCGGTCTGCATCAGCGCCATCACTTCGGCGAAAAAATTCGGGCGCAGCAGCTGCAGCGTGGACACGTTCACCGCGATGGTGAAATCGTCGAACCCCAGGTCGCGCCAGAGTCTGGCCTGCTTGAGCGCGCCCTCCAGCACCCAGGTGCCGATCTGCACGATGATGCCCAGGCGTTCAGCGGTGCGCATGAAGCGCTCCGGTACCAGCATGCCCAGCGTCGGGGACTGCCAGCGCAGCAGCGCCTCCATGCCGACCACGTGGCCATCGCGGGCGCTGACCAGCGGCTGGTAGCGCAGCTTCAGTTCGCCATTGGGAATGGCGTCCACGATCTGGCGCGCGATGATGCTCTCGCTGTGCGCGCTGGACGGCGTGTTGACCGCGTGGATGCGCACCGCATTGCCGCCCTCGCGGGCCGCCTGGTACAGCGCGTCTTCGGCATGGTCGAGCAGGCGCGAGGTTTCGGTCGCATGTTCCGGGCACAGGCTGACGCCGAGCTTGCCGGTCATGAACAGCGTATACGGCAGGACGGAGAGCGGCAGCTCCAGCTGCTGGCGGATTTCCTCGGCCAGGTCGTCGGGCAGCGGGAGGTCGGCGGTGCGTGGTACCGCGATCAGGAACTCATCGCTGCCGTGCCGCCACAGCTGGCCGCGTCCGCGCAGGTGATGCTGCAGGCGTTGTGCTACCAACACCAGCGCCTGGTCCCCGACCTCGGCGCTCATGTTCTCGTTGACCGACGCAAAGTGGTCGATATCCACGTGCATCAGCATCAACGGCGTGCCACCTGAGGCGGCCTCGGCCACCATGGCCTGCAGCGCGGGATTACCGGCGCCAAGCCGGGGCGGCGCGTCCTCGATGCTGACCAGGGGCAGGGAAGGGTTCCACATGACTCAGTATTCCATTGTATCGGGGGTGGCCACGCCATCGCTGCGGTAAGGCAGGAACAGGTCGACCAGGGTGCCGGCGCCATGGGCCGACTCGATCTTGAGGGTGCCGCCGGCGCTCTGCGCGCGTTCGCGCATGACGATCAGGCCCAGCCCGCGGGGGCCGTCGGGGTCGAAACCTTCGCCGTCATCGCGCACCTGCAGGTGCAGGCCATGATCCTGCACATCATGAAGGGTGAGCTGCACCTGGCTGGCGCGCGCATGGCGCAGCACGTTGGTCAGGCTTTCCTGGGCGATGCGGAAACAGGCCTGCTCGATCTCACCCTGTGGGCGCCGCGGCAACGACGCGATGTCGGCCAGCAGTTCGATCGGCGAGGAACGGAACAGCACTCCGGCCTGCCAGCGCAACGCCGCTTCCAGGCCCAGTGCATCCAGCTGCGGCGGGCGCAGCAGGGTGGAGATGTCGCGCAGCTTGCCGACGGTGGCGTCGGCCAGGTGGATGATCTGCTCCAGGTCCTCGCCGCGCCGCTGCGGATCGGCCTCATCCTGCGCCGCATAGGCCGACAGCTTCATGGCGGTGATGGCCTGGCCGATGTCATCGTGCAGGTCGCGCGAAATCGCGCGGCGCTCGTCTTCCTGCAGCGAGAACAGGCGCCCGGCCATGGCCTGCAGCTCGCGGTTGCTGGTTTCCAGCGCCTGGCGGATACGTTCCGGCTCGCTCAGATCGCGCACGATGAGCAGCTTGCAGTTGCGCCCGCCATAGCGCACCTCGCCGACCGCAAGGCCGGCCTGGAAGCGCTCGCCATTCTGCCGCCGCATGCCGATCACTTCGCTGCCGCTGGTGGGCAGCGGGATGCTGGCGAACAACTGGGCGCGCACCCTGGGCAGGTCGCTGGCAACGACCAGCGCCGAGAGCGGTTCGCCGAGCAGGGTGTGCTGCCCGTAGCCAAACTGCGCGGCAGCACAGGCGTTGGCATACAGCACATGTTCGTCGGACAGGATCACCACGCCGTCGGGCAGCACCCGCACCAGCTCGCGGAACTGTTCTTCGCGCTCGCGCAGCAGGCGCCGCGACTGCTCGCGCTCGGTCACGTCCTGCAGGGTGCCCAGTACGCGGGGCCGGCCGGCATCATCGGTGCCGCTCTCGGCGCGCAGGTGAACCATCAGTGCACGCCCGTCCATGGCCAGCAGCGGCAGCAGCAGGTCGATCTGCACCGCGTCGCCGCGCATGTCCTGCAGCAGCTGTTCGCTCAGCGCGGCGGTGGCTGGGTCGGCAGGCACCAGCAGTTCCTCGAAGCGGTGCCAACGCCGCGCTTCGGGCGGGCGCCGGCCCAGCAGGTGGTAAACCTGGTTGGAGTAGCGACCCAGTCCAGTGGAGGGATCGACCTCCCAGGCCCCGATCCGCGCCATTTCGTGCGCTTCCTCGACCCGGGCCAGCGCCTGGTCGCGGCGTCGCAGCGCCTGGTCTTCGCCGGTGCGGTCGATGGCGATCAGCAACCGCGCCGGCCGCCCGGCGTAATCCAGGTAGTTGCTGCGCATCTCCATGCGCCGGCGCGTGCCGTCCTTGAGCACCAGGTCGGCGGTCATGACGCACAGCTGTTCCGGTTGCGCGCGGATCTCCTCGAGTTTGGCGGCCAGCGCCGCTTCGTCCCCGGGCGGCCACAGCGCGGTCATCGACATGACGATGAACTCGTCGCGGCTCCAGCCGAACAGGCTGCTGGCAGCCGGGTTGACGTCCAGGATCTCCAGCGTGTCCAGGTCGTAGACCAGGATCGGGCCCGGGTTGCCTTCGAACAGTTGGCGATGGCGCTGTTCGGAGTGCTCAAGGCGCTCATGGGTCTGCAGTACGTGCATGGCCAGCGGGCGCAGCAGCAGGTAGATCAGCGCGCCACTGAGGATGACGAAGAACGCGCCTTTCGCGGTCTGCCACCGCGCGGCCGTGGCCAGGTCGGCGGTAAGCACCTGTACGGCCGCGTCGCTGCACAGAATCCAGAACAAGGCCAGCACCAGATAGCCGATCACCACCCGCCAGCGATCGCGGCGCAGGGCCTGTGCGAGCGGGTGGTCACGACGGTGGGGGACGGGCGGGCCGGGCGGGACGACAGGCATGGGGCGCGACGGGAGGCGGTTGGGCGGACGCTCCATAGTAGTGGTTGGGACGCCTTGGGCGCACGCGACGCTCAACTATCGAGCGGAACAGCCGCTAACGATTGCGTTCCCGGCTGTCGGGTGCGTTATCGGAGTCATACCGCGTGGACCAAGGCATCATCGCGAGTCTGCTGCAGCACCCTTTGGCCTCGGCCCTGGTCATCCTGGACCGGGCCGGGCGCCCGCTGGCCGCCAATCCGGCCGCGCGTGACCATGGGTTGCCGGCGACCGTGGCGGCCTACGGCGAGCTGCTGGAAGACCTGCGGCTGCTGGCGGCCGATGGGGGCCTGGTGCCCTGCCAGCTGCCGGGCGGGCCGCGTGGTCGCTTTGATGGATGGATGCGGGCCGTGCATGATGCCGACGGCCATCTGCTGGCCTTCACCCTGAGCATCCCGGAGCCAGCGGCGCCCTACGCGGGCAGCCGCTGGGAAGTGGCGCTGGAGCACGCCGGCCACGGATTGTGGGATTGGGACCTGCCCAGCGACGCGGTCACCCGTTCCCAGCGCTGGCACGACCTGCCGACCGGCCCTGAAGAACATGCGGTGGCGGAGGCGGGGCAGGCCTTGCTGGCCCCCGTTCACCCCGATGACCGGGCCGCTGTGCGTGCGGCGCTGGACGCGCACCTGCGCGGCGATGGGGAGGCATACACCGCCCAGTACCGCCTGCGTCATCCCGCAGGCGACTGGCGCTGGGTGCTCGACCGCGGGCGCGTGGTGGCCCGTACGGTCGACGGTCAGCCGCTGCGCATGGTGGGCACGCACACCGACATCCAGGCGCAGAAGCAGATGGAAGCGCTGCTGCTGGAGCAGCAGGTGCACCTGCGGGAAGCGCAGCGCATCGCCAGCATGGGCAGCTGGTCGTGGGATCCGGGCACCCGCCAGTTCTGGTGGTCGCCGGAGTTCCGGGCGTTGCTCGGTGTAGGCGATGCCCCGTTGAACAGCCGTCGACACTGGTTGCGCCTGCTGGAGCCGCGTTCGCGCAGCCTGCTGCGCCAGGCCTGGCGGCGCATGCTGCGCGATGGCAAGCCCAGCATGCTGGCGCTGGAGCTGCCGCGGGAGGGCAACGGCGCGCTGCACCTGCGGCTGTGGATGCAACCGCTGCTGGGTCCGGATGGGCGCATCCAGCGCCTGCTCGGCCAGGTGCAGAACATTACCGAACAGCACCAGACCGATGCGCTCATCCGCTGGCGGACCGAGCTGCTCAACCGGGTCTCGGCGCTGGGCCGTATCGGGGGTTGCGAGATCGAAGTGAGCACCCGCCACATGCAGTGGACCGAGGAGTGCTACCGCATCCATGGCCTGCGCAAGGAACCGATCACCCTGGACCAGGCGCTGGCGCTGTACACGCAGGATTCGCGCGACGCCTTCGAGGCAGCACTGGCGCGCATTGCCGCAGGCGGCCTGCCTGAGCAGCTGGATCTGTGCTTTTACCGCCAGTCCGGACTGCGCATCTGGGTGCAGGTGCTGATCGAACTGGACCACCGCGATGGCCTGCCGACCCGTTTCGTGGTGCTGTTCCGTGACATCACCCGCGAACGCGAGGCCAACGAGCGGATCGAGCTGCTCGCCCATTACGACCTGCTCACCGGCCTGCCCAACCGCATGCTGCTGCGCGAGCAGACTGCAGATGCCATCGAGGAAGCGCTTGATCGTGGCGCACCATTGGCGATGCTGTTCATCGACCTGGATGGTTTCAAGACCATCAACGACACCTTCGGTCATGCCACCGGCGATGCGCTGCTGAAGGCAGCGGCGGCACGGTTGCATCAGAACCTGCGCAACGCCGACCTGTTCGGGCGCTTCAGCGGCGATGAATTCATCGTGGTGCTGCGCGACCTTGCCGACCCGGAGGATGCCGGGCACGTGGCGCGCAAGCTGATCGCCTCGCTGGCCGAGCCGCTGCAGCGCGGTGACACGACCTTGAAGGTGGGCGCCAGCGTGGGCATCGCGATGCTCGACGAAGGGCGCGCGGATTTCGATTCGCTGCTGCGCGCGGCCGATGCGGCGATGTACGCTGCCAAGGAAGCCGGGCGCAACACCTATCAGTATTACAGCCAGGATGCGCTGCTGCGCATCCAGCGCAAACTGGAAATCGAGCACGCCCTGCTGGGCGCCATCGAGCGCGAAGAGTTCAGCCTGGCCTACCAGCCGCTGCTGCACGCTGCCCAGGATCAGCCGCCGGCCATCGAGGCACTGTTGCGCTGGCACCGCCCGGGGATCGGTTACTGCAGTCCAGCCGAGTTCATTCCCATCGCCGAGAAGTGCGGTGAGATTGTCCGCATCGGCGACTGGGTGCTGGCCGAGGCCTGCCGCCAGGCGGCCGCCTGGGACAGGGCCGGACTGAAGTTCGACCGGATCGCGGTGAACGTGTCAGCGGTGCAGCTGCGCGACCGTGGCTTTGCCGAGCGCGTGATCGATATCTGCCACGCCCATGGCTGGGCACCGCAGCGGCTGGAACTGGAGCTGACCGAATCGGCCCTGATCCGCGACACCGACGTGCTGCGCCACTGCTTCGATGTGTTGGAGCGGCACGGCGTGCCGTTGGCGGTGGACGACTTCGGAACCGGCTTCTCCAACCTGCATTACCTCAACCGCTTCCCGGTGGGCCGGCTGAAGATCGATCGCAGCTTCGTGCAGGGCATGCTTCACGACGCCGGCACCGCCGAAGTCACCCAGGCGATCGTGCACCTGGGTCACGCTCTGGGCATGAAGGTGGTGGCCGAAGGCGTCGAAACCGAGCAGGAAGAGGCGATGCTGCGCCGCCAGGGTTGCGACGAGATCCAGGGTTACCTGTATTCCAGGCCGCTGACCCCGCGCGATCTGGCGCAGTGGCTGAAGCAGGGCGGGGGGCAGGTGATGGCGATTCCCGCGGGTGCCGGCGACGCGTTGCGGATTCCGGTGCCGTCGGGCCCGTAACTGTTGGCGGGCCCGTAGTTGATTGATCCCGATCCACGGACGAATTGTTAGGGGCCCATTGGCATCCGGATCCATCAACCATGGGCCAGCAACCGTTACAGGCCCATCGGGATCCGGATCAATCGACCATGTCTCCGCTCAGGCCCAGGTCCCATGCCAATCCCGCCAGCGCGGGATCCAGCGGCGCTGCCGCCGCTGCGGTCGCCATCATTTCCGCCAGTTCCCGCTGCGCCTGCTGTTCCAGCGCCGCCAACAGCGCGCGCCCGCTTTTCGGCGCCGCGGGCGCCTGGGCAGGGTGAATGACGTCGCCCACTGCGTCGGGCGACGCGCCGCTACCGGCAGGAATCAAGGGGCTGGGGGTGGCGTTCAACAGCATGCGGAAATCTTCAACAGATGGGGCAGGGGGCCACACGCACGAAAGCCCCGGCAATGCCGGGGCCCTCGTGGAATGCCGTTGCCGGCACCTATCACGGATCAGAACAGCTCAACCGCACCGGCCGCCATGCTCTGCTGGCTTACCGGCTTGTGCGGCGGGCGTTCCCACTCGCTGCGCATTTCACGCAGACGGTTGCCGGTACGCTGCAGCGCGGTGGCCACTTCGGCGTCGAACACGCCGCCGTTACGGTGCAGCAGTTCCTGCAGGCCCACCGCTTCGCGGTTGATCGAGGTCAGGCGATCGAGGTGGGTGTGCACGCCGCCCAGGGCCTGGGTGGCGATGTCTTCGAACTGGAGGGCACGCACGGCTTCGGCCACGCTGCTGTCGATCGCACGGCCGCACTCGGAAATCTCGCGCATGCCTTCGCCCAGCGAAGCATTGATCTGGGCCACGTTGTCGAGCATGGCGGCTGCTTCGTGACGCGCTTCGCGGGAGCGGTCCATGTCGCGCGAGGCCATGTTGGAGACCGTCTCGCGGACCTTGGCGATGGCGTCCTTGGAGCTGTGGGCCAGCTTGCGGATCTGCTCGTTGAACGTGGTGGAACGTTCGGAGAGGTTGCGCACCTCGTCGGCCACCACCGCAAAGCCGCGACCGGCTTCACCGGCACGGGCCGCCTCGATGGCCGCGTTCAGCGCCAGCAGGTTGGTCTGGTCGGCAATGGATTTGACGTCTTCCAGCAACGCGAAGATGCCATCCAGGTGCTGCGCCATCTGGTCGATGTGCTGCACCGTAGTGCTGCTCTGGCCGCTGACCTGCTCCAGCGCTTCCACCAGCTGCTCCATGCGATGGCTGGCGTGCTGGGCGAAACGGGCCACGTCGACGCCAGCACCCCCATCTTCACCGGCGCGGTCGACGATGCGGGCCAGGGCCTGGCTCTGCTGGCGGGACTTGCGGTTCATGGCATCAAAGCTGCCGCCCAGCCCGGCCACGGCCTGGCGGATCAGGTCGCGGGCCCGTTCGATCTCGGCGCGCGAACCATCGATTTCGTTGCCGACGAACGAGCGCAGCTCGGTCAGCAGCTGATCCTGTTCCCGCATCATGCGGGCATGCTCGGGCGAGCGCTGGCTCTGGGCGCGGGCAGTCCACCAGGCGAACCCCAGCCAGCTGAGCGTCATCGTGGTCAGAATCGCCCAGCGCAGGGCAGCCGGCCATTCGAAGCCGATGGCGAAGGGAAGCAGCAGGGTCAGGACCAGGGGGGCGGCCAGACTAGTGAAAATGCGTGAGTACATGGACGTTCTCGGGGAGGTGCACGGAGAATGTATCGGCCGCACCCCCGGGAGCTTTAGTCGGTGTGTGTGGATTTCGTGCTTCGGATGCATTGCAGCCACGCAGGGCGTGGCTCTACACGTCAGCGCCGGTAGGTGACGACCGTTGGTCGTCCCTCCTTTTCGTCAGCGAAGCTGACGATCCACAGCTTCAATCATCGCCTTGCGCGAGATCAGGAAATCCCAGTACTGGCCGCCGGTCTGGCGCCACAGGACCGCCGAACGCACCGCCGCCAGCAGCAGCGCGCGGATCTCGGCCACCACCCCGGCCTGGCCCAGGTAGTGCGGGTTACCCTGGACCATCACCCGCGGCTTGAGGTGGCTGATGGTGTCGGCATACAGCCCGCCCAGGCTGGAGAGCACGTCCGGGTGGGCGCTGTCGTTCAGCTCCAAGGCCTGGCGCTGGGCGCGCGCGATGCCCTGGCTGACCTGTTCGACCACCGCGTGCTCGCGCACGAAGCGGCGCTCAAGCTGCAGCACGGCCAGTGCCAGCCGCGGCAGGATCTCGTCCTGGCCCTGGTTGCGGAAATAGTTGTGCAGCAGGCGCAGGCCCGGGGCCAGGTTGGCGGCGCTGCCGTAGATGGCCTGCGGGCTGTCGGCGTCGATCCGGAACACGCTGTCGATCGCGGTGCGGACCACGCTGGCCTCGGAATGGCCGGTTTCGGCGATGCGGCGCACCTGCTGCAGCGCCTGGGCGATGCCAGCCAGGGCAAGGACGCGGTCGTCGATGGAAAAACTCATGCAGCAGATACCTCGAAGGGGGAAGGGGCGGTGCGCAGGCGCTGCTCCAGCGGCGCGTCAGTGGCGGCGATCACCGCGCCACCCAGGCAGACCTCGTCGTCATACAACACCAGGGATTGCCCAGGGGTGACGGCACGCTGCGGCCGCGCAAAACGCACGTCCACGCTGCCATCGTCGCGCACCCGCACCGTGCACGGCTCGTCCGGCTGGCGGTAGCGGGTCTGCGCGGTGCATTCGAACTGACGGGCAGGCGGCGCCCCGGCGATCCAGTGGGCAGTCTCCGAATGCAGCCGGGTCGACTGCAGCCAGGGGCTCTCACGGTCCTGGTCCACGTACAGCACGTTGCTGGCCACGTCCTTGCCCACTACGTACCACGGGGCCGCCGGGCGGCCACGCACGCCGCCGATGTTCAGGCCCTCGCGCTGGCCCAGCGTGAAATAGAACACCCCGGGGTGCTCGGCGATCCGGTTGCCGTCCGGGTCCTGGATCTCGCCGGCACGCGCCGGCAGGTAACGGCCCAGGAACTCGCGGAAATCGCGCTCGCCGATGAAGCAGATCCCGGTCGAATCCTTCTTGGCGTGGGTCGGCAGGCGCGCGTCGCGGGCAATGCGGCGCAGGTCGTTCTTCTGCAGGTCGCCGATCGGGAACAGGGTCGCGGCCAGCTGGGCCTGTCCCAGCTGATGCAGGAAGTAGCTCTGGTCCTTGCTGCGGTCGGCGCCGCGCAGCAACGCCCAGCGTCCGCCCACCTGCGCCACGCGGGCGTAGTGGCCGGTGGCGATGCGTTCGGCGCCCAGCTCGCGGGCCGCATCCAGGAAGTGCTTGAACTTCACTTCGCGGTTGCACAGCACGTCCGGATTGGGGGTGCGCCCGGCCGCGTACTCGGCCAGGAAATGTTCGAACACGCCCTGCCAGTACTCGCTGGAGAAGTCGCGGAAGTGGAACGGGATGTCGAGCAGGCCGCACACGGCTACCGCATCGCGACGGTCGTCTTCGGCACGGCAATCGCCGCTGCCGTCGTCGGCCCAGTTCTGCATGAACAGCCCGGCCACCGGCTCGCCCTGCTGGACCAGCCGCCAGGCGGCGACGGACGAATCCACGCCACCGGATACGCCGACCATGACGCGCGGGGTGCTCATGCAACCTCCTTCACGATCGACAGCGGATGGCGCTGGCCGGCCAGGAAGTCGGCAACGACCTCCCAGACAAGCGGGCTGCGCAGCCGCGAGGGCTCGGCCTGCAGTTCGGCCGGGTCCAGCCACAGTGCGCGCAGGATGCCGGTGTCCAGGGGGCGCGCAGGGTCATGGGCGATCGGCTCGGCCGCGTAGGCGAAGCGCAGGAAGGACGTGCCGTCGGGGGCGGTCCACTGGTAGGTGCCGATGAAGGCCGTCAGGCGAACGGTCCAGCCTGACTCTTCCAGGGTCTCGCGCACGGCGGCGGCGGCCAGGCTTTCGCCCGGCTCCAGGTGCCCGGCTGGCTGGTTCAGCACCGCGCGGCCGTCGATGGCTTCTTCCACCAGCAACAGGCGCCCGTCCCGCACCACCACGGTGGCCACGGTCACATGCGGCGCCCAGCGCAGGTCCTGCACTTCGTTCACGTCAGTATTCGTCCGTTCCAGTCAGTTCGAGTTCCATCGCATCGGCGGTGTTCATCGCCGCATCAATGGCGTCGCCCAGCGCGTCAGCGCTGGCGTTGGCGTCCACTTTCACCACGAACATGGCCAGCTGTTCCTGCTTCACCCACGCGCCCAGTTTGGCGTCCTGGGAGTCCTCCAGCAGACGGTTGGCCACCGCGGCGGAGAACTGCTTGCCCGGCGCGTTGTAACCTGGCGACCAGATCTCGCGGATGCGGTGCTTGCCGTACTCTTCCACGGCCGAGCGTACGAACACCAGCTGGGTGCGGTCGCCTTCGACATCGAACACCAGCTTGTAGTCGCCGTCCTCGTCGATCTCGTAGGGGTACTTCAGCGTGTCGAGCACGCGGCCGACGGCCTTGTCGGGCGTTGCGGCGTGGGCGCCGAAGACGGAGGCGGCCAGCAGCAGCGCGGTGGCGATTCTTTTCATGAAATCCCTGTGAAAGTGTGTGTCCATGAGTGGATTGTGACGGGCGCAGGGGGCCAACGTCCAATCCGGGCGGTGCGGCGTCTATAATGTCCCGATGCCTCGCGAGCCCTCCCAAGAACCCCACAACGACCACGGCGTAGCGCTGGAACCGGCCCGGCCGGAGGTCGCCCCGCCGCCGTTCTACCAGGTGATGCTGCTGAATGACGACTACACCCCGATGGATTTCGTGGTGACCGTGCTGCAGCACTTCTTCTCGATGGATCTGGAAAAAGCCACCCAGGTGATGCTCAACGTGCACACCCGTGGGCGTGGCGTGTGCGGGGTGTTTACCCGCGAGGTGGCCGAATCGAAGGTCGCCCAGGTCAACGAGTTCTCGCGCATGAACCAGCATCCGCTGCTGTGCACGATGGAAAAAGCCGGATAACACGGGGTTCCCGGCGCCCCCGGTTGTTTGGATGCCCACCTAAGCCGGCCGGTGGCCGTTCCCGGCCCCCATGTCCGTCCTTCATCGAAAGAGCGCAGGGGACCGCCAGGGGGCGGAGCGCCGCAATCGGTCGATGACGTTGCCATCACGGGTGGCCAGCCAATGCTGGGGTCCGGGGGCAGGATCGCGCAAGTGATAACGCCATCTGAACGCACCGATCCAGTAGGGTGATGGAAATTGTGCAGGTAGGCCGCATATTGTTCTCAACTGCCGCCGGAGTAGAACATGTTCAGTAAAGACCTCGAACACACCATCGGTCAGTGCTACAAGCGCGCCCGTGAGGCCCGCCATGAGTTCATGACGGTGGAACACCTGCTGCTGGCACTGCTCGACAATCCGTCCGCCCAGGCCGTGCTCAAGGCATGCGGGGCCGACGCCGACCGCCTGCGCCAGGAGCTGGAGCAGGCCATCGAGGCCTCTGTCTCGCGCCTGGCCGAGGATGATGGCCGCGACACCCAGCCTACGCTGGGCTTCCAGCGCGTGCTGCAGCGGGCCGTGTACCACGTGCAGTCCTCGGGCAAGAAGGAGGTTACCGGTGCCAACGTACTGGTGGCCATCTTCGGCGAAAAGGACTCCCATGCGGTCTATTACCTCAACCAGCAGGACGTCACCCGGCTGGATATCGTCAACTACCTCTCCCATGGCATCGCCAAACTGGGCGAGGAGGGCGAAGTGCCGCCGTCCTCGGATGCCGAAGGGCGCGCCGAGGGGGGCGATGGCGAAGGCAAGGGCGATGCCCTGGCCGAGTTCGCCAGCAACCTCAACGAGGCGGCACGCAACGGCCGCATCGATCCCCTGGTGGGCCGCCGCGATGAAATCGAGCGCACCATCCAGGTGTTGTGCCGCCGCCGCAAGAACAACCCGCTCTACGTGGGCGAGGCCGGCGTGGGCAAGACCGCCATCGCCGAGGGCCTGGCCAAGCGTATCGTGGAAGGTACGGTGCCCGACGTACTGGCCGATGCAGTGATCTACTCCCTCGACCTGGGCGCACTGGTGGCCGGCACCAAGTACCGCGGCGATTTCGAGAAGCGCCTCAAGGGCGTGCTCACCGCGCTGAAGAAGATGCCCAACGCGGTGCTGTTCATCGACGAGATCCACACCATCATCGGTGCCGGGTCGGCGTCGGGCGGCACCATGGACGCCTCCAACCTCATCAAGCCGGCGCTGGCTTCCGGTGAGCTGCGCTGCATCGGCTCCACCACCTTCCAGGAGTACCGCGGCATCTTCGAGAAGGACCGTGCGCTGGCACGCCGCTTCCAGAAGATCGACATCGTCGAGCCCACCGTGGGCGAAACCTACGAAATCCTGCAGGGCCTCAAGCCCAAGTATGAAGCGCACCACGGCGTGACCTATGCCGATGACGCACTGCAGGCGGCGGTGGACCTGTCGGTGAAGCACATCGGTGACCGGCTGCTGCCTGACAAGGCCATCGACGTGATCGACGAGGCCGGCGCCCGCCAGCGCCTGCTGCCCGAGGGCGAGCGCAAGGAGCTGATCGACATCGAGGAAATCGAAACGATCGTGGCCAAGATGGCGCGCATTCCGGCCAAGCAGGTCAGCGCGACCGACAAGGACGTGCTGCAGCACCTGGAGCGCAACCTGAAGATGGTGATCTTCGGCCAGGACCCGGCCATCGAGACGCTGTCCTCGGCGATCAAGCTGGCCCGTTCGGGCCTGGCCAACCCGGAAAAGCCAATCGGCAACTTCCTGTTCGCGGGCCCCACCGGCGTGGGCAAGACCGAGGTGACCAAGCAGCTGGCGCTGCAGCTGGGCATCGAGCTGGTGCGCTTTGACATGAGCGAGTACATGGAGCCGCATTCGATCAGCCGCCTGATCGGTGCGCCCCCGGGCTATGTCGGCTTCGACCAGGGCGGCCTGCTTACCGAAAAGATCGTCAAGACCCCGCACTGCGTGCTGCTGCTGGACGAGGTGGAAAAGGCCCACCCGGACATCTTCAACATCCTGCTGCAGGTCATGGACCGTGGCGTGCTCACCGACACCAACGGGCGCGAAGCCAACTTCAAGAACGTGGTGCTGGTGATGACCACCAATGCCGGTGCGGCACAGGCCTCGCGGCGTTCGATCGGCTTTACCCGCCAGGACCATGCCACCGACGCGATGGAGATCATCCGCAAGAGCTTCACGCCGGAATTCCGCAACCGCCTCGATGCGGTGGTGCAGTTCCAGCCGCTGGGCTTCGAGCACATCCTGCGTGTGGTGGACAAGTTCCTGATCGAGCTGGAAATGCTGCTGCAGGAAAAGCACGTCAGCCTGTCGGCCACGCCGACCGCGCGCGACTGGCTGGCCCGCCATGGCTTCGACCCGCTGATGGGTGCCCGCCCGATGGCCCGGGTGATCCAGGACAAGGTCAAGCGCCCGCTGGCCGACGAGCTGTTGTTCGGCAAGCTGGTCAATGGCGGAAGGGTCAGCATCGACGTGCGCGACGACGAGCTGTTTGTCGAAACGCAGGCCGAACCGGAGCGACTGCTGCCGGCGACGGTCGAGTGACCCATGGTCGCGGCCGTTGGTCGTGACCGCATTCCAGCAGGAACGCCCCTCACGGGGCGTTTTTGTTGGGCATCGCTCAGCGCTTGGCGCGGGATGCGAACGCCTCTGCGCTGATCGGCTCAAGACGTGCGACATCGCAGCTGCCGGTGTCGGTGCGCAGCTTGCTGGCGCGTGCCCCGCACAGCTGGCCCTCATTGCCGGGGGTGGCAAACTCGAGCTTCCGCGAGAAGCCGGCCTGGCTGCAGCTGCTCTGGAAATGGACGATGTAATGATCGGTGCCGTTGCGCAGCAGGATGCTGCGGTCGGCGCCCTTGCGAACCAGCTGCTGGTCGCTGGACAGGGTGATGCAATCGGAGCCGGCCGCGGCAGCGGGCGCGCTCTGCGCAGACGCCGTAGCGGCTACGCTGGAAACAACCAACAGGCAAAGCGCAATCAGGGTCTTCATGGCGGGGGCCAGTGGGTCACGATCCGGAGTGGACCGTAGACCACAGTGCCTGCGGTCGGCTGCTGGCGAATCTGCATCAAGGCAGGCTGACTGATGTCAGGGTGCCGTGGGGCAGGGTGACTGCCGGCACGGTGGGCGCAGCTGAATGGCGCCCACGCAAAAAGGCCAGCGCAGGGCCGGCCTTTGATCGCGTCTTCCGGAGAAGCCGCCCTGCCGCTTACTTCATGCGGTAGGTAATGCGACCCTTGGTCAGGTCGTAGGGCGTCATTTCAACCTTGACACGGTCGCCCGTCAGGATGCGGATGTAGTTCTTGCGCATGCGGCCGGAGATGTGGGCGATGATTTCATGCCCATTTTCCAGTCGAACGCGGAAAGTGGTGTTCGGCAGCGTCTCGCTGACGGTGCCTTCGAACTCGATGGAGTCGTCTTTCGACATGTAGTCCTGTGCAGTTCTATAAACGGCCGAGCTGGCCTTAAGAGCGGGCATTTTACGCGCATCTCCCCCGGGATGCAAAGATTGCGTTAACCGTCCGCGTTACGCCAACAATGCGGCGGGAAACTCCCCAAACCGCTGGACCCAACTCCCAGGCGGCTCGGCGGCCTTGACCGACTCTCGCACCACCCCCAGGAACCGCTCCCGCGGCCAATGCTCGGCCCCCATCCGCAGCAGATGGTCGTTCTCGACCTGCGCGTCGATCAGCGGCCAGCCCCACGACGACAGCCGGTGGGCCAACCCGGCCAGTGCCACCTTCGAGCCGCCGCTGGCCGCGCTGAACATGCTCTCGCCAAAGAACATGCGGCCGATGGCCACCCCGTAGATCCCGCCCACCAGCCGGTCGCCGTCCAGCACCTCGACCGAATGGGCGAAGCCCAGGGCATGCAACGCCACATAGGCCTCGACCATGTCCCGGGTGATCCAGGTGCCGTCCTGCCCGGGGCGCGGGCTGGCTGCGCAGGCTTCGATCACCTCTCGAAAACGGGTGTCGGCACGCACGACCCAGCCGCTGGCGCGCAGGCTGCGGCGGAAGCGCGAGGACAGGTGCACCCCATCGGTGCGGAACACCATGCGCGGGTCCGGTGACCACCACAGCAGCGGCTGGCCCTCCGAGAACCACGGGAAGATTCCGCCGGCGTAGGCATTGAGCAGGCGCACCGGCGAGAGGTCGCCACCGAGCGCCAGCAGGCCATCCGGGTCCTGCAGCGCGGTTTCGGCAGGCGGGAAGGGCGTATCCGGCCGATCGTCCAGCCGCCAGGGCAGGTGCCGCGTCATGTGGATTCAATCGACTTGAAGGGGGTGTGCTCCGCCAGCAGCTGCGCATAGCGCTGCACTTCTTCGCGCTCCTGTTCGCACCAGCCGGCCAGTGCACCGGCGAACGCCGGCTCGGCCAGCCAGTGCCGGCTGCGCACCCGGTGCGGCAGGAAGCCACGCGCCAGCTTGTGCTCGCCCTGCGCACCGGGCTCGAAGCGGGTGAGCCCTTCCCGCAGGCAGTATTCGATGCCCTGGTAGTAACAGGTTTCAAAGTGCAGGCCGGGCAGGGTGGCGCCCCCCCAGTACCGCCCGTACAGGGTGTCACCACCGCGCAGGCACAGTGCGCCGGCAACCGGCTGGCCCTCCAGCAGGGCCAGGAAGATCACCAGCTGGCGTGGCATTGTCGTGGCCAGGTGCTGCAGGAACGGCAGGGTCAGCGCCGGCGAATTGCCGTATTCGCTGAAGGTCTGCAGGTAGAAGTCGTGCATGGCCTGCAGGTCGGCGTCGGAGGCTTCATCGCCGTGCACGATCCGGTAGGTCACCCCGGTGCGGGCCAGCTTGGCGCGCTCCTGGCGGATGTTCTTGCGGTGCTTGTGGTCCATGGCGGCCAGGAAGCTGCTGAAGTCCGTCCAGTCGCCCGGGTTGTGCCACTGGAACTGGATGTCCTCGCGCAGCAGCCAGTCGGAGCTGAACGCGGCGTCGTCATCGGCCAGGTGGAAGTTCACGTGCGCCGACGACCAGCCCATGCGGGCCACCTCCGTGCGCAGGTTCTCTACCAGCATGCGCGTGGTTTCTGCCTCCTTCGCCAGCAGCCGCGGCCCGCTCACCGGCGAATATGGCACCGCGCCCAGCCACTTCGGGAAGTACGCCAGCCCGTGGCGGGCATAGGCATTGGCCCAGGCGTGATCGAACACGAACTCGCCATGCGAGTTGTCCTTCAGGTAGCCCGGTACCGCCCCGATCAACTGGTCGCCGTCCCACAGGGTGAAGTGGCGCGGCCGCCAACCCCATTCCGCACGCAGGCAGCCGTGTTCTTCCAGCCCCTGTAGGAACGCGTAGCTGACAAACGGGTTGCGGCCGTCATGCAGCGCATCCCAGTCGGCGGCGGGCAGGTCGGCGAGGCGATGAAGAAAGCGTATATCGGGCATGGCTGAAGGATAGGGCAGGCCGATGGAAAACGGGGTGTTTTAGGCGGCGTTGATCGGCTTGCGGTAACCGATAGGAAAGTCGTTCAGTCGCGGCCGGGAAGCGTGCGTTGGCGCGCGTTCGTGCGGCCATGAAGGGAGGAGATTTCGCTGGCGCATCCGGAGATGCGTCAACTACCTCCAAGGAGAAACGGAAATGGTAAGTAAAGGCCTACAGTTGTTCGCCGTGGGTTGCGGGATCCTGCTTGCTGCTGGTGTCGTTGATTCACAGGCCGCGCCCGTGCCGGGCGGCAATGGCCACCCCATCGAATCGAAAGATGAGGCTACGCAGACGACCTGGTACGTCGATGCCGAGCTGATCCACCTGCTGGAGAAGGAAGCGTCCAGAGGCGTTTCGAGCTACCTGCAGAGCAGGGATGTGCTGCGCACGGTTGATGTGAAGGTCACCATCGACATGAACAAGAAGACGGTGCTGGCAGACTTTGGCAGGGGCTTTCTTCCGGGAGCCGCCGAAGGGTATGCGGAGACGTTCCTGCACGAGCTTGCCGTGACGCTTCGTGTATACGCAGAGAAGGCCGGGCTTCCCATCGTTGATGTTGACTTCCGGTTTCAGGGAAAGCCGCTCAAGGACTACTTCCCCGATGATCTTGCCGTGCCTCCGCAAGCACGTATGAATCCACGGAACGCCACTGCCTTGGTTTCCGCCAGTCACGGACTCGTTCGGGTGTTTCCATCCAGGAGTTGGGAGTTTCAGCGCCCGGATGCGTTCGGTTTCAGGGAGGACATGATCACGCCAGCGTACGGAGATGTATTGCAGTCGCTTCTTGTGGAGCGAAGTGGCTTGAGCGTCTATCGTGCGCGAAGCAGGGTGCAGGATCTGCACGAGGAGTCGGAGCGTCCTTGGGAGCAGATGTCTTCGAGGTACCACGTAAAGGCTGTGATGCCCGCGCGGACGGATATCTGGAACTCGCTACCGAACGCGACCACGAATGATCGGGAGGTCAATGAAGACATCCGCACACGCCCTCTCTACGCGAATCACCTTGGGGTAGGGGCAATGATCAGCCTTCACACCAATGGTCACCCAATGGCGACGACCCGGGGCTTGGAGGTCTTCTATCACGGCGATAAGCCGAACGATCGGCCTCTTGCGGAGAGCGTGCTGTGCGGGATGCGCGAGCAGATCCGATCACAGCCGGGCTACGAAGACTTTCCCATTCGAGATCGAGCCAACGCGGGCCGACACGGCGAAAACAGGATTGCCACAATGCCGGCGGTGCTTGTGGAGATCGCCTACCACTCGAACCCAGAAGACTCGGCGGCGCTACAGGATCCCGTGTTTCGGGAGGCTTCAATGAAAGGTGTGGAGAAGGGCTACCGGCTGTTTCGTGAGGGCAAGGACTGCACGCCGTTGGTGCTGAGGAAGATTGATCGCGTTACCGTTCCTGCGGACGGCTCGGCGGAGACCGACGTTCACTTCGACGGTAACCCGCAGTTCCCGGTGACACTCAGCTTCACGCCGGTGTACTGCACTGAGCCGGGCGCGTGCAGGGCGGAAATAAAGACGGTCACGGAAGCCTCCGCGTCGCCCATCAAGGCGCGGATGACCTGTGAAGGCAGCGGTTATGGCATGGTCAACTGGAGCACCGTCATGCGCGATGCCGATGGCGTCACATCCGGCCCCGTCGAGCACTGGATGACATGCCAGGGCGGTGGTTGATCCGCCGGCGCATCAGGAAGGTTGGGGGCAAAGGTAAAGACCGGCGCATTGCGCCGGCCTTTGGAAACAGAATGAAGTTCAGGCGGCGGTGGCGTGCAACTGCACGCCGAGGGCGCGGGTCACCTTCAGGATTGTGGCGAAATCCGGGCTGCGCTCGCCGGAGAGGGCGCGGTACAGGCTCTCACGTGAAACGCCCGCGTCGCGCGCGACCTTGCTCATGCCTTGGGCGCGGGCAATATCACCGAGCGCCTTGGCGATGAATGCAGAGTCGCCGTCACTTTCCATGATGCAGGCATCCAGGTACGCGGCCATTTCCTCCGGGGTGCGCAGGTGCTCCGCAACGTCGAACTTTTCTACCTTTGTCTTCTTCTTGGCTGTCATGTCGCTGTGGCTCCGGTAGTTTCGTTGCGCGGTGCTCTTCGTCTTTCGTATGGCGTCATAAATTGCGACGCGATAGCCGGGCCCTACATCTACGCGAAGCTCGGCTATTCCGCCGCTGAGATTGCGGTGATCCCCGGGATTGCCATGGGCAAGCCGGCGAATGCGGGCAAGGATCCTTGCGCGACCTGCGACGTCCTTGAGGGCATCCATCCATGCTGCGAATTGATCGGTTCGCTGTAGCTCCATCGATAAAAGTGTAGCCTACGGGCTACATCATGTCTATCTCCCCAGGTCCCGCGATCTCAAAACGCAGAAGGCCGGCGCTGGGCGCCGGCCTTCTGTGGGAACTTCAGGCGCTGCTTGTCAGCTCAGCTCGCCCTTCGCATCCAGGTAGCGCTCTGCGTCCAGCGCGGCCATGCAGCCGAAGCCGGCCGAGGTGATGGCCTGGCGGTAGTGCTGGTCGGCCACGTCGCCTGCGGCGAACACGCCTTCCACCGAGGTCTGGGTGGCATTGCCGCCCAGACCCGAGCGGATCTCGAGGTAACCGTTGTTCATGGCCAGCTGGCCGTCGAACAGGCTGGTGTTGGGGTGGTGGCCGATGGCCACGAAGAAGCCATGAGCGTCGATGTCGCGGGTGCTGCCGTCCAGGGTCGACTTCACGCGCACACCGGTGACGCCGGCGTCGTTGCCCAGCACTTCATCCACCTGGTGGTGCCACACGGTCTCGATCTTGCCCGAGGCCACCTTGGCGAACAGCTTGTCCTGCATGATCTTTTCCGCCTTGAGGGTGTCGCGGCGGTGGACCAGGTAGACCTTGCGGGCGATGTTGGACAGGTACAACGCCTCTTCCACGGCGGTGTTGCCGCCGCCGACCACGACCACGTCCTGGTCACGGTAGAAGAAGCCGTCGCAGGTGGCGCAGGCCGACACGCCGCGACCCTTGAAGGCCTCCTCGGTCGGAATGCCCAGATACTTGGCGGTGGCGCCGGTCGCGATGATCAGCGCATCGCAGGTGTACTCGGCGCTGTCCCCGATCAGCTTGAACGGGCGCTGGGTGACATCGGCGGTGTGGATGTGGTCGAAGATCACCTCGGTCTCGAAGCGCTCGGCGTGGGCCTGCATGCGCGCCATCAGGTCCGGGCCCATCAGGCCGTGGGCATCGCCTGGCCAGTTGTCCACTTCGGTGGTGGTCATCAGCTGGCCGCCCTGCTGCAGGCCGGTGATCACCACCGGGTTCAGGTTGGCGCGGGCAGCGTAGACAGCCGCCGTCCAGCCGGCCGGGCCGGAACCGAGGATGACGAGCTTCTGGTGGCGGGAAGGCTTGGAATTGCTCATGTAGACTCGCAAAGAGATGATGGGGCGGGGCGCTGGCGGAAGATTGCCCGGCGTCCAAGACAGGTCATAGAGTGGCGGCAGGGGTCGCCCTATTCAAGGCGAGCGATGGAACGGCGCAACCCAGCCGGAGGTGGTTGGCGTGCCGTCAGTCGTTTATTATCAAGCACTAACAGTGCATTCCCAAGGTCTGGTCTAAGGTGGCGAAACAGGTCCCGGAACGATCCAAGTCTCCCGACGGCAAAGCGGCGTCGCGCCGCGCTGCGGCTGCGGCGCCGGTCGAAAATCCCCGTCGGCAGCGGCTGTGGCGCGACCTCGGGCTGATCGCGATCGCGCCAGCGCTGCTGTATCTGATCGCCAGCCTCTTGACCTACTCGGCCAGCGACCCGGGCTGGTCGCATACCGGCAGCGTGGTGGCACCCATTCACAACATGGGTGGGCGGGTAGGGGCATGGGTGGCCGATGTGCTGCTGCAACTGTTCGGTTACATGGCCTTCCTGCTGCCGATCGTGCTCGGTGCGCTGGCCTGGTTTGCCATGTTCGGGCTGAAGCGCGAAAGCAAGGGCGAGCACGACCTGGACCCGGCGCTGCGGCTGGTGGGGCTGGTCGGCTTCCTGATCGCCGGCACCGGCTTCCTGCATCTGCGCCTGTTCAGTGGCGATGTGGGCCACGCCGGCGGCATCCTCGGCCGGCTGGTCGGCAACTCGCTCAGCGCGGGGTTCGGTGCACTGGGTGCGAACCTGTTCGTGCTGGTCCTGCTGCTGGCCTCGATCACCCTGGCCACCGGCATTTCGTGGTTCGTGGTCATGGAGAAGATCGGCCGCGCGGTGCTGGCGCTGCCGCCGCTGCTGAGCAGGAAGAAGGAGCAGGCTACCGAATGGCAGCAGACCCGCGCCATGCGCGAGGAACGCCAGGAAGTGCGCAAGGTGGACGCTGAAGTCCGCGCCAAGCGCGAGCCGGTCAAGATCGAGCCACGCCCCGAGCCGGTACTGGAAAAGAGCGACCGGGCCAAGCGCGAAACCCAGATTCCGATGTTCCGTGGCGTCAATGGCGACGGCTCGGACCTGCCGCCGCTGGCGCTGTTGGATGACCCCAAGCCGCAGCCCAAGGGTTACGACGAAGACACGCTGGAAACACTGTCGCGCCAGATCGAGTTCAAGCTCAAGGATTTCCGTATCGACGCGCAGGTCGTCGGCGCGTATCCGGGCCCGGTCATCACCCGTTTCGAGATCGAGCCGGCGCCGGGCATCAAGGTCAGCCAGATCAGCTCACTGGACAAGGACATCGCCCGCGGCCTGTCCGTCAAGTCGGTGCGCGTGGTCGATGTGATTCCGGGCAAGTCGGTGGTGGGCCTGGAAATCCCCAACGTCACCCGCGAAATGATCTACCTGTCCGAACTGCTGCGCTCGAAGGAGTACGACAAGTCGGCCAGCCCGCTCACGCTTGCGTTGGGCAAGGACATCGCCGGCCGCCCCACCGTGGCCGACCTGGCGCGCATGCCACACCTGCTGGTGGCCGGTACCACCGGTTCGGGCAAGTCGGTGGCGGTCAACGCCATGGTGTTGAGCCTCCTCTACAAAGCCTCGCCGAAAGACCTGCGGATGTTGATGATCGACCCGAAGATGCTCGAACTGAGCGTCTACCAGGGCATTCCGCACCTGCTGGCGCCGGTGGTCACCGACATGAAGGAGGCCGCCAACGGCCTGCGCTGGTGCGTGGCCGAAATGGAGCGGCGCTACAAGCTGATGAGCGCGGTGGGCGTGCGCAACCTGGCCGGCTTCAACAAGAAGGTCAAGGACGCCGAAGACGCCGGGCAGCCGCTGATGGACCCGCTGTTCAAGCCGAACCCGGAGCTGGGCGAAGCCCCGCGTCCGCTGGAAACGCTGCCGTTCATCGTCATCTTCATCGACGAATTCGCCGACATGATGATGATCGTCGGCAAGAAGGTCGAAGAGCTGATCGCGCGCCTGGCGCAGAAGGCGCGCGCGGCCGGCATCCACCTGATCCTGGCCACCCAGCGACCGTCGGTGGATGTGATCACCGGCCTGATCAAGGCCAACATCCCGACCCGCATCGGCTTCCAGGTCAGCTCCAAGATCGATTCACGCACCATCCTGGACCAGTCCGGTGCCGAGACGCTGCTGGGCCACGGCGACATGCTGTACCTGCCGCCGGGCACCGCGCTGCCTGACCGGGTACACGGCGCGTTCGTATCCGATGAAGAAGTGCACCGCGTGGTCGAGCACCTCAAGGCCAGCGGACCGGCCGACTACATCAGCGGCGTGCTCGACGAAGTGCAGATGATGGGCGATGGCGTGGTGGTGGGTGCCGGCGGCCTTCCCGAGTCCAGCGGCGGGGCAGGCGACGAATCGGACCCGTTGTACGACGAAGCGGTGCGGATCGTGACCGAAACCCGCCGTGCCTCGATTTCCGGCGTGCAGCGCCGGCTGAAGATCGGCTACAACCGCGCCGCGCGCCTGATCGAAGCCATGGAAATGGCGGGCGTGGTCAGTCCACCCGAACACAACGGCGACCGCAGCGTGCTGGCCCCTCCGCCGCCGAAATAACGCCACGCCCTGCGTGGCTGCAGCGACAGGTAGAGCCACGCCCCGCGTGGCTGCGCACTCCAGAAGGATTCCAGAATGACCCGCATGACATGGATGGCCGCGTGCGCCCTGGCAGTGTCGCCCGTGCATGCCTGGTCCCAAGCCGCCCAGCCGGCTCCGGTGCCTGCGATGGCACCGGCGCAGCCCGTCGCCAGTGACACCCAGGCCAGCAACAACTTCAGCTTCGTCAGCTACCGCGCCGATTATGTGGTGCGTCCCGATGCGGGCAGCGTGCAGACCGAGTCCTACGACATCCTGCTCAAGACCAAGGCAGCGGTGGAGCAGTTCAGCCAGGTGCGACTGAGCTACAGCGAAAAAATGGAAACCCTGGAGGTGCTGTCGGCCTACACGCTGACCGCCGACGGCCAGCGCCGCGACGTGCCGGTCGACCGCATCTACACCCAGGAAAGCTATTCCAGCGCTGCGGCGGCGATGTACGCCGACCGCAAAGTGCGGGTGGTGGTGTTTCCCAACCTGGCGCCGGGTACCCGGGTGGTCTACCAGACCCGCCGCACCCAGACCATGCCGTACTTCCCGGGCTACTTCAGCCTGTGGGAGACCTTCAGCGGTTTCTCCCAGTATGACGATGCGCAGGTCACCCTCAGCGCCCCGGCCTCCCTGCCCATGCATGTGCAGCAGCGGGGCGTGCAGGGCAGCCAGACCCCGGTGGTCCGAAACGGGCAGGCGACGTGGACCTGGCGCTACCGGCGGACCGATCCCATGCCGGTGCAGAACTGGACCGCAGCGCCCTGGGAGTTCAGCCCGACCATCATGGCCAGCACCTACCGCGATTGGGCGCAGGTGGCACAGGCCTACCAGCTCAAGGGTAGCGAGGCGGCCCGGGTCACCCCGGGCATCCAGGCGCTGGCCGACGAGGTCACCCGCGGCATCGTCGATCGCCGTGAGCAGGCGGCCGCGCTGTACCGCTGGGTATCCCAGAACATCCGCTATGTGGCGGTGTACCTGGGTAACGGCGGGCTGGAGCCCAACCCGGCGCAGAGCATCCTCGATAACCACTATGGCGACTGCAAGGACCATGTGGTGCTCCTGGAGGCGCTGTTGGCGGCGCGCGGCATCGACAGCACCCCGGTGCTGATCGGCGCCGGTGGCGGCCCGACCCTGCCGGATATTCCGCTGCTGGGTCGTTTCAATCACGCCATCACCTACATTCCAGAGTTCGACCTGTACCTGGATTCGACCAGCGCGTACGCGCGCTTCGGTCAGTTGCCAGAAGGCGACCTTGGCGCGCCGGTGCTGCATACCCGCCAGGCCAGGGTGGCGCGCACGCCGGCCAACGATGCCGCGCGCAACGGCAGCGGGTTCGAGGTGACCTTCCGTTTCGACCCGAACGGCAACCTGCTGGGACAGACCACCCCGCAGCCACGCGAGGTGGGCGAGATCGGCCTGCGCGGCTCGTTCGCCCGGCTCAACGCGCAGAACCGGGCGCGGGTGGAGGAGTCGATCATGGCCTCGTCAGGCTTTGATGGCAGCGGCACGTTGACCCTGCTGGGTGACCCGCAGGACCTGACCCGGCCGTTCAACTACCGCTACGACTTCCACGCGCGCGATTACGTTGACTTCAGCGTGGTCGGCGGCATGGTGCTTCCGGACCCGCCCGGGGGTGAATCGTTCCGTGACATCTACACCACCACCTCGGCCCCGGACAACGCCACCCCGTTCTACTGCAACGACAGCCTGCGCGAGGAAACCTACCGGCTGGCATTCCCGCCCGGGGTACCGATCGTGGCGGTGCCGCGCAACCTGCAGTTCCGCAATGCCGCGGGCGATTACTCGCTGCAATGGAGCCGGGAGGGCCAAGCCATCGTCGCCCGCCACCGTCTCCACCAGAACGCCGTGCGCGGCGCGGATGCGCTGTGCCAGCCGGGCGACTATGCTGCCTTCCGCGAGCTGTACCAGCAGGTGCGGCGCGGCTTCCGCGGGCAGGTGGTCTACGGCGACCTGCGCACGGTGCAGGCCGTTCCCTGATCCCCCATTCAGGATGACCTCGGCACACTGCCGGCCATCCTTCCTACGTTCATTGGATACCCGTATGCAGAGCACCTTCCGCCGCTGTCTTGTCGCCGCCACGCTGGTCTGCGCCAGTGTCGGATCGGTGTCTGCCTGGGCCGGCGCCCGGGATGAGCTGAACCGTTTCACCAAGGACCTCAAGGGCCTGAGCGGGGCGTTCAACCAGCAGGTGCTGGACAGCAAGGGCAAGGTAAAGGAAAACACCAGCGGCACGCTGGCGCTGAACGCTCCGCGACTGTTCCGCTGGGAGTACCAGAAGCCCCACGTCCAGCAGATCGTGGCCGATGGCAGGTTCGTGTGGGTGTATGAGCCCGACCTCGAGCAGGTGACCAAGCGCGCACAGGGCGCCGAAGAGCAGAACAGCCCGCTGACCGCACTGATCAATCCGGCGCTTCTGGACAAGCAGTACGACGTCAGTGAAGAAGCTGCGCCCCGCGATGGCCTGCA
The DNA here is from genome assembly GCF_052045085.1 of Stenotrophomonas sp. 22385. NCBI lineage: Bacteria > Pseudomonadati > Pseudomonadota > Gammaproteobacteria > Lysobacterales > Lysobacteraceae > Stenotrophomonas > Stenotrophomonas sp. 22385. The sequence continues at coordinate 29,615 of NZ_JBQEOG010000004.1, forward strand.
ATGGCTGTCGCTGACCCCGAAGCGTGAAACCGAGACCTCGTTCCAGTACGCCGCGCTGGGCTTCAACGCGCAGGGCCTGGCCCGCATGGAAGTGACCGACGCGGTAAACCAGCGCACGGTGATCACCTTCTCGAACTGGAAGCGCAATCCGGCGTTCGCCAAGGGCACCTTCAGCTTCACCCCGCCGAAGGGCACCGACGTCATCGGCAACTGACGCAGCCGGGCAGGGCCCGGCGCCGCGTCATTCGGTCATACAATAGTTGCGTGGCCAGAAACCGAACGACATTCAACGAACCCGATCTGCTGACGGTGGATCGGGACAGCATGCGCCCGCTCGCCGAGCGCATGCGTCCGCAGACCCTCGATGAGATGGTGGGGCAGAAACGCCTGCTGGCGCCGGGCAGCGCGCTGCGCCGCGCGGTCGAGTCCGGCCATGTGCACTCGATGATCCTCTGGGGGCCGCCAGGGTGCGGCAAGACCACGCTGTCGCTGCTGCTGGCCCATTACGCCGACGCCGAATTCCGTGCGATCTCCGCGGTGCTGTCCGGCTTGCCGGAGGTGCGGGTGGTGCTGGCCGAGGCAGCCCAGCGCTTCGCTGAAGGTCGCCGCACGGTGCTGTTCGTGGACGAAGTGCACCGTTTCAACAAGGCGCAGCAGGATGCGTTCCTGCCGCACATCGAGCGCGGCACCATCGTATTCGTGGGTGCCACCACGGAGAACCCTTCGTTCGAGCTGAATTCGGCACTGCTGTCGCGCTGCCGCGTGCACGTGCTGGAGGCGGTCTCGCCGGCGGACATCGTCGAGGCGCTGGAGCGGGCGCTGCAGGACAAGGAGCGCGGGCTCGGTGCCGAGGCACTGCAGGTCGCGCCGGAAGCCCTGCTGGAGATCGCGACCGCCGCCGACGGCGATGTGCGGCGCGGGCTGACCCTGCTGGAAATCGCCGCCGAACTGGCCGGCGGCGAAGGCGGGCGGATCAGCCCGGAAATGCTGGTGCAGGTACTGGCCGATCGCACGCGTCGCTTCGACAAGGGTGGCGAGCAGTTCTATGACCAGATCTCGGCACTGCACAAGTCGGTGCGCAGTTCCAATCCGGATGCGGCGCTGTACTGGCTGACGCGCATGCTCGATGGCGGCTGCGATCCGTCCTACCTGGCCCGGCGCCTGACCCGCATGGCGATCGAGGACATCGGCCTGGCCGATCCGCGCGCGCAGTCGATGGCATTGGAAGCCTGGGACATCTACGAACGGCTGGGCAGCCCGGAGGGCGAGCTGGCTTTCGCTCAGCTGGTGCTGTACCTGGCCAGCACCGCCAAATCCAACGCCGGCTATGCCGCCTTCAACCTGGCCCGGCAGGAAGTGCGCGAAACCGGGACCCAGGAGGTGCCGCTTCACCTGCGCAACGCGCCGACCAAGCTGATGAAAGAGTTGGGCTACGGCAAAACCTATCAGTATGACCACGACGCTGAAGGCGGCATTGCGCTGGACCAGACCGGATTCCCGGATGCAATGGGCGAGCGGGTGTATTACCAGCCGGTCGCCCGTGGGTTGGAAATCAAGCTCAAGGAAAAGCTCGATCGCCTGCGCGCCGAGCGCGAACAGGCGCGCGCGCGCAAGGGGACCGACTGATGGGTGGCTTTGGGCCGTGGTGGCAGCAGTTGGGTCTGGTGATGGCCGGCGGTGCGCTGGGCGCGGCGCTGCGTTTCATCATTGGCGACGCCATGCTGCGTCAGTTCGGCAACACCTTCCCCTGGGGCACGCTGACGGTGAACCTGGTGGGCGCCTTCGCCGTCGGATACGTGGTGGTCTGGTTGCAGACCCGCGGCAGCGCAGCGCTGTATTGGCGCGCCTTCGCCATCGTCGGCGTCATCGGCGGGCTCACCACGTTCTCGTCGATGATGCTTGAAGCGGTGCTGCTGGTCCGGAACGGGCGTGGCTGGGTCATGCCGACCTATCTGGGCATCAGTCTGGTGGCGGGATGTGCGCTGGTGTGGCTGGGCTCGCGGTTGGCGGAGTCCACGGTCGCGCGGTGAGCGGTTTCGGGTTTTTCTGCTGGATTTCCGTTACATCTCACGATATTGTTCGCGCCCCGTCTGCGTTCCCCGCCCGTCATGCGTGATGAAGAAGACCCCGGCACCCTGGAGCTGATGCTGCCGCGCAAGCGCGGTCGCCCGCCCACGTTCGGTTACGCCATGACCGATGCCCAGCGCGCGGCACGCTACCGGGCCCGCCGTGCGGGGCAGGCCGACCACGCGGATGTGCGCACCTGCAGCGACATGGTGCTGCTGGACAAGATCCGTGCGGCGATCACTGCCAAGGATGCCGAGCTCACCGGGTTTCTGGTGCACGTGCTGTGGCAGCGCTATCCGCTGCAGTTGAAGTAACCGGCCCGCCAGCCAGTGCGGCGAGGGCGGGGCGCAGGTAGCCCAGCAGCCGTTCGGCCTCCCGCCAATCGCCAGGTTCGTCCAGGTCCAGCTCGTGCAGGTCGCCGGCGATCGCGGCCAGGTCCGGTTGTCCCAGCATCTGCAGTACGCCGGCCAGCCGATGCGCGTGGTGTCGCAGGGAACTGCCGGCCCGACCGCGCAGGGCGTCGTGCAGCGCGAGCTGCTCTTCCTGCACCGATTGCAGAATGTCGATCCAGATCGGGTCGGTTGCGCCGTGCGTGCCGGCGGCCAGCGGCAGCGCGCTGCCATCGGACTCCACCTGAAGTGCCCGCAACAGCTTTGAAATGTCCAGGGGTTTGCACAGCACCGCATCCATGCCGCAGGCCAGGCAGCGTTCAATGTGAGCCGGTGAATCATTGGCCGATACCGCCACCAGCACGGCCGGTGTGCGCCCGTGACGGCGTTCCAGCTGGCGGAGCTGCACAGCCAGTTCGTAGCCACTCATGTCGCCGAGCACGCAGTCCAGCAGCACGATGCCGCAGGGTTCGGTAATCTGGCAGTGCAGGGCACCGGCTCCATCGGCGCAACTGCTTACCGAGGCGCCAAGTGTTTCCAGCTGGCGACAGACCACCGTGCGGTTCAGTGCATGGTCTTCAACCAGGAGCAGCGTGCGCCCGGCCAGCGGTCGTTCGGCCGGGCACGGGCCGGCGCCTTCGATCACCACCGGCAGGCGCACATCGAAGCAGCTGCCTTCGCCGGGCGCGCTGCGCAGCTGCACGGTGCCGCCCATTCCGCGCACCAGGTCCTGGCAGATGGAGAGGCCAAGCCCGGCACCCCCCATCTGCCGCGAATGGCTGTCATGCGCCTGCGCGAAGGGCTTGAATATGGTGTCGTGCTGGGCCGCCGGGATGCCGATTCCGGTATCGCGCACCGACAGCCCAAGGTGGGCGCTGTCCTCGTCCATGTGCAACGACAGGGTCACGTCCACATGCCCCAGATCGGTGAACTTGACGGCGTTGCCGAGCAGGTTGCTCAGCACCTGGCGCAGCGCGTCGCCGTCCAGCCACATCCGTGGCAGCGGGTCCGTGTCCTGCAGGAGGGTGATGGCCAGGCCCTTGGCCTCGGCCGCAGGGCGGGCCACGGCCAGGCAGTCGCGGGCCAGCTGGCGTACGTCCTGCCAGCCCGGGGTGGGGTGGTACTCACCGGTCGCCAGTCGGGAATAGTCCAGTGCGTGGCCCAGCAGATGGCGCAGGCCGGCCCCGGCGTTGCGCGCAGCGTTGACCAGCTGTCGTTGGCCCTGGTCCAGGCCTGACTGGTGCAGCAGATCAACCGATGTGACCAGTGCCTGCGCCGCGTTGCGTACCTCGTGGCTCATCACGGCGATGAAGCGGGCCTGCTGGCGTTCGCTGCGCCGCGCCGACTGCTGCGCAACCCGCATCCACACCCCGGCGGTAAGCAGAACCAACAGGGTCAGCGCGCCGGCCAGCAGTTCCGAACGGAAGTGTTGCGACATCACCTGCAGCGAAGGCCCACTCAGGTAGGTGGCCTTGGTCCAGCGCTGCATCAGCATCGCGTGTTCCTGCGGGCTGATCGAGCGCATCGCCTGATGGATCTGGTCCAGCAGGGCACGGTCGCGGTGGCGTACCACCAGGTGCAGGCTGCCCGGCAGGGTGGACGGTCCGCCATGCAGGAGCAGGCTGTTGCCAAACTCGCGGCGCACCATCGGGCGCATGGCTACATCCAGGTCCAGTGCGGCGTCTGCCACGCCTGCTTCCACCGCGGACAGTGCTTCGCGCAGGCTTGGCAGGCCCACCACCTGCAGGTGTGGATGGTAGGCGTCCAGCCACTCGGCCAGGCGTGTGCCGCGGACCACGGCCACCCGGCGCAGATGGGCAAATTCCGGCGCATGCGCCTGGGTGTGGCGACTGGCCAACAGTGCCTGGCCGCGGTAGTACGCCGGTGACGCGGCCAGTGACGTGCAAGGCGCGTTGTCCAACGGGCCGAGCAGCAGCATGAGGTCGGCGCGTCCATCGCAGAGTGCCTGCAGCGCGGCGCTGGCCGACTCTACGGGCTGTTCGCGGAACCTGAGGCCAGCCTGTTCCGCTACCAACTGGGCGTAGCCGGTAATCAGGTTGGTGTCGCGTGCCGCGCGGCTGTCATTCGACAGCAGGCCATGCTGGGACGGGTCCGCGGCGACCCGCACCAGCCGCGGTTCTGCGCTGCTGCCTTGGGAGGCCAGCAACAGCAGGCAGACCAGCATCCCGGTCAAGGCACTGGTCCAGGTCCATTCGCCGCTCACCACACCGCCAACTGGTGGCGGAGGGTGAACAGGTCGCGGTCGGTGCGCAGGCCCAGCTTGCGGAACGCGGCGTGCTTCTGGGTGCTGATGGTCTTGATGCTGCGGTTCCGCTGCAGGGCAATGTCGGTCACGGTCATCCCGCTCAGACACAGCTGCAGCACTTCGCGCTCGCTCGGTGACAGCCGGTGTTCGGCATGTTCGTCGCGGTAGTTGACCGGTACGTGGGTATGCCCTGCCGCCACCCGGGTGACAGCGCGCGCCAGCGCCTCCAGCGTTTCGCCCTTGGACACCACGCCTGCCGCGCCTGCGGCCATGGTGTTGGAGATCATGACGTGATGCACGTTGGCCGAGAACATCAGCACCCGCACGCGCGGGAACCGGCGCCGAAGCATGCGCAGCAGCTCCATGCCCTGCAGGTCACCTTCGGCCAGCGTGTAGTCCACGATCACCACATCCACCATGTGGCGCTGCAGCGTGTTGATCAATGATCGGGTGTGCGCATGGTTGCCGACGACGTGGAAGCGCGGGTCGGTGGACAGGTGCACATAGCTGCCATGCCGGACGACATCGTGGTCATCAAGCAGGGCGATGTTCAGTACGGACGGCGGCAGCGGTCCATAGGTGGGGCCTGGATGGCGTCGGGACAAAGGAGGCACGCAATCGTGGGATTTGCGCCATTCTTACCGCTTCAACGCGCAGTGGAGATAGTCTGATGTCAGATTAGGACTATTCCTATGCGCGGGACGAGAGATGCGTCACTCTCTGCGCGCATCCATTTCAATGTTTTTCGCGATCGAGCAGTCGCGAGAACTGCGATGCCAGGTCCAATACCAGCGGATCGGCGTTGTCCCGGTGCAGCAGTGCGATTTCGATTCCGTCCATCGGCGGCAGGCCGTGCCGCGCGGTCAGCGTGCGGTGTTCGCGGGTCACCGCGCGCGCCGGCAGCAGGCTGATGCCCATGCCGTCGGCCACGGCGCCCTGGATGCCACTGAGGCTGGAGCTGGTGAAGCCGATCCGCCAGCGTCTGCCCATGCCTTCCACGGCAGCAATCAGCTCATCGCGGTACAGGCCGCGCGGGGGAAAGGTGACCAGCGGAATCGGGTCCAGGCCGATGCAGGGACTGCGCATACTGTCCACCCAGCGCATCGGTTCAGGCCAGCACGCCACGCCCTGGCGGCTGTTGCGGCGCTGTTTGACCAGCACCAGGTCGAGTTCGCCGTGGTCGTAGGCGTTGGCCAGGTCGCGGCTCAGGCCGCTGGTGACTTCCAGCTTCACCTGCCGGTGGCGCCGGGTGAAGCGACCGAGCAGGGCGGTGGTACGGGCGCTGACGAAGTCTTCGGGTACGCCCAGGCGGACCGTTACCGCAACCGTGGCACCCGCCAGTGCTTCACCCATCTGGTCATTCAGCGCCAGCATCTGGCGCGCGATGCCGAGCAGCGTCTGCCCGGCATCGGTAGGGTGCACATCGCGGTTGCCGCGCACCAGCAGCGGGTGCCCGGCAAGCTGCTCCAGCCTGCGGATCTTCTGGCTGATGGTGGACTGGGTGGAGTGCAGGCGGGTGGCAGCGGTAGTGAAGCTGCCGCAGTCGGCCACCATCACCATGGCCCGCAGCAGGTCCAGTTCGAACAGGGTTCGATGCGGTTTTGCACTGGGTGGCATGCGGGTATCCAGAAAACGAATGTACCTGTTCTAGCATGCGCTCCAGCGCCGCGCCAACAAGTACGATCAACCGGCGGCGGCGGCCGCAGTGCGTGCAAGGCTGCGGGCCACCCGCGCGCCCGCGTCGCGCATCATTGCGTGCAGGGCGGGTGGCCCCAATACCTCGAACTCCAGCTCCAGCGCGAGCAGCCAGTACACCACCGCGCCCTGCGGGTGCGCGCCACAGCGCAGCAGGCAGCGTTGCGCGTCCACCTGTTCAAGCATGCCGGCCGACGCAGGCATGCGCTCGCGGACGGCGTCGATCGGGGCATGCAGGATCACCCGCGCCTCATCCCCGTAAGGCCCCAGCGACAGTGACTGGCTCACGAATGCGCGCAGGTCGCCATTGGCAGGCGAGGGGCGCGGGCGGAAGTGCGCCCCCACCTCTGCCGCACTGGTCATGCGGTCGATGCGGAACGTGCGCCAGTCCACGCGCAGCGTGTCCCACGCGACCAGGTACCAGCGCCGTTCGGCATGCACCACGCCCTGCGGCTCCACCAGCCGCTGGCTGGGTTGGCCCTGGCGGTCAGCATAGTCGAAGCGCAGCTGCAGCTGGTCGCGGCACGCGCCCGCCAGCGTGGCCAGCAACCCGGCATCGACCATCGGCCCGACCTGGTCAATGGGCAGGATCGCGGTGCGCAATGCATCCAGCCGGCGTCGCAGGCGGGCGGGCATCACCTGTTCCAGTTTTACCAGCGCGGTGACGGCGGTCTGCTCAATGCCGCTGATGGTGCCGGTCACTGCAGTGCGCAGGGCCAGTGCGGCGGCCAGCGCTTCTTCATCGTCAAGCAGCAACGGGGGGAGTGCGCGCCCGGCGCGGAATGCATAGCCGCCTGCGACACCACTGCTGGCCTGGATCGGGTAGCCCAGTTCGCGCAGGCGTTCGATGTCGCGGCGCAGCGTGCGCGGGTGCACGCCGATGTCCGCAGCGAGGGTATTGCCCGGCCAGTGCGGCCGGGATTGCAGCAGCGAGAGCAGGCGCAGCAGTCGAGCGGAGGTGGTGAGCATGGGCGTCAGCATCGCGCCTGTCGAGGACAGGATCTGTCCGCAATGGTGGCTAGCCTGTGGCCATGGTGCAAGGCCTTTGGCAGCGCACCTTTCCACCTCGACCACCACAAGGAGTTCCACATGTCCCTCGTCTTCTATTGGCACCCGATGAGCAGTGCCACCCCGATTGCCTGCGCCCTGGCCGAGCTCGGGGTTGACCACGACCGGGTGCGGATCGACATCCGCAACGGCGAACAGCGCACTCCGGAGTACCTCGCGATAAACCCCAACGGAAAGGTGCCCTGCCTGGTCGTGGACGGCACGCCGATCTTTGAAGGTCTGGCCATCCACCTATGGCTCGGCGAGCGCTTCGGCGTTGCGCGTGGTTTGTGGCCGGCGGCCGATACGCCCGAGCGGCTGCAGGCGATGTCGTGGTGCGCGTGGGCCTATGTGACCTACATGGCGGTGATTGGCCGCCTCCGGTTGGCCTCCAGTGACGATGCGCTGCGTGATCCGCGCCATGCTGCGGCGGCCGCGGCGGATGCCGACCAGCTGCTGGACATCCTCGAGGCGCGCCTCAAGGAGCGCGAGTGGATGTTGGGCGCGGACTATTCGCTGGTCGACCTGGTGGTCGGACAGGTGGTGGGGTACGGCACTTATGTCGGGGCAGGGGTGGCCGGCCATCCTGCGGTCGCCGCGTGGCTGGCGCAGCTGCAGTTGCGCCCGGCCATGCAGGGAGAGGCCTGAGTCCTGCATTTGGAAAATGAATGCAAGGCATGTGAAAAGTTAACTGGTGAATGCCCGCCTCCGCGCCGTATGGTGCGGAGGTCTTTCCTGCAACGTGCCCGCAATGAAACCGATTACGCTGTCTGCATTCCCGTTGCTGCTTGCGCTGGCTCCCGGCGCCGTCGCCGCCGCGGAGGCCGACCTGATCATCCGCCATGCCACCGTGGTTGATGTCGAACATGCCACCACCCGTGCCGACCAGGCCGTGGTCGTCCGCGGCAAGGACATCGTCGCGGTGGGCGACGACCGCGTGATCGCCAGGGATTGGAAGGCGCCGCAGCGCGTTGATGGCAAGGGACGCTTCCTGATTCCCGGCCTGTGGGACATGCATGTGCACTTCGGCGGCGGGCCGGAACTTGTGGAAGAGAACAAGGCACTGCTGCCGCTTTACATCGCCCACGGCATCACCACCATCCGCGACTGCTCCGGGGACCTGCCCGGGCAGGTGCTGCAATGGCGCGGTGAAATCGCCGACGGCCGCCTGGAAGGGCCGCAGCTGTTCAGCTCCGGCGCCAAGATCGAAGGCATCAAGCCGGTCTGGAAAGGCACGTTGGAGGTGGGCAGCCGGGCCGACCTGGATGCCGCGCTGGCGCAGCTCAAACGCGACCGCGTCGACTTCGTCAAGATCACCGACAGCACCCTGACCCCGCCGTTGTTCCTGGCCGCAGTGACCGGCGCGCGGGCCAACGGGCTGCGTGCGTCTGGGCACATTCCGATGGCGCTGACCGTGCAGCAGGCCGTAGACGCCGGGATCAGCTCGATCGAACACCTGGACTATGCGTACAAGGCCGGAGTCAGGGACGAGGCCGCCATTGCCGCTGATTTCGCCGCCAAGCGCATCGACCGCGCCGAGGCCAATCGGCGCCTCGATGCCGGCTTTGATCATGAGACCGCCATGGCGGCCTATCGCGGATTTGCGGCGAAGGGGGTGTATGTCACGCCTACGCTCAATGGGGGCCGCATCCTGGATTTCCTCGACCAGGACAACCATGCCAACGACGCTTACCTGACCTACATTGGGCCAAAGCTGCAGGCCACCTACCGGTGGCGCGTGGAGCGCGCGGCCAAGGCGAGCCCGGCGCAGGTCGCCGAACGCCACCAGCAGTACCACCAGGTGGCGGCCGTGCTGCCGATGCTGCAGGAAGCAGGCGTGACCATCATGGCCGGTACCGACGCCGGCTTCCTCAATTCCTTCAACTACCCGGGCATCGGCCTGCATGACGAGCTCAGCCTGTTCGTGCAGGAAGGCCTGACGCCCGCACAGGCGCTGTCTTCGGCAACCCGCGCAGGCCCGTCGTGGTTCGGCACTCTGGACCGCTATGGTGGCATTGCCGAGGGCAAGGCGGCGGACCTGGTGCTGCTGGACGCCAATCCGCTCGAAGATATCCGGGCCACGCGCGCGATCCATGCCGTGGTGCTGCGCGGAAATGTCTATGACCGCAGGAGACTCGATGCGTTGCTGGCACAGACACGCGCCAAGGTGGCGGCGTGGAACGCGGGCGCCAGCCAATAGCGGTTGTCCTGCGAGGATGGCAGATGGACTTTGAACGCCCCGCCTTTGTGCGGGGCGTTTTCATGTGCGCAACAGCAGAACGGATCGCCGGACCGATTGAAGAAAGTTGCATATGACGACGTGAGAGGCGCGCCCAAGCTGCGCACTCGATTCGGGACGGATATGACGATCGTCCCCGGTCATCACCCTGTCGATCATAGGAGTGGTTTGGATGAAGCGTCTGATGAGTGCGCTGGCGACATCCCTGTTGGTGGTGGCGGCCGTCGCGCCGACCAACGCCGCAGCACCCAGCATCCACGTCGGTGCCATGTATGAGTATGTCGAGCCAGGCAAGGCGGCGCTGCTCAAGCGGGTGCGGAACACCGGTGATGCTACGGCGTTCGTGCGGGTGCAGATCAGTGAAGTCCGCTACCGGCCTGACGGTACGCATGAGGAACTGCCGGTGGAAACATCGGCCGGCGGGGCATCGCCCGGGCTGGTGGCCAGCCCGTCGCGATTGATCGTGCCCGCCCAGGGCCAGCAGGCCACGCGCCTGTTGGTGCAGGGTGATCGCAGTACCGAGCGCTACTACCGCGTCCGCTTCGTGCCGGTGCTGCCGCAGTCCGAAGATGAGTTCGCGCTGACCGATGCGCAGCGTGATGACTATCGCAGGGAGCTGTCGGCCGGCGTCAACGTGCTCACGGGCTTTGGCGTGTTCGTGATCGTGCATCCCGACCAGGCGCGCTACGACGTGCGGACCGAGACCAGCGACTCCCACGTGAAGCTGCGTAATGCCGGCAACACCACCGTCGTACTCGACGACATCCGTCAGTGCAGCGCACAGGACAAGGCGGCCGAATGCTCGCCGTCGCGAAAGGTGCACCTGCTGCCAGCGCGCACCGAACGCTTCACCCGCAGTGCCGGGCATGTGCACCGCTTTCAGATCGTTGAGGGGGACAACCGCAGGGATGTCCTGCTCAGCCCCTAGGTTCCGCTTGGAACCACCGTCCCGTCGCCGGACTCCAGGCGACACCTTTCCACTCACGGAGATGTAATGACATGAGCTTCAAGAGCAACGTCCTGACCGCTGCGGCTGCGCTGATCCTCACCCCGGCCGCGATGGCGGCCACCGAACAGTTCCCGGTCCAGGTCACCGTTGAGGCGGTTGTGCCGTCGGCCAACGGCCTGCAGATCTCGCCGGTGGGCGACTGGGCGGGCCAGACGCAGAACATGCGTTGGAACATCGCCACGCAGCGTCTGGACCCGATCCAGCAGCAGATCGACATGAAGAGCGGCCTGGGCGCGATCCAGGCCTATCTGACCACCGACGCGGTGCTGACCAGTGCGGGTAACACCATCGACCTGACCGTAGCTGTTGCCGGCCAGGACCTTCAGGTCGGCGCCGCCAATGCGCTCGAAGTTGCCAGCCCGACCGAAGCTGCGGCCAGCAAGCGTGCAGCGGTTGCCATCACCGCAGCTGCACCCGCGGGCGAAAGCTACGTGCATGGCACCTACCAGGGCAACGTTTTCATGATGTTCGAAAGCGGCACCCCGTAATCCCGCGCGTTCGCCCATGTGTCACCCGGGCAGCTCCGGCTGCTGCAGGAGGGGCGCTCCCGCGCCCCTCCTTCCTGCACAGGAACAGCAATGTCCCCACGTCTGCTTCCCATCGCCACCGCCGTCATGTTCTATTGCAGCAGTGCAATGGCACAGGCTGCGCCGGCCGCCCTGGAAAGCCTCACCCTGCTGGACCAGGCGGGGGGGCTGCCCGATGACTTCCGTGACCATTTTTTCGACGTACCCCTGGTGGTACGGGTCGAACGCGATGGCCAGCATCTGGGCGATGCCCGTGCGGTGCTGACCCGTGAAAATACCCTGTCGCTGCTGGAATTCACCGACAGCCACGACAGCACCGAACCGGCCGCCGAACGCGAGCGCTGGTTGAAAGCGCTCGCTGCGCCGCGCCCGATGGGCGCCTGCACGCAGGCCTGCACGCACGGGCTGGTGCGCCTTCACTACAGCCTGGAGAGCTCGCTGCTGTCCATTGCAACCGAAAACGGTGGGCGCGCGGGCATGCAACCACGGTACCTTGCGCTTCCCGAAGACGGCAGCCGTGGCTTGATCCTGCGCCACCAGCTCAACGCTTACGCGGGGCAGGGCATCGATGCGGCCGGCCGCTACGCGCTCGACACGCGGGGCAGCCTGGGACAGTGGAGCCTGATGGGAAACTACCAGGTGGATCGCGGTGGCAATGAAGAGGGCGAGCTTCGCCACTCGGTGCAGAGCCTGTACGCGCAGCGCGAACTACGCGACACCTTCCTTCGCATGGGCTACTTCCTGCCCAACTTCCAGGGCGTTAACCGCCAGCCGCGCGCGCCCGGCTCGCTCAGCCACACCACCGTGGGCATGATGGCCGGCTCGTCCGACAGCCTGGCCATCGATTCGCGCGCGCCGAGCCTGTACCCGGTCTACGTCACCGCCAACCGCGAGGGCACGGTGGAAGTGTTCCGCGACGGCAGCCTGATCCTGACCCAGCCGCTGCAGCCGGGCCTGCAGGAGCTCGATACCCGGCGGCTGCCGGGCGGCATTTACGAGGTTGAACTGCGGGTGGTAGAGGACGGGCGCGATACCTCGCGCGAAACCACCGTGATCCACAAGCCGGGCAACTGGCGCGATCCGAGCCGCCGCTGGCGCTACAGTGTGTTCGCCGGTGTCCAGCACAGCCTGCTGGACAGCCTGGAGGACCCGAAGGCCGGTGCATTTGCCGCAGGCGGCATCGTCAACTACCTGGCCCATCCGCGTGCGATCGTCGGCCTGTCGGCCCAGCACCTGGGCGGCGAGAACACCTTTGCCGGCTCGCTTGACTGGCAGATCAACGACCGTGCCAATCTCTACACCAACGCCTATGCCGGCGAGCACGGCAATGGCGTGGACCTGCAGGGCCTGTGGCGCTACCGCCACGGCACGGTGATTGCCTCGCACAACCGCAGCTGGCAGGAACGACGCCGCCCCGGTGATGATGCCTTTCCGCCGTTGCGGCCGGGCGCCGAGGTGCCGCAGACGCATTCGGGTTGGCTGCAGACCAGCGCGCTGAGCGTGAACCATCGCCTGGGCGCCAGCAGCCACATTGCCGCGCGTGTGTCGCATCACTCCGGCGTCAGTAATGGCGTCGGCGTGGACCTGTCGTTCAGCCGGCGCCAGGCCCTGTCCGGCAGTGGTGCCACCTGGCGCGCGGCCGTCTTCGACCGCCCGGCCAATGTGAGCAGCGGCATGCGCCGCAATCGCGGTCTTGATCTCACGCTGAACATCGCGCTTGGCCGTGATGACCGCCGCTACAGCGGCAGCGTGGGCAGCCGCACCGCCACCGACGGCGGGCGCAGCCTGTATGCCAGTGCGGGTGTACAACAACGCTTCGAGCAGGGCCTGCTGCGCACCGTGGCCGGCCACGCCACGGTGGACGGCGACGGGCTGGGCCTGAGCAGCAACGCGCTGTTCGAACATCCGGCGCTGCGCGGTGACGTGCACGCGCAGCGTTCATCGCTGGGCGGCACCCTCGGCGGTGGCCTGAATCTGGAAAGCACCATGGCCATCGGGGGCGGCAAGCTGGCGATCGCCGGTGCAGGGCAGGTAATCAGCACCGATACCGGCATGATCGTGGACGTGAGCTCGGAGCTGCCCGATGTAGCGCTACGCGCGCACGACAGCCGAGGCGGTTCGTACGTGCTGTACCCAGGCCGCAATTTCCTGCCCGTCACCGCCTACCGCACGGGCACCCTGCAGATCGATTTCGACGGCCGCGCCGCGCCGGCCGCGAGCATCCAGCCAGCCAGCCTGGGCTACCACCTCAACAAGGGTGGGGTGGCCTACGGCAAGGTGGCAGTACTCAGTACCTTTACCGTGATGGGCCACCTCAGGGATGCCGCCGGCGAGCCGCTGGCCGGCGCGCACGTGATCAACCACGCCGGACGCAGCGTGGCCGAGGCCGATGGGTTCTTCGCGCTGGAAATGAGCGCAACGGCACCCAACCTGGAAGTGCGCCACCCGAAGGTGGCTGGCTGCAGCTTCGCGCTCGACGGCACCACCACCCGCCCGGACGGCGACACCTGGTTGGCCGGCATCCTGCAGTGCCCGCCATCCAGTCTCACCCACGCGCAGTCCGAAGCGGCAGCGTCGATTGCCGGAGCCATGCCATGACCTCCCTCATCCGATTCATTGCCGTGCCGCGCCGGCGCCTGCTGGTTCTGTGCGCGCTGTGGCTGCTGGCAGCTGGTGCCCAAGCGGCCGACATCCTCATCACGGCGGAGTTCAAGCCCAGCATCATCAATCCTGACAAGCGCGAGTTCGTGAACACCACGCCGTGGTCCGGGGTGTGCGTAGGCACCCACCTGCAGGCCTGCATCAACAACAACTGGTGGAGTATCGACACCAGGATCCGAGGGACCAAGCAGGCCATCCGCGAGCACAACTACGGGCCCAACGGGTTCTATATCGGCATGCCGGCTGCACGCACCGTGCGGGTAACGTCCGACGACAGAGCGCATACGTTCGACCTCGGGTTCAACATCATCGGTGCCGCCATGCGGCTGGTGGACGAGGATCGGGATGGGCCGTCCGAGCCGGCGTCGGTGGGCAATCCAAGGAACTGCGACAGAGGGCTGTCAAACGCGAGTGCGCAGAATCGCAGCACCATGCGGATGCTCCTCCGGCGGGACGGGGGCGAAGGCGTGGTGGCGTGTTCGCTGCACTGGCAGGAAACCAACAACTACCTGATGACCGAGTTCGATTTCACCTACAAGCTCACGACACCGCAGCCGCTGGGAATGCCGAGCGGGCTTTACCGTGGCGTCACCACGTTCCGGGTGGGTGGCACCGGTGAGGGAGCGGATTTTGATCTTGGAAACGGTGTGGCGCTGGACGACAACATCGTCAACGTGCACTTCGAGCTGACGGTGCACCATCCGTTCGAGCTGGAGCTTCCGCCAGGGAGCGACCGTGCGGTGCTCGCGCCCAGAGACGGGTGGACGCAATGGAGCGACCATGGCGTTGCGCCCCGCGCGTTGGAGCGCGAACTGCCGTTCACGGTCAGCAGTTCCGGCCAGTTCAGCGTGTCGCTGCAGTGCCAGTATCCGCTGCCCGATGGACGCTGCGCCATCCGCAGCCTCTCTGACGAAGCAGAGCAGGCGCCCCTCGACATCCAGCTGACGCTGCCGGGGTTCCGCGTTGCGGTATCCGGCACGGACGCGGTGGACTTGCCGCTGACCACGACGATGTCGCCGCCGATCTTCACCACCGACTCGCTGGCTGTACGGCGGCCGTCCCGGTTGCACTTCGCCGTAAAGGGAGACGCGCTGGCCCGGATGCTCCAGCGTCCGGGTAGCCACTACCGCGGTGACGTGACCGTGATCTTCGATGCGGACCCGTGACGTAACGGCGATGCGACCACAGCGTGACGACGGCAGGGCGTTGTTCTGAACTGTTTACGTAGGTGCCCGTTCCGTCTATGCAGGTGGCGTTGGGCGCACGCGGAGGTAACGCATTCAACCCTAGTGTTGCTTCACCGGCATCACTTTCGACGCCGAGCATCGGAGATACGTCATGGGTAACCAGCAGAATCCGCAGCAGGGCCAGCAGAACCAGCAGAACCAGCAGAACCAGAAAGATCAGCAGCGCCAGGGCCAGCAGCAACAGCAGGACCAGAACCAGAAAGGCGAGCGCAACCAGCAGGGCGGCCAGCAGGAAGAAGAAGAATAAGCTGCTGTCCGAACGGAATGATCCACCGTCCGGCCTTGTGGCCGGACTTTTCGTTTGTGTGGTCACGACCAACGGCCGTGTGCTCGTCACGACCAACGGCCGTGACCTACCGCTGTGGGTGGCTGGGAGGCAAGTGATACCCATTCGCATTTGAGGTATACTGGGGCGGTTGCCTTGCTCTGAGCGCTGCCTGCCGTGCTTTCCAGCCTGATACCTGTTTTCTCTCATTTGTTGCGCAGCGCTGGCGTTGCCGCAGTACTGGGCGTGGTCGGGATGGCGCCGGTTGCCGCCCAGCAACGCAATCCGTTGCAGAAGGTCGGCCAAACCGTGCTTGACCAGCCGGCGCAGAGCTATCGATTCGAACGTTTCGTGATTGAGAGCGGCGAGCCCGCCCGGCGCTGGCGCGTCAATGTCGGCGTGCCTGTGCGGACGGCCTCCGCTCCAGCGCCGGTGCTGTACATGCTGGATGGCAATGCGGCGGCCATGGTGTTCGACCAGGCCTTGTTGAGCGACCTGGCCGCGCATGCTGCGCCGGTGTTGGTGTTCATCGGCTACGACAACGACCTGCGCATCGATTCACCGGCGCGCACGCTCGACTACACCGCCTGGGTGGATACGGCCGATGATGGGAACGGCACCCCGCAGTCCAGTGGCGGCGGCGCCAGCGCGTTCCTCGATGTGATCCAGCAGCGGATCAAGCCCGAGGTAGAGCGCCGTGCCCGGGTGGACACGCAGCAGCAATCACTCTGGGGCCATTCGCTGGGCGGGCTCTTCGTGCTCAGCACGCTGTACACCCAGCCAACCGCCTTCCAGCAGTACGTGAGCGCCAGTCCCTCGTTGTGGTGGAGCCAGGGCGCGCCGCAGGGCGCGATGGAGCAGGCCTTCATTGCGCATCCCGCACCGGCAAAGGTGTGGTTGATGCTGGGCGGTGATGAGCGCAGTGGCAACCGCGGCGTGCGCGACATGAGCAACCCGCGCGTGGTCGCCCACCTGCGCCGCATTGGCGCGGCCACCCCGGATGCGGCGCACGCGCTCAGCACACGGCTGGCGAAGGTTCCGGGCCTGGAGGTGACGTATCGCGAGTTTCCTGGCCTCGGCCACGGTCCGATGCTGCCGGCATCGTTGAAGGCGACCCTTGCCGCGCTCTACGGCGTGACCGAGTGATCTTTCCCACACCCAGGCAACGCGTGGCCCCGTGCCGCCGCCGCAGCGATGCGGCCATGCCAAGGCAACCCTTGTGACGCGCGCGTTCTGCGCGCCCCTACAGACGGAGTCTGCCATGTCCCGATTGGTTTCCCTCACCCGCGTTGTTGCGTTGGCCGTGGCCTTGTCGCTGGTTACCGGCGCCCTGTCCGCACAGCCGGTGTTCGATGCCCCCGCCAATGGCTTCCGCGGCAAGGTCAGTGCCCGCAATGAGAATGTGGTTCCCGGCAGCACTGCGGAAGTTACCGGCCGCGCGTTCGTGCCGGGCCAACAGGTCACCCTGCTGCGCGGTGAGACCGTGCTCAATGCCACCCCGGTGGTGGTCGACGCACAGGGTAACTTCAAGGCCAGCGTCAAGGTCCCGGTCGATGCGGTGCCCGGCCAGCACCCGGTCGTGGTGCGCGCCAGCCAGCCGGCTGCGGCCACCGTGGTTGCCCTGCGGGTGTCGCCGAACCTGCCGCTGAGCGGCCAGCAGGCGTTCCAGCAGAGCGCGGGCAAGCTGGTGCAGGGGCTGTACCAGAGCGCTTACAGCGCCGGCAGCAACGCGCTGTTCGTGACCTCGGCGGTGGGTCGCCCGCCAGTGACCCAGTCGCAGCTGCTCAAGGTGGACCCGGCGACGCTGAAGGTGGTCAAGGCGATCACCCCGGCGCAGGTACCCGGTGCCAAGGGCGGCAGCGTGTTCGCCGTTTACGGCGTGGGCGTGGATGACGCCAATGGCACGGTGTGGGTCAGCAATACCCGCCAGGACACCGTGGCGGTGTACCGCCAGTCGGATCTGTCGCTGGTGCATCAGTTCCCGGCCGGCGCGGTGCCGCATGCGCGCGACGTGGTGGTGGATGCCAAGCGCGGCAAGGTGTTCGCGTCGGCCGCCGGCGAAGACCATCTGTCGGTGTTCGATGCGAAAAGCTTCAAGGCACTGGCGCCGATCACGCTGGCCTCGGGCGTGGATGATGAGAAGTTCGTCCCGATGAGCCTGGCGCTTGATGAAGCCAGCGGCAAGCTGTTCACGGTGAGTATCGGCACGCCCGAGGCGGCGGTGATCGATGTTGCCAGCGGCAAGGTCGAGAAGGTCATCGACCTCGGCAATTCGATCAGCGCCTCCGGGGTGGCCTTCGACGGCAGGCGCAACCGCCTGTACGTGGCCTCGCAGGGCACCGACAACCTGCTCATCGTCGATGTGGCCAGTGGCAACGTGCTGCACGATGTACCAGTGGGCGCCGGTGCCCTGAACGTGGCGTTCGAACCGGTGTCCGGCCTGGCCTACGTCACCAATCGCGGCGCCGGCACGGTGACCGTGGTGGATGGCGATGGCAAGGTGGTGGGCAACCTGGACGGCGGCACCTTCCCGAACCATGTGCGCGAAGACGGCAAAGGCAACGTGTTCGCGGTCAACAAGTCGCGCGGCGCGGAAGACCCGAAGGGCGACCGCATCACCCGCATCACCCCGACCCGCCGTTGATGCACCTCGCGCGCGGGGCAGCGGCCCTGCGCGCACCTGATTGGAGAACTACATGTCGAGATCCTTGACCGCAGGCCACGGCGTACTCGTGCTTGGGCTGGCTGCCGCGCTCACTGCCTGCGGCGGCAAGCCTGCGCAGACGGCGGCGCAGGCCGATGCGGCGCCACAGGCGGCCGGCGCAGCCGATGCTTCAACGCTTGCCGCGCTGCCTCAGGGCTGGCTGCGGTTGGCGGGCACGGATGTGCCGTCCAGCGCCAACCTCACGCCCGTGCTGCCGGCAACGGTGACCTCCGATGACGGTGAACAGGTGACGGTGGAAGACGCCTCGCGCATCGTGGCCGGAGGCGACGATGTCATCGCGGTGATCGAAGCGCTGGGCATGGGCGGGAAGGTGTATGCCGCGCCGCTGCGTTCAGCGACCGACGCCGGGCGCAAGGCGCCGAAGCAGTTCCTGTTCAACCGCACCACCGGCGTGGAGGGCGTGCTGAGCCTGGAAGGGACGCTGTTCCTGGGCAACAGCCTGCGCCGACACACCGAGCTGGCGAAGAAACTGCGCGGTGCGGGTGAGGCGGCCGTGGTGATCGATGACCTGCAGCCGGCACCGGACAAGGTGCGCAAGGTGGCGGCCGCGCTGGGCGTGGCCGAGGCCGGTAACGCGCTGGCAACGCAGGTGCAGGCGCAATTGGAGGAAGCCGCCGTGATCGCATCGAGCAGCAAGGTGCACCCGCGGGTGATCCATCTTTCCGCGACCGGCGCTGGCGGCGCGCCGACCGTGGCGGGCGCCGACAGTGCCTCGGGCAAGCTGATCGGGTTGGCCGGTGGCGTGAACATCGGCACCGAAGCGGGCGTGGCCAACTATTCCGCGCTGAGCAATGAAGGCGTGGTGGCCGCAGCGCCCGAGGTCATCCTGGTGACCGAAAACGATCTGCAGTTGTTCGGTGGTGAGGCGGGCCTGTGGAAGGCCTACCCGACGTTGAAACAGACCCCGGCCGGTGCGGCCAACCGGGTGTGGGTGATGCCGGACGTGCAGTTGAAGGCGGCCAGCGTGGGCTCGGGCAGTGGTGCGGTGGCCTTGGCCAAGGCGCTGGCGGCACTGCCGTCGCCGTGAGCAGGACGCTGTGATGGACGGCATTACGCGCAGACGGGCAGGCGGATGGGTGCTGGCGATGATGGCGCTCGCCCTGCTGGGTGCGATCCTCGCCTCGTTCGCGGTCGGGCCGCTGCGCCTTCCACCGCTGGAGGTGGTGCAGGCGGTGGCGGTCAAGCTGGGCATGCTCGACCCCGCGCAGGTCAGCCAGCGCGACATGGCGGTGGTCTGGAACCTGCGCATTCCACGTGCGCTGTTGGGCGCGCTGGTGGGCGCATCGCTGGCGATGGCCGGGGCGAGCCTGCAGGGTCTGTTCGGCAATCCGCTGGCCGACCCGGGCATTGTGGGCGTGACCCAGGGCGCGGCGCTCGGCGCAGTGGCGGCCATCGTGCTGGGTGCGGGTAGCGTGGGCGGCTGGACGCTGCCACTGGCGGCGTTCGCCGGCGGTACGGCGGCGATCAGCCTGACCTATGCGCTGGCGCGGCCCGGGCGCAACACGGGCACGGCGACGCTGCTGCTGGTGGGCATCGCGATGGCGGCCTTCTGCTCGGCGGCAATCGGCTTCCTGACCTACATCGCCAGCGAAAGCGAGCTGCAGTCGCTGGTGTTCTGGCAGATGGGCTCGTTGGCGCAGGCCGACTGGGCCGATCTGGCAGCGGCGTTGCCGGTGTTCGTGCTGGGTACGTTCGCGCTGCTGCGGTTGGCCACGCCGCTGGACATGCTGGCGCTGGGGGAGCGCCAGGCGCAGCACCTGGGGCTGGACGTGAAGCGCACGCGGCTGAAGCTGATTGCGTTCAGCGCGCTGCTGGTGGGCGCGGCCGTGGCGTTCGCCGGTTCCATCGGGTTCGTGGGGCTGGTGGTGCCGCACGTGGTGCGGATGCTGGTGGGCCCCGGGCACCGCTGGTTGCTGCCGGTCTCGGCGGTCACCGGTGCGCTGTTGATCGTGGGCGCCGATACCGCCGCACGTACGCTGGACCCGCCCGCGGAGATTCCGCTGGGCTTGTTCTCGGCCGCATTGGGTGCACCGTTCTTCCTGTGGTTGGTGCTGCACCAGCGCCGGAGCGGCGGAGTATGAGCGCACCGTTCCTGCAACTGGATGGCGTGGGCGTTCGTTTCGGTGAGCGGTCTATCCTGCACGACATCCACCTGGGGTTTGTGCCGGGCACGGTGACGGCGCTGGTCGGGCCGAACGGGGCGGGCAAGTCGACCTTGCTGGCGGTGGCCAGTGGCGACGTCGAGGCCGATTCCGGCCAGGTGATCCTTCACGACAGGCCGATCGCCCACTGGAAGGCGATGGCGCTGGCGCGCGAGCGGGCGGTGATGCCGCAGGACCATGCCGTGCGCTTTGCGTTCACGGTGGACGAGGTGGTGGCGATGGGGCGGTTGCCGCACCCGGCCGATGCGTTGCGCGATGCGGCGCGGGTGCAACAGTCGCTGGGCCAGGCCGAAATGGTGGGGCTGCGGCGGCGCGAGGTGCAGACGTTGTCCGGCGGTGAGGCGGCGCGGGCGACGTTCGCGCGGGTGCTCACCCAGGACACGCCATTGTTGCTGCTCGATGAGCCGACTGCGGCGCTGGACCTGCGCCACCAGGAGCGCACGCTGCGTGCGGTGCGGCAGCTGGCCGATAGCGGCGCGTGCGTGATCGTGGTGTTGCACGATCTGAACCTGGCGGCGGGGTACGCCGACCGCATCGTGCTGCTGGAGCAGGGCAGGGTGGCTGCCGATGGCACGCCGGACCAGGTGCTGACGCGCGAGCACATCGAGCGGGTGTACCAGCAGCCCGTCCTGGTGCTGCGGCATCCGCAGCGGGATGTTCCGCTGGTGGTGGTGGCGGACGTCGACCGGTGATGCGGTAAGGCCTTCTCCGGCCGGGGTCATGCGTTACGGCGCCGATGTTCGTTACGGGCCCTCGTGCGGGAACCGACGCTACCAGCCGAAGGTTGCGGTCGCTGTCACCGTGCGGCCGCTGCCGTAATAGCACGACGACACACCCGTACACGTTGACACATACCGCTTGTCCGCCAGGTTGCTGGCGTTGAGCGCGAGCTTCACTGACGTGTTGCCGAACTGACCCACGTCGTAGCGGATGGCCGCGTCAAACAGCGTGTACGACGGAATGCGGTACAGGTTGGCGCTGTCGCCGTAGCTCACGCCGTTGTAACGCGCGCCAGCCGCCAGGCTCACGCCACGCAGCGCACCGGCCGGGAAGGTGTAGTCGGCCCAGAACGAGGCAGTGTAGTCGGGCACCATGGCCAGCTGTTTGCCCTTGTAAGCCGACGACACCCGCATTTCCGAGTCCATGCGTGAGGCCGCACCGATCAGGCTCAGCCCCTCGATGGGGGTGATGCGCCCTTCCAGCTCGATGCCGCGTACGCGGCCTTCGTCGCCCTGGATCGAGCAGACCGCGGTACCCGTTGCACCACAGTTGCGGTGGCTGGCTACAGGGTCATCGACAATCATGTTCTGCTGGCGCAGGTCGTATACGGCCAGGGTTATCAGTCCATCCGCGCTGGCCGGCTGGTATTTCAGGCCCGCTTCCCACTGCGACCCGGTCACCGGGTCGAACGCGGTCCGGGTGAAGCTGTCCAATGGCGACCTGGTGGAGGGCTGGAAGGATTCGGCATAGCTGACATACGGGGTCAGGCCGCTGTCGAACACATACAGAACGCCGGCACGGCCGGTGAACGCTTCGTTCTTGATCACGTTGTGCGCACCCGGCTGCGAGATGCCGGTGGCGATGTTGCGCGTGGCGCTCAGCGTGTCGTCCTTGGTCCAGTCGTACCGACCACCCAGGGTCAGGCGCCAGTTGCCGGCGGCCAGCTGATCCTGCAGGTACACGCCGCTCTGCCGGTTGATACCGGCGGTGGGCGTTTCGGTGGTCACGGTGGGCTGATACGGGTAGTAGACCGGGTCGAAAATGTCGATCGCGCGCGGATTGCTCATCGCGCTGCGCACGCCTTGCCAGTCCGCGCGTTGCCAATCCCAGCCCAGCAGCACGGTGTGGTCTACCGCGCCGGTGCTGAAACGCGCCTGCAGGCGCGTGTCGAAGGTATCGCCGTCCGAATCGCCGGTGCCCTGCACGCCACGCCGGTTCTGGGTGCGGCCGTCGGCATTGAGCGCGCCGAAGGTGACCACGCCGCGGTACAGCGAATCCACATGGGTGCGGCGTGCGTTCTGGGTCAGTGTGAGGTGGTCGTTGAACCGGTGTTCGAACATCCAGCCGGCCGTCCACAGCGTGCGGTCGAAGGTGTTCCAGTCGGGCTGTCCGATGAACGTGCTGTTCTTCATATGGCCATGGGGCGTGGCGTCGAGCGTGCCGGCCATCGGCAGGAACTGGTAGGTGGAGCCGCCGTCGTCCTTCTGGTACATGCCCAGCAGGGTGAGACGGGTGCGTTCGGCGATCTGCCAGGTGTAGCCGGGCGCGAGGAACCAGTGTTCCTGCGCCGTGTGCTTGATCTGGGTGTTGCCATCGCGGTAAAGGCCGACCAGACGCAGCAGGTGCGTGTTGTCGTCGCTGCCGGTGCCAACATCGAAAGCCGCGTTGTACTGGCCGTTGGCATCCACGCCCAGGCGCAGCAGCTGCTGCTGGTCCGGGGTGGGGGTCTTGCTGACCTGGTTGACCATGCCGCCAGGCGCGACCTGGCCGTACATCACGGCGGACGGACCCTTCAGGACTTCCACCCGCTCCAGGTTCCAGCTGTCGAACATGCTGCGGTTCCACTGGCTGCCCTGCGGCGCGCGCATGCCATCCAGGGTTACGTTGTTGGCCCAGCTGCCGGCATCGAAGCCGCGGATGCGGAAGTCGTCCACGCGGTTGTCGATGCCGCTGCTTTCCAGGCTCACGCCCGCCACATAGCGCATCGCATCGTTGAGCGACTGCACGCCGCGCGCATCCAGTTCGGCGCGTTCGATCACCGCCACCGACTGCGGCGTTTCGGCAATGCTGGTATTGGTCCTGGTTGCGCCGCTGGTGCTGTTGGCTGCGCGGTAGGCGTTGACCTGGACTGCATCCAGGGCGGTGGGCGTCTGTGCGAAGGCGGCAGGTGCGGCGGCGCTGGCGATGCAGCAGGCGATGGCCAGCAGGTTGGGATGCACCTGCGGAAGGAAGCGGGGGAGGAGGTCATGTACTGCCAATGTCGGGGTCGTCGCAGAGCGACGTTGACTCGCCATTTTAAAGACTTTTGCATTCAATGCAATTGCGACCTATTCGCATATGGGAGCATCAGGCAGATGATGGTCGTCCCAAACGCGCGCGTATGTGCGCCGAACAGCCATCAGTGTTCTACGCGCGGGTATAAAAATTGCTTGCAAGCCGCAACCAGAGGTCTAGAATTCGCCGCAGATCCTCTCAACCACCGCCATGAACTCGATGCCGCTCCTGACGTTTTTTACTCGCACCCGCGCTTTCGCGGGACGGGCGCGTCTGCCTCGCGGCTCCTTTGGCGGCTGATCGGATTCGATCACCGCAGGACCCCAGACAGAGCGCCCATTGGGCGCTTTTTTCGTTTCAGTGTTTCGTAACACCCACGCATCAAAGGAGAACGTGCCATGCACCAGATCGCCGAGCCCCAAACCTGGCCGCACGCCCGTTAGCCAACGGCGGCGTGCGGCTCCCTGATGTTGGCAGCAGCGAGACCCTTCTCATGAACACCCAGACCCATAACCTCCGGCGCAACCTCGGCATCATTGCCCACATCGACGCCGGCAAAACCACGCTCACCGAACGCCTGCTGTGGAAAACCGGCGAGATCCACCGCGTCGGCGAAGTCCACGATGGCGCGGCCACCACCGATTTCTCGGCGATCGAGCGCGAGCGCGGCATCACCATCGGCGCGGCCGCCGTGCAGGCGCATTGGGCGCCGCGTGGCGAACCCACCCACCACCTGACCCTGATCGACACACCCGGGCATATCGACTTCGCCATTGAAGTTGAACGTTCGCTGCGCGTGCTGGACGGCGCGGTGGCGGTGTTCTCGGCCGTGGATGGCGTGCAGCCGCAATCGGAAACGGTATGGCACCAGGCCCGTCGCCATGGCGTGCCGCTGATCGCGTTCGTCAACAAGATGGACCGCATCGGTGCCTCGTTCGACCGCGTGCTGGCGCAGCTGCAGGACAAGCTGCAGGCGCGGCCGTGGGCACTTGGTTGGCCGTTGGGCGCGGAAAACGCCTTCCACGGCTGGGTCGACCTGGTTGACCGCAGTACCGTGCAGTGGGATGACGCCGGCACGCCGACCCGCACCGCGTGGACCATCGCTGAGCACAGCGAATGGGAGCCGCGACGAGCGGAGCTGGTGGAAGCGGTGGCCGACCACGACGAGCTGCTGGCCGAAGCCTGGCTGGACGGCAGTGCGGTTGAACCCGACGCGCTGCGCGCTGCGCTGCGCCGGGCCACGCTGGCCGGTGCCGGTGTACCGGTGCTGGCGGGTGCGGCGTTCAAGAGCAAGGGCATTGAAACCCTGCTCGATGCCATCGTGGATTACCTGCCCGCGCCGGAAGACCGGCCGGCGGTGGTGGCCACGGAGGAGGCGGGTGAGGTCAGCCTCCCGCCGGATCCGAACGGTCCGCTGGCGGCGCTGCTGTTCAAGATCACGCACCAGCACCACGGTGCGCTGAGCTTCGTGCGGGTGTATTCGGGCACGCTGAAGGTGGGCGATGCGTTGGCCAGTTCGCAGCATGCGCAGGGACGCCGGGTCAGCCGGCTGGTGCGGGTGCAGGCTGACCAGACCCACGACATCAAGCAGGCCGTGGCCGGTGACATCGTGGCGGTGCTGGGCTGGAAGGATGCGGTGAGTGGTGAAACGCTCAGTGCCCCTTCGCGCCCGCTGCTGCTGGACACCATCCAGGCGCAGCACGCGGTGCTGGCATGGCGGTTGACCGCGGAAAAGGCGGCCGACCTGATCCGCATTGCCCAGGGGCTGTCCAGCCTGGCACAGGAAGACCCGTCGTTCCGCGTCGAAACCGAGGCGGACAGCGGTGAAACCCTGGTGTGGGGCATGGGCGAGCTGCACCTGGAGGTAATGGTGGAACGGCTGCGCACCGAGTGGAATGTCAACGTCCGCACCGGTGCGCCGCGCGTGGCCTACCAGGAAACGCTGAAGCAGGCGCTGCGAGGCGTGGAAGGCAAGGTGGTCAAGCAGACCGGCGGCCAGGGCCAGTACGCCCGGGTGGTGCTGGATGTGAGCCCGCGCGAGGACGGCGAGGTGCATTTCGTTGACCGCACCGTCGGTGGCGTGATCCCGCGTGGCTTCGTGGCGGCGGTGGAAAAGGGCGTGCGGGGCGCGCTGTCGGAAGGGCCACGTGGCCACCCGGTGGTGGGCATCGAGGTGGCGCTGGTCGACGGGCAGACCCATGCCAAGGATTCGTCGGACATGGCGTTCCATCGGGCCGGCGCCGAAGCGGTGAAGGCTGCGCTGCTGCAGGCCGGAACCACGCTGCTGGAGCCGGTGATGGAAGTGGCCATCCACGTGCCGTCGGTGAATGTCGGTGATGTGGTGGGCGACCTCAACCGCCGCAGCGGTCGCATCGCCTCCATCGAGGACCAGGGCGGGCGTGCGGAAGTGGTGGGCTACGCGCCGCTGGCGCAGTTGTCCGGCTACACCACCTCGCTGCGCTCGCTCACCCAGGGCCGCGCCTCCAGCGACATGCGCTTCAACGGCTACGAAGAAGTACAAGCCGCCTGAACGTTGAAAGGAGAAGGGGCCGGAAAATTCCGGCCCCATGCGGCTCGGTAGGGTCGGTTCCCAAACGACCGCCGATAGGGTTGACGGGTTCTTCAGCGCATCGGCCCCGAACGGAGATGTGCATTTGCCCTCATCTACAATGGCCGCATCTGCTACCAGGAACTCCCCATGACCACCCCCCATTTCTACCCCGTCGGTACCCCCGGCCAACCCTGGGGCGACACCGAACGCGCAGCATGGCGCGCGCGCCAGGTCGTGCAACGCCACTACGCCGAGGACGTGGTCTCCGCCTTGAACGCGCTGCCCGATACTCTGGACGTCGTGCAGTACGGCCAGCTGGACGCCATCACCGACACCTACCCGCTGCTGCTGGCCAAGACCCGCAACTGGGACCCGGCGCTACCCACCGCGCTGGTCACCGGCGGCGTGCACGGTTACGAAACCAGTGGCGTGCACGGTGCGCTGCAGTTCCTGCGCGACCACGCGCATGAGTACGCCGGCCGCATCAACCTGATCGTCGCACCTTGCGTGTGCCCCTGGGGCTACGAGCGCATCCAGCGCTGGAACCGCGACGCCATCGATCCCAACCGCAGCTTCCGTGACGGCGGCCGCATCGTCGAATCGGCCTCTCTGATGAGCTGGATCGCCGCCCGCAATGACGACCTGCGGGTCCACCTGGACCTGCACGAAACCACCGACAGCGATGCGCATGAGTTCGACCCGGCGCTGGCCTCTCGTGATGGCAAGGCATGGACCCCGGAAACCATTCCGGACGGCTTCTATGTGATCGGCAACAGCGAAAATCCGGAGCCGGCGTTCCAGCGTGCCCTGATCGCCGCTGTCGCCCCGATCACCCACATCGCCCCCGCCGATGCACACGGCAACCTGGTCGGGCTGCCGCTGCAGTCACCCGGCGTGGTCTGGGGCGAATCGCGCTCGATCGGCGCGTGCGCTGGCTTCAGCAACGCGCGTTTCGCCACCACCACCGAGGTCTACCCGGACAGCCCGCGGACCACGCCGGCGCAGTGCAACGATGCCCAGGTGGCCGCCGTGCGTGCCGGGTTGGACTTCGCCCTGCAGGCAGCGTAACGGTCTTCGCGCGGCGGGCATCCCGCCGTGGCTATCATCGAGGCAACCTTTCGGGACCTGATCGATGAAACGACTGTTCTCCCTGTTGCTGATGGTGGCCGCGTTGCCGGCCACCGCCGCCGAACTGACCGTGTCGGCCGCATCCAGCCTGACCGAGAGCTTCCGTGACATCGCCAGTGCGTACGAGGCGGCGCATCCGGGCACGAAGGTCGACCTGAACTTCGCTGCTTCAGGGGTACTGCTGCAGCAGATCTCGCGCGGCGCGCCGGTGGATGTGCTGGCCACGGCCGACACCGCTACGATGGGTCAGGCAGCGAAGGGCGGGCTGCTGGAAACCGATTCGCGCCGGACCTTCGCCACCAACCGGCTGGTGGTGGTGGTGCCGCCGGGCCGCAAGGACGCCCCCAGCACGTTGGCGGCGCTGGCGGGGAAGGGCGTGCAACGGGTGGCCATCGGCAATCCGGACAGTGTGCCGGTAGGCCGCTACGCACGCACCGCACTGCAGGAAGCCGGGATGTGGGATGCGATAGCCGCCAGGACCATCACCACCCAGAACGTGCGCCAGTCGCTGGATTACGTGGCGCGCGGCGAAGTGGATGCCGGTTTCGTCTACGCCAGTGATTACCAGGCCATGCCCGGCCGGGTAGTGCGTGCCTTCGACGTGCCGTTGAGGTCGCCGATCACCTATCCGGTGTCGGTGATCAAGGGCAGTGCCCGTTCGGTGGAAGCGCGCCGCTTCGTGGCGTTCGTGGTGTCGCCGCAGGGCCAGGCGATCCTGCGCGGGCACGGTTTCGGCGCGCCCTGATCGATGGCGCTGGACTGGTCCGCGCTCTGGTTGTCGCTGAAGGTGGCCGGCTGGGCCACGGCGATCAACCTGGTGCTGGGCGTAGCGCTGGGGGCACTGCTGGCGCGGCGCCGGTTTCCCGGGCGTGAGCTGCTGGACACGCTGCTGACCTTGCCGATGGTGCTGCCCCCGACGGTGCTGGGCTATTACCTGCTGGTGGTGATCGGGCGCAACGGTCCGCTTGGCGCATGGTTGCAGTCCAGCTTCGGCATCAACCTGGTGTTTACCTGGCAGGCGGCGGTCATCGCCGCTGCCGTTGCCTCGCTGCCGCTGGTGTTCAAGCCGGCACGCGCAGCGTTCGAGGACGTGGACGGGCAGCTGGAGCAGGCCGCGCGCACGCTCGGTGTCTCCGAGTTCGCACTGTTCCTGCGGGTCAGCCTGCCGCTGGCCTGGCGCGGCATCCTGGCGGGGCTGCTGCTGGCGTTCGCGCGGTCGATGGGCGAGTTCGGTGCCACCTTGATGGTAGCCGGCAGCATTCCCGGGCGCACCCAGACATTGTCCATCGCGATCTACGAAGCGGTGCAGGCCGGGCATGACGACACCGCCAATGCTCTGGTGATCCTCACCTCGGTGGTGTGCATCCTCATCCTGCTGGTGGCCGCGCGGCTGGTCGGCGGGCGCCGCCGGGAGATGCGCGATGTGGCTTGAGCTGGATGTCCGCCGCACGATGCAGGCACCCGGCCAGCAGTTCACGCTGGACGTGCAGCTGCAGTGCAGCCAGCGGCAGGTGGTGCTGTTCGGCCCCTCCGGCGCCGGCAAGAGCCTGACCCTGAAGGCCATCGCCGGCCTGCTGCGACCGCACGATGGCCATGTCCGGCTGGGCGGTGCGACGCTGTTCGATGCCACGCAGGGCATTCACCTGCCACCCCAGCAGCGCCGGTTGGGTTATGTGTTCCAGGACTACGCCCTGTTCCCGCACCTGACCGTACGCCAGAACATCGCGTTCGGCCTGCGTCGCGGCTGGTTCAATCCCCGGCGCGCAGAGGCCGACCCCGAGGTGGAACGCTGGATGGCGGCACTGCGCATCGAGCACCTGGCGCAGATGCTGCCGGCCCAGCTGTCGGGCGGGCAGCGCCAGCGCACGGCCTTGGCACGGGCACTGGTGACCCGCCCGCAGGCGCTGTTGCTGGACGAGCCGTTCGCCGCGCTGGACCATGCGTTGCGCGATCACCTGCGCCTGGAACTGCAGGGTGTGCTGGACGCCACCGGCATTCCGTTGCTGCTGATCAGCCACGACCCCGTAGACGTGACGATGTTTGGGCAGCAGGTGGTGGAGCTGATCGACGGACAGGCAAAACATCGCTGAATACCGCACAAAACACCCCTGGGTACGTTCTTCCCGATCTTCGGCGACGGCAACACCGTGGTGGCGATCCTGGTGGCCTCGGCCGGCATCTGGCTGTTCCACTTCATGATCCTGCGCGGGGTGCAGCAGGCCGCGGCGATCAACAGGTTCGTCGCCATCGCCAAGGTGATCCCGATCGTGGTGTTCCTGGTGATCATGGCCTTTGCCATGAAGATGCACGTGTTCCAGTTCAACTTCTACGGCGGCGACCTCGAAGGCGGCATCTTCGAGCAGGTCCGCGCGACCATGCTGGTCACGGCATTCGTGTTCCTCGGCATCGGGAGACCTTCCATGTGACTGCCTGGCAGCCGGAAGGAAAGCCGGCCTTTGTCTTCGTGGTGGCACTGAAGGATCGTCACTGGATCCAGCCCGATGTGGCCGAGGCGGCCGACTTCGATCAGGTCCTGAGCAACGCCCTGGCCTTTGTGGAGCGGTGGCTGGACGGCGAGGCGGAGCAGGGCGGGTGACATCCGATACACTCCGCCCATCGACCTGGCACGGGGTGTTCGATGTCGAAAGATGCACCGGGACAGGCGGCCAGAGAGCTGCTGAGGCGGGATGGCCTGGCAGTGCTCGAGGTGCTAGCCGCCACCTTGAACCGGCACGATGCCATCCACGCGGCGCGGAAAGCGATCCGACGCATGCGCGCCCTGCTGGCGCTGCTGGACGAAGACGATTTCCGCCTCGCGCGCGACGACCTGGCGCTGCGTCGCCTTGGCAAGGGGTTGTCGTACATGCGCGATGCCCACGTCGTGGTCGAAACGGCGGCCCGGCTGCAGACGTTGGATGGCACTGTCGAATGGCGCGCGATCCTGGCTGCACTGGTGGCGCGCCGCGAACGTATTCTGCAACGTGCACTGGGCGGTGATCCGGAATTCGCCCGTCGACGCGCAGTGGTCGAACAGGTGATGTCACACATGCAGCAGCAGCCGTGGGAGCGGCTGCGTCGGCCGGGTGTTCGGGCGGCGCTGGCGCGCAGCGAACGCCGGGTAGTCAAGGCAGCCGCGCGTGCAGCGGATGACGGCGACGATGAAGCCGTGCATCGCTGGCGGCGTCGCGCGCGGCGACTGCGCATGCAGCTTGATGCCGCCCATGTGCTCGGCACCCTGCATGGGCATGTACATGGCGATGGTGCTGTCGCCCGCAAGGCGAAGGCACTGCACAAGGTCAGCGACAGGCTGGGCTGGATGCAGGATCTTCGGTTGCTGCGCAACCTGCCGGCGGACATCCACAAAGCGACTGCGCTGGAGCAGATCGACGCCGAGCTGGCGGCAGTCAAGCTCTGAACGGCAGGGAAGTTGCGCCCCTCAACCTGTCATTGGAATTGGGTGCGTCTTTACGGCGCGCACTACGGCTCATCATGCGGGTGCTGCGATCACGGATGTAGCGATGTCGGCGTGCGCGGTCCCGGGCTGGGAACTGGCGAAGTTGGTGAATGTACTCCTCGAACTTGAGGAAGTCCGTGTCCATGGACTCGGCGGTGTCCTTGCGTGCATGGCGTATCCAGCGCCAATCACGTTTGAACGACAGGGCCATGCCGATGGCAAACCCCAGGCACTCAACGCCCAGTCCGACGATTGCAGCGTATAGATTGAACGGCTCTGGGAGCAGCGACCCCAGCAGGATGCCGGCCAATGCGCCAGCGACGCCAGTGGCCGTGGCGATGCGCTCAATCTTTCCGGCTTGCTTGCCGCGGGTCCTGGCGGAGAACTCGTCCATCAGGCCATCCATCATGACGAAGGTCAGCTCAGGCGGGTCCTGGGTGCGTTGGTCAGAGTGAATTCTGTCGCTCATGCGGGCATCCTTGCAGGCAGATTTCAAAGAATACGCGATGGGTGGCGGGACTGATGCCGGTGGTCGGCGGCGTATTTGTGTGACGCGTCACGGCGCCAGCGTTACCGCCGTGCATCAGGGGCTTTGCATCCGGCCACACGGGATTGATCGAGCTGCGTTTCGGTATGTTGAGCAGCCTCAGCTCTGCGGCGACGGTGGCCAGATCTGGCTGGGGAGGCCTGCCAGACAGAGTCAGAAATGAAGCTGGCTGGGACTCAGGCCAAGGGTGCGGTTGGGAGGGTCCCAGAGCTGGCCGGGCGGCGCGGACTGGTTCCTTGCCGATTGGCGGTGGGTACAGCTGTATTTTACATAATATACATTATGCGAAAAGAACTATGATTCTCCCAGCGCTTCAAAACCGAGCCCCAGGGCTCGGCCGAGCGCAAGATCACCTACTCCTTAAATCTTAACGCCGCCGTCGGCGACAGGCTCGAATTTCGCCACTGCGTTCGCCAACACCGCCTCGTCATCCCAAGCAAGTACTCCTTCAGGGCAAGCGTCGGAGTTCCTAACGAGAAAGTCTAGAAGCGCGATCACCTTCTCCCTGGCGGTGGCGTCCTCCCGGACTCTGAGCCAAGATGCATAGGGCTTCTCGCCAGATACTAGCTCTCCAAACATAGCGACCTCAAAGGTGTGCAACGAGGCGGCCAAGCGCACGTCCGATAGGGATTTTTGGGTTTCCTCGAGGATCTGGCGATTCGCAGGCCACGCGCTGTTTGCAGCAAGAACGCCGTTTTTGTTCTTGATCGTTCGCACATCAGAGTCGTGCAGCACTGCATAGCTGCACCCAAACTGATTGAGAATCTTGCACAGCGCGATGATGGTGTACTTTCCGCGTGCCCGCACGATGTGTACGCCGCGGAATCGGTCAGAAGCTCCGGCTATCACCTCTCGGAATGCCGAATACTCCGTGTCACCCTCGACCAATACGATACGACCACCGAAGAAAAATTCAGCAACGTATGGGTCGTACATGTTTAGGAGCTTCAATCGCTCCTTATCCTGTTCGCTCAACTGCGCTCGCTCAGGACGAAAGATCGTGGTCCCTGAGACAGTGCCCTCAATCGATCGCTCAACCCTTACGATGGAGGTATTGTTGCGCGATAGATCGATAAAAGCTGGCGAATGTGTAGTCACCATCACCTGCCAGGTTCGTCCAGCCGGCAGAGAGTAAAGTACATTGCATGCGTCACGAACGGCAGCAGGATGAAGGCATAGCTCTGGCTCATCCAAGAGAAGCACATGGGGCCTGTCCGTCCCCTTGGCGCCTGACTTATGGTCAGCAATGATCCGGAGAGCATTCCACATTAGCGTGCGCCTGGTTCCGCTGCCTTGGCGCTCGAGATCCGACTGATGGCCATCAGCAGGCCCCATCCGCAATTGTGGAGGCGCTTTAAAGAACGAGATGCTTTTGCTCAGATCATCTTCCGGCCGTGCGTCCAAGGTTATGCTGTACCCAGGAAACACATCCGCCATAGCCTTCGCCAGTTCCAACCGAACAGCGTCAATCGCCTGCATTGCTTCGTTTGCCACCGTTCTCTGGAGCTCGGCCACGCCCGCAAGTAGCCTTGCATATGCGCCATCCTTGCCCTCCTCTTCAGTCAGTGCCTTCACTCGTTGCTTTGTTGCCTCTTCTAACAGTCCTATGATGCTATCGGCTTGCTTCTTGGGGTCGTCGAAAGCTTCAATTCTGTGCATCTCTGGCCGGTTCGACTGCGCGACGGATGCAACTCCCCATGGCCCGTGATCCTTGTCCCATGCGCCAAGCTCAACGTTGAATCCACGCTTCTCTGGCCGTCCAGGGGCGCGCCAAATCCAGCGTTCTCTGACATGGCGATCTCCGTTTTCGCGCATTTTGACCCACTTCTCCGCAGGCGCTTTGCTATCCGCGAAAAGCACTGTCTCCAACTCGATGCTTGGCATGTCTTCTTGGGCCAGTTCGGCTCCGAGTACATAGCCACCAGGAAAGTCCTCGGCGAGAAGATCTCCCTTTGCTCCTGATTCCATCACCAGTTGGTACGCGCGCAGGATGGAACTCTTCCCGGTATTGTTCGCGCCAACCAGCACGACGATGTCATCGAGCTCAATCTCAACCGCCTGTCTCCCGATTGCTCGAAAGTTCCTGATCGTAAGCTTGTGCATTCTTGCCCGTGGCGCGATGGAGTCGTCTGCAACCGCCTTTTTCTCCGGCGCAGTCGTCTTTGCTGTTGCCATTCTCGTTCCCCTTCCCTGTGAGTGTCCGGTCTCTTAATGCGCCGACGCTGAATAAAGCGTTCTGCATCGAAGGTTCAATCCTACTGCTAAGTCGTGTAGCAAGCCTCTGAGGATGTTGCACGGGTGCGTCCCATCTAGCTAATGCGGCGCTCACAAGGCTGCAGATGAACGCTACACGACGACGTTCGCGGAATGATTAGTGGCAGTGAAAGCGGTGAAGGATGGCCTTGTGCTGCTCATCTTCGATGGCACTTCCAAGGCTCCGCGACTGATGTTGGAAAACTGTCAATATGCCGCCGTAGTAAGGCGCTTCAGCCTTTGCCCCTGAACCCAGCAAGCCAGCTCTCGTACTTTTCTCTGGGCGGCATCAAGCCAGATCCCCGGGGGTTAGAGAAATCAACGGTACTCACCTCTGGGACTACCTTGGCAAGCTTGACGAGACGGTTCCTAACACGGGATGCATGTGCCTGAACCTCATCCGCCAACTCTGCACCAAAGAACGCGACGTCATCGGTGTATTCCGTGATCGCGACCATTGAGTCGTGGTATAGAGAATCGGTATCCCCATCTCTTCGCTTGAGGCCGAAGTAGTCCTGCATCGTTACCTCTTGCGTAACACTTCGAGCCTTGAATGACTCAATCTGTTTCGATCGAATGTCTATGGCGTGCCCCATCTCTGTAAGCGACTGTTCTACCATTGCCACCAAAGCAAGCGCCCTGCCCGGCATGAGCTGGGCGGAATACGCAATGTTCTTGAGTGCGTCGATTGGGACCGTGAGTGCCGTGATGTAGACCATCTCAGCCTTGAATGCCGTTGAAGTCGGCGGCCTGCCCCCTTCTAGGATAGTCGCGTTCACGGATTCAGCGGTCTTTCTTTCCTGAAAGTATCTTTCCGAAAGAGGTGCAATATGCTGCTTCTTCATAGCCAACGCTTGGTTGGATATCGTTGCTGCCAGGACGACCAGCGCATTTGCTTGCCGCAGGGCATCGAGCAGTTCTTTTCGTCGCGCGGAACGCTCGGTCACCCTCTGAGCACCCCATACGCCCAGTCCGGCGCCTGCCAAGGCCGAGAGGAAGGCGCTGATGAAGGCGGAGTTCAGAAACGCGCGCACTTCCTCCCAGGCCCTTACGAGAATGGGGTCAGGATCGATAAAGGGGATGGTCACTGTCTAGCTCCATGGTCATTCCGACCCACTTGCCAGGATCGGGCGCTTGATTATCGGGTGACTATTGCATACAGCAAATTCAATGCGATTGGTTCCCTTCCGTAATGCTGGGGGAGGAGCAGGATACTCATCTCAAGTAGAATTCATATAGTCGGCTCGGCTCGGCCCGGGCGGGAAAAGTAGGTCCGAGTCATCTGCAGGTATGCCTTCTGTCCATCGGGCCATTACTATCGCTTGCTGACGGACTTACCTCGGTAGTTTCAAAAGGAAATTGTCCGCGAGCTCAAATAGGCAGTCGGTCGGATCTTCGCCCCGCTCTTTCATGTGGAGCATCTCGCAAACCTTCTGATCGTCAACGATAAGCATTAGCTTGCCGTGCTCTCGCATGGCTCCCTGAGTCATTGCGACCGCGTTAGCGTCGGCCCCGACTCTAGTCATGATGATTGCCACTCGGCGGAGACCGCGTTCCAGCAGATACTTCTCGGTTGTAAGGATCTGCCCCTGTTTTATTGTCCCTGAGTAGTTCTTGAACTCAAAGAGTATGTAACGACTATCGAGGTGATCAATGACGAACTTCCAGAATTCGGTGGTCGGCCTGACGCGGCAGACATAGTCATAACGGTTTAGGCCATCATCAGTCCGCTTTTGAGAGTGCCATCCATGGAGATCATTTGGGAAAAGATACTTCAGTATCTCTTCGCAGGTTCTTTCATATTGGGCCCAGGTCGATCTCCCCTTTTTTATTCCTTTCAACTCAGTACAAAGCTCGGTACCTCTCGTGTCGATCTTTCTCGGCAAAGCATCAGTGATTCGCTTGCTCCGTGATTCAGGTCTTAGGCGCGTTGGATCCGTTGTCAGAGGCTCATTAGGATTCGATTCGAGTAACGCATCGAGCTCTTCCATCAGGTCCGGGTGTGCCGCGCACCAGTTCCGTAGATCAACTTGGTCTACAAAGTTGATGCTGAATTTTTGTTCCAAACTGATTCGTAATTCGGAGTCTAGAAAGCATGAAACTACCAACATTCCCCTCGTTGCATTTGCTATCAACCCGTTGTTTGCGACCCGCGTTGCTGCAGCCGCAATGAGAGTCGGCTGTGCGCGTGAAGTGCGGTAGTACTTGACCTCAATGGCCCATGTTTCGTTTGGTAGGCGAGCAATGAAGTCGAATCCCAGATCGCCACGGGGTGAGTGTAAATGCACGTCAAAGTTGTTCGCCTGCAAAATTCGACGAACAAGATCTTCAAACTGTCTCCAAGTTGCCGCTGGTTCCTTCATGGATAGCTCCTATTCAGGTGGCCGGACGCAGGGGTCTGTTGCAGGTTTGATTTAGATTTCACCGCGAGGTGTACTCGTCGCCTCATACGACTCGATGATAAGGCGTATTCTACCCATTGAACTGGCCGGCCAGGGTTGCTCCACGCAATGTCTAACTCCAGCTGACATCGACCACGAGGTAGCGCCCGATCGAGGTCGGTACATTCTGTATAGACTGATTTTCGGTATGGCACATGTTCAACACTGAGGTTCGCCATTTTGAGGACGTCAGCTTCCTGGCCCACCGACGTTAGATCGTCTGCTGCAAAGCGCTACATTCCGCCCCACCGGCTATTGCACCCTGCACCGTTGCCAGCCGCCGGAAGCTGACGAAACCTGCACCCATCCGTTAGAAAGCTTCCGCATCGCCTGCCCGCCTATACAGGCGCGCCCTGTTCGGGCCGCCTCATCAGATCCGAGTGCAGGTAGAGATATGACGTCGTCAGACGGTCCGGGGCGACCTACACGCCGGGCTTCATCTTGCAGTGTTCGAGCTTCGATCCTGTCGCAGTAAGGCTTCACGCCCGGGTGCGGGTGGTTCGGCCACCGGTACTGCTGGCAGTTGTACGGCGTGGTCGTCTTCGCCATTGAGTTGTGCGCCGCCCTCTTGGCAGCGGGCTGTGGTCGGGGTGCATGACCCGTAGCCGTGTGAATCTGTGCAGCCGCAGTCGACGACATCAACAACCCAGCCGTGAGCACCAGCAAACTAACGTCCATGTTGCCTCCTCGCTTCTCCCGTACCGATTCTCCACGGATTTGGGCGACGCTCCTATAGGGTGTTCCCCGACACGTATAAATGCACTAGCAGTTGGTTTTCCAGGACGACGTGATCGCCTTGAACCGGGCGGAGCTCGAGCGCCAGCGCATTTCCTTGTACTGCTCCCGCACCAGGCCCGATTCGCCTGTCGGTCGAATATGGGTCAGCAGATTCGCTCGCTTGCCGATCAATCCCGGCTGCAGGGGCACGACACGCCACGCTTCCCCTCCGACCGAGATGTACTGCACGTATGGCGAGACCGGGCGGCCCATGTCGTACCAGGTGTCACAGAAGAGGTAAGTGGCCACGACCGTCCACGTCGATGAAGCCGGGTCGTAGTCCATGACGACAGGAATCAGGTGTGATCGCCATACGGGCGGCTTGGCAGCCCCGTCCACCTGCCCGATCCGCAGGGTGGTCTCCCTGGGTATCCAGCCGGTGGCACGCATGGCGATATCGCGGGTGAGGGTTCCCTTCGCAGTGCGTTTGACCACGATCAACCGGCCGTCGGACAGCCGCACTTCCTCTTTCCACGACTCACTCATGCGGCTGCAGCCGACCATCGTCAGCACCAGCGTGCAAAGCAGGATCAGGCGCAAAGCGTAGACCAAGGCGTTGGTCGCCCCTGCAAACTTCATGCTGAAGTCTCCCTTCATCGTCAGAGATCCGTCATCTGGCCATTGCGGGCTGCGAGAATCGCGGTCAGGACCTGGGGTTGCGCGACCTAGAACTCCACTTCCTTGCTGGCAGGCTGGAGCACTTGCTGCCCCTCATCGTTGCCGATGCTGAGGAACCCGATTCCGCCCGACAGCCCTTGTGCTCGCATGGGCTGCGATTGCACGACCGAAGAATAATCCGCAAAGAAATCGGGCTTGCGCCATTGTGCGGAAATCGAATCGCGGCTGCCGCCCAGAGCGTTGTTCCAGGTCACCGCCTTTTCCGCACTGGGCGAGCCGAACTTGCGCTTGAGCAGCTCCATCACGCGCGGCTGCGCCTCGAACCCGGTGGTGTTGAAGCGCAAGGCGATCACACGCCCGTCGCGCAGTAGAACCAGGCCGCCTGCACCTTCCAGAGAAAAAGCGTCGCCTGCGCCCGCCCCGATCGCCATGCCGATGGGCGCAACCCACGCCGGGAACTCGTCCGTGGCGAAGACCAGGTAACCGTACTCCCCTGCCCCGAACTCCGTATTCCCCACAGCCATGTTTGTCGTGCCGGGCGCGACGCACAACCCTGTTGCGGGTGGGGCGGCCTTCGGCGGTTCCGGCGGCGGGGTCATCAGCTTGTTGAACGCCCTGGCCCCTATCCCTTTGTTGCTTCTGGGGGCGGCTGGAGCGGGCAAGGATAGCTGGCAGAGGGGCAGCGCTAATGGTGCCCCTAATTTGATGCCGAATATTTCAGGTTCCGCCGCAGAGACCGGGACGGTAGATGCCATGGACAGTAGAACGACAAGCGAACTGGCTGCTGCAGTGAGACGCATAGGGCTGTAATCCATCCTGGATCCTGAGTGAGGGAAGTATATCTCCTATGGGAGGCCGGGCTCTGGCACTCGGGAAGCCGCACCTCCTCCTGTCATCTTGCGCAAGCAACCCAATGCAGCGACGATACCCAGAGCCGCGCATCCTGCGGCCTGCCCGACGGGGGACGGACATGGAACTGTTGACGCTGGAACACTTCGCCGGTTGCGTGAATGAGACGTTCGCTGCCGAGTACGACGGCATGGCGATGGAATTCGTGTTGGTGGAAGCCCGCCCCCTGCCGTCGCCGCACCCCGGCGCGGCGCGTGCACCGTTCTCGCTGCTGTTCCGCAACGCCGCACCGATTGTATTTCCGCAGAAGATCTACCCTCTGCGCCACGGGCGGGTGGGTGAAGTCGGCATCTTCCTGGTCCCTGTCGCGCAGGAGCGCGCCGGTTTCCTCTACCAGGCCGTCTTCAACTAGGTTGCCAGCGCAGCGGCAGGTACAGGCCATCTGCCGACTCGCCGTTTTCCACGAAGCCCAGCCGCGCATACAGACGCTGCGCGGCCATGTTGTGGACCATCACATGCAGCGCCAGCCCACGCCCCCGCCCACCCGATGCCTGCTGCTGGCGCTGGATCAGCGCGCTTCCGATGCCCTTTCCCCGCCATGATGGGAACAGGCTTATATCTACAAGAAGGTCGTCCGCACCGCTCTCATCGACGTAGATGCGTCCCACGGCCTCGCCGTTGCACTCGATGGCAAGATAATGCGCGTGGGGGTACTGGGCGAGATAGTGCTGGTGCTGAGCGTTGAACTGCTGTGCCAGGAACTGCTGTTTGACATCGGCGGGCCATGGCACGGCCTGCAGTTCCTGCTCACGGGTGCTGGCGTACAACGCCGCCAACCACGCCAGATCGTCGCCGCCGAGCGCGCGGCAGCGCCACGGTGTGTCCGACGTCGCCGCCTGCGCCGCGAAGCGCGCAGGCGGAAACGGTGCCAGGGGTGGCGAGGCCATCATCCGAAGCTGGGGTAGTCACCGGTCAGCGCGATGCAGAAGTTCACCGCCAGGTAGGGCTGCTGATTGGCATGAGGCTGGGCACCGCCGGCCGCGGGCTTGAGCATGGTCGGTGACATAGGCGCATTCGGTGGGCTGCTGCTGAACGGCTTCACCGTACTGGACCCCGGCTGGGAGAGGCCGCCGCCCTGAACCGGCGTGCTGCTGCGCTTGGTGGTGTCACCCTGCTGGAAGGCCGTTAGCACGTGCTGATGGGCGGGCATCTGCTGCTCCGTCAGGGTCACTGCGGTGACACCGAAGGCGTCGCCAGCCCTGCGCGGTGTCAGGCCCGGGCCGGTGCCCTGGCCGCATGCCGCACGCGTTACCAGATTGGGAAGCTGGAACGTGGAACTGCCATTGCCGCCGTACATCACGCCCAACAGCGAATACAAAACGGTGTTCTGT
Organism: Stenotrophomonas sp. 22385; assembly: GCF_052045085.1. Taxonomy (NCBI): domain Bacteria; kingdom Pseudomonadati; phylum Pseudomonadota; class Gammaproteobacteria; order Lysobacterales; family Lysobacteraceae; genus Stenotrophomonas; species Stenotrophomonas sp. 22385. The sequence goes on from NZ_JBQEOG010000004.1 coordinate 68,917, forward strand.
GTCACAGGCAACGTGGTGCCATTGCAGAACGCCCAGCCGTAGGGATTGTAGTCGAAGCCGAACATCTGGATCTCACCGATGAAGGGTGTGGTCATGGTCGTCTCTCTTTGCGGGCGCGTCGGTCAGGACTGCGAGGGGTAGATGCCGGACCACGCGATGCAGTACTGCACGGTCAGCGTGGGCATGCAGTTTTCGTGCGGCTGGCTGCCGCCGGCAACGGACACGGCGGTGGGTTCCATCGATACCGGGGTCGCGGTAGCCACGTCGCTGACGTAGAACGTCTCACCGCTGACCGCGCCCGGTAATGACGTGGCGCCCGGGGTATCCAGGGATGCGGAGACGCTGGTGGCAACCAGAACGTGCGTGTGGCTGGGCATCTGAGCTGCGGTCAGCGTCACCGTCTCGCTGCCGCCGCGCTGCCCAAGCGGGCGCATCGTCAGGCCAGGGCCCTGGCCCTGATGAAGCGGCACGGCACCGCGCAGGTCCGGTATGCCGAAGGTGTTCTGCCCATCGCCGCCATAGGTGGTGCCGAGCAGGGTATACAGGACTTCGTAATCTGCAATGGAGAGCAGCGAGCCATCGCAGGCGGCCCATCCCGTGGGTACCCGCGTAAACCCGAACATGCGAATTTCGCCGATGTAAGGTTCACTCATGTGGTTGTACTCCTGGGGCTCAGCTGCGGGAGGGGTAGATGCCGTTGAGGGCAACGCAGAAGTTCAATGCGGTATACGGCTGCATGTTGGGGTGCGGCATATTCCCACCTTCGGGTGCCACCGAACCCGGTGCCTGGGCAACTTCCGCCCCGCCCTGCGTTGCGTAGAGCTTGACCCCGCCGTTGGCGCCGGCAAAGGTGCGGCTGCTCGGGTTGCGGTTGTCGCCCGCGGCGGCCACGCCGCTCACCTGGTGCCCATGCGGCGGCAGCTGGTTGCTGAGCACTGTCACCGTTTCGTTACCGGCCATCTGCCCTGCCTGCATCGGGGGTGGCTGCCAATTTGCGTCCGCGGACGACCCAGAGCCCACCGGGGTGCGGCCGCGCAGATCCGGCAGTCCGAAGGTTTGGCTGCCGTTGCCGCCGTAGCGGGTGCCCAATAGTGAAAACAGTGCCTGGTTCTGCTGGATGGGCATGATCTGCCCGTTGCATTGCGCCCAGTTTTTGGGCGCGAAGCCGAAACCGGTCATCATGATCTGACCGACGTAGAATTCGCTCATCTGATCCCCCTTGGATGCTGAGCGGCGGCGCCGGAGTGACGCGCGCTTACTCTGAACGCCATTCAGGCTGTTCACAAGCCCCATCTGACGGCCCCTTCCTTCGCTGCGCAGACTCTGTTCCAATTGCCTCCAGGGGGGAGGCGTGGAATGCCTGCCGCTGGCAACGTCAAGGAACGACGGGAGCGAAACGCTCACGGGGCAGCCAGCAAAGGACGCGCACCTCGATGTTGTTCTGCATCAGGTGAAATCTTTCCAAGGGGGAAAGGTCATGGCGTACCTCAATGACCGCGCGCGCTTCGCGCGCGTGTTTGCAGTCTCGACGTTTCTGTTGTGCGCCGCACTGTGCTGGCCAGGTGCCGCATGGGCAGCGCACACCTCACCGGTGTGTGCGGAAAAGTTTGCCACCGTGGCCAATGGTGGTGCCGTTACGTTAGATGTCACGGACTGCGCACAGGGCGCGGCAAACTTCTTCTACGGCCCAGCGGATGGCCCTGCCTTTCCCCAGAACGGCACGGCGAACCTCCGCGTCGATGGCAACCGCTGGTTGCTCGACTACAGTCACGACGGCAGCGCCACCACCTCCGATGCATTCGAATTCACCGATGGCGAGGCCCAAGGTAACGGCGGCGCGGTGCGGGTCAACATCACCGTCACCCCGGCCAACTCCGCCATTGTGGTCGCGCCGGCGACGCTGCCGACGCTGAGTGCCGGTACTGCGTTCTCGCAGACCCTGAGCGCCAGCGGGGGCAGCGCCCCCTACACCTACGCGCTTGTCGGCGGCAGCCTGCCCCCGGGCGTCTCGCTTTCCGGCGCCACACTGAGCGGCACGCCGACGCAGCGCGGCGCCTACTCCTTCAGCGTGCGTGCCACCGACAGCACCGCTGCGACGGTCGACAAGAGCTACGGCGGCACCGTACAGAATCCCAGCCTTTCCCTGGCGCCGGGCTCTGCAACCGCGATCCAGGGCGTGCCCTTCACCCAGACGCTTGCCACCACCGGCGGCGTTGCGCCTTTCACCTACCAGCTCGAAACGGGCGCCCTGCCTGCCGGCCTCGTGCTTGGCAGCACCGGGGTGATCAGCGGCACCACGGGCAGCGCCCCAGGCAACTACGCAGTGAGCATCCGGGTTACCGACAGCAGCACCGGTGCGGGTAGCTATTTCGAGGTGGAGAATTTCACCCTGACGGTCAGTCCGGCGCCAACTGTGTCCATTGCTGTGGCGCCAGCGAGCGTGTCGGAAGATGGCGCCACAAATCTGGTCTACACGGTCACTCGTAGTCTGAATCTTTCCTCGGCCACCGTCGTCAACCTGACCACCGGCGGCACGGCAACCCCCGGCACCGATTACACCGGCGCGACCACGACACTGACCATTCCTGCCGGTGCCACCACCGCCACGCTGACCATCGACCCGGTCGCCGACGGCGTGGTTGAGGCCAACGAGACCGTCATTCTCACGGTGGGCACTGGCAGCGGCTACACCGTGGGCACCCCGTCCAGCGCCACCGGCACGATTCTCAATGATGACGTGCCAGTCGCATCGATCTCGGTGTCCCCGGCATCGGTGAACGAAGACAGCGGCACTGCGCTGGTGTACACCGTTTCGCTGGACCAGGCGCCATTGGCACCCGTCTCGATTGCGTTCACCGTGGGCGGCAGCGCCACCAGTGGCAGCGATTACGCGGCAGTGAGTTCCCCGCTGCTCATCGCTGCGGGTGCTACCAGCGGCTCCATCATGGTCATGCCGATCGCCGACGCCAACATCGAAGGCAATGAGACGGTAACGATCGCCCTGGGGTCTGGTGCCGGTTACACCCTGGGTGCGCCGACCGTGGCGACGGGCACGATCATCGACGACGATCTGCCGTCGTTGTCCATCAACGACGTCAGCGTCAACGAGGGTGACGGCGGCACCACGATCATGGCCTTCACGGTGTCACTCAGCGCGCCGGCGGGCCCGGGCGGGGTCAGCTTCGACATCGCTACCGCCGATGGCACCGCCACGGCCGGCAGTGACTATGTTGCGGCCGCGTTGAGTGGGCAGGTCATTCCTGCAGGCAGCAGCATCGCAACCTTCAGTGTGCTGGTGCTCGGCGATACGTTGAACGAGCCCAATGAAACCCTGTTCGTCAATGTCAGCAACGTCAGCGGTGCGACCGTCGCGGACGCCCAGGCTGTTGGCACCATCGTCAATGATGACCCGGTTCCGGCGTTGTCGATCAGCGATGTCTCGTTGAGCGAGGGTAATGCAGGTACCTCAGCCGCCACACTCACAGTGGCACTGTCAGCGGCCAGCGGGCAGCCCGTCACGGTCAACTACGCGACCTCGAACAACACCGCGGTATCGCCGACGGATTATGTGAGCACCAGCGGCACCCTCGTCTTTGCGCCGGGCGTCACCTCCCGTGACATCGTGGTCCAGGTCAATGGAGACACCACGCCGGAGGCCGACGAAACCTTTACCGTCAGCCTGTCCGGGGCCAGCAACGCCGTCATTGCCGGTGCGTCCGGCACCGTTACCATCCTCAATGATGACCAGCCGGTGACAGTCTCGCCGACGACGCTGCCGAACCCCGCCGTGGGCGTGGCGTACAGCCAGACGATCACCGCCAGCGGTGGCAGCGGCAGCTACACCTTTGCGTTGACTGCGGGCGGGCTGCCGCCGGGCCTTGTCGTCAGTCCGGCGGGCACATTCAGCGGTACGCCCACGGCTGGCGGCTCGTATGTCTTCACCATCACCGCCACCGATACCAGTGCGGCACCTGGCCCTTACATCGGCGCGCAGTCCTATACGCTGACGCTGGGAGCGCCTGCGCTGCAGCTGCCCGGCGGGCCGTTGCCGAATGCAACGAGGTCGCAGGCGTACACCGCTCCGGTTGACCCCGCCAGTGGTGGCACCGCGCCGTACATCTATTCGATCACCGCCGGTGCCCTGCCCCCGGGGTTGACCATGGACATCACCGGCGCCATCGCCGGCACCCCGACCGCGTTGGGAACGTTCACCTTCACCGTCACTGCGACTGACAGCTCGGGGGGTTCCGGCCCTTACAGCGTCAGTTCGAGCCGGTCGATCACCGTGGCCGACGGCCTGCCCGTGGCCGGCGACGTCAGTGCCTCGTTCGGTTACGGTGCGCCTGCTGCCCCGGTGACGTTGGCGCTCTCCGGCGGCGCGGCCACCTCCGTCGAAGTGGCCGGTGCACCGTTGCACGGCACCGCGACCGTGACCGGTCCGACGGCGATCAGCTACCAGCCGGCTGCGGGCTTTGCGGGCAATGACAGTTTCACCTACCTCGCCAGAAACGGCAGCGGCGCCTCCGCACCGGCGACGGTGAGTATCACCGTGGGCAATCCGACCATCACCGTCAGCACCGCCGGCACTCTTTCGGCGGTGGCAGGATCGGCGTACAGCCAGACCTTCAGCTGGGCCGGGGGCACTGCGCCTTACACCGGCTACCAGGTGACCAACCTGCCGGCCGGTGTTTCGATCGCCACCAGCACGGCTGACAGTGTCACCATCTCCGGTGCGCCGACCCAGGCCGGCAGCTTCACCCTGCAGGTGTCGGCCACCGACAGCAGCAGCGGCGCCGGACCCTTCACCACCACCCAGGCATTCACACTTGCCGTGGCCAGCCCCACGCTGGTGGTGAGTCCCGCGACGCTGGCTCCGGCCACCGCAGGCACGTCCTACCAGCAGGTGGTCACCACGGCCGGCGGTGTGGCTCCCTACAGCTACGCCGTGAGTGGCGCGCTGCCAAGTGGCGTGGTCTTTGATGGCGGCAGCGGCGTGCTGTCCGGCACGCCGACCCAAGCCGGCAGCTTCGCGCTCACGATCACCGTGACCGACAGTACGAGTGGAACGCCAGGCAGCGTGGTGCAGAACTACACGCTGGAGGTTGCCCGCCCTGCATTGAGGTTGACTCCGGCCGCAGGTGCCCTGCCCGCCACCACGGCAGGCAGCGCTTATCAGGTTGCCTTCAGCGCCGGGAATGGCGTTGCACCGTATTCGTTCGCCACCAGCGCCGGGGTATTGCCTGCAGGTCTGGCACTGGATGCGGCGAGTGGCCGTCTGTCAGGCACGCCGACCGCGGCCGGCACGTACAGCTTCAGCGTCACCGCTACGGACAGCACCACGGGCACCGCAAGCACGGTCACCCAGGCCTACACGGTGAGCGTGGCCGCTCCGGTGCTCACGCTGACCCCGGAAACGCTGCCGGCGGGTCTGTTCGCCAACGGCTACCAGCAGCAGCTGTCCACCACCGGCGGCACGGCACCCTACAGCTACGCGGTTACCGGCGGTGCGCTGCCCGGCGGTCTGGCGCTTGCCGGTTCCGGTGCGCTTTCCGGCACGCCGACCGTTTCCGGTGCGTTTGCCTTCACCATCACCGCCACCGATGCGCTGGGCTTCACCGGCACGCGGAATTACACCGTGCAGATCGCCCAGCGCCCCGATCCGACCCGTGACCCGGAGGTGCGTGGGCTGTTGTCGGCGCAGGCCGACACTGCCCGCCGCTTTGCCACTTCCCAGATCGAGAACATCCAGCAACGCATGCAGCGCCTGCACGGCGCCAGCCGCAACAACGGCTTCAGCAACAACGTGAGCCTGGCCTATGGTGAGCAGCGTTGCGACCCAGCGGTCGGCACCCTGCCCGGCACCCATTGCGACGCACAGCGGCGCCAGCCGTTCGACCGCGAGCCCAGCCTGGATGCACCGGCGGCTACCGCAAACGAGTCCCAGGCCCCGCTCGGGCTTTGGGTGGGCGGCAACGTGCGTAGCGGGCGCAGCAATGGGGGCGGCAGCGCAGGTCGAGACTTCAACACAGATGGCGTGACGCTGGGCAGCGACCTGCAGGTCGGGCGCGACCTCGCGCTGGGCGTGGCATTGGGATACGCCCGTGACCGCACCGACGTAGGCGAAAGCGGGAGTCGCAGCGATGGCCAGGCCTACACCCTGGCGCTGTATGCCAGCTACTCCCCGGGCGACCATCTGTTCGTGGACGCGCTGGTGGGCCACCAGCTGCTGGACTACGAGCTGCGCCGCTACGTGACCAGCGATGGCAGCCTGGTGCATGCGCTGCGCGACGGCAGCCAGTGGTTCGGTTCGCTTTCGCTGGGTGCAGACCTGGCGCGCGGCAACTGGCTGCTGACGCCCTACGCACGGCTGGATGCATCACAAGGCACCCTCGACCCGTATGCGGAAAGCGGTAACGAACTGTACGCGCTGCGCTACGGCGACCAGGATGTGGAAACCAGCACAGGCAATGCAGGCGTTCGCATTGAATTCCGCAACACGGCCGTCTGGGGTGCGTGGACACCGCAGCTGCGGGTGGAGTACCAGCACGACTTCAAGGGCAGCGGCGTGGCAACCATGCAGTACGCCGATCTGGTCGGCGTGCCGTTCTACCGCACTTCGCTGGATGGCTTCGACCGCAACCGCTGGATGCTCGGTGCCGGGTTGATGTTCGACTTCAGGCGCAACTGGGGCCTGCGGGTGGACTACCGGGGCCTGGTCGGCAGCGGCGAGGACCGCGACCACGGTGTGCAGATCAGCTTGGACAAGCAGTTGTAACAGGCCTGTTGGTAGCGTCGGGCTCTGCCCGGCGCCTCCCCCACTATTTCTTTCCGCTTTATCTCGACGCTGTTCCATGGGACGTAGAAAGAACACGAATGGGTTTGACACCTTGACCCGTATGCCGTGGCCAATCGGCATTGCGGCTGGGGCAATGGGCTTCATCACGATCCGCTTCGTCATTCCGTGGTGGTTCGCCCGGCAGGACAACGCGCTGGCGAATGGCATGGCAAGCAATCTCTGGCAGGCGCTTGAACCGATCGCCTGGATTTTCCTTGCAGGCTGTTGGTTGGCTGCCCTGCTCTCCTTCTTGGGGGCGCGCCGCCGCCGCCAGCTGCTTGATACCCGCACCACGTTGGAGAGCCTGGCATCGCTTGGCTGGCGGCAGTTCGAGCAGTTGGTGGGCGAAGCCTTCCGCCGTCAGGGGTACCGGGTTGAGGAAAGCGGACTTGGCGGGCCTGACGGCGGGGTCGACCTGATCCTGCACAAGCAGGATCGCCGCGTACTCGTCCAGTGCAAGCAATGGCGCCGCAGACAGGTAGGTGTAAGCGTCGTCCGCGAGATGGCCGGATTGCTTGCCCACCACCAAGCCGATGCGGTGAAGATTGTCTGCGTCGGCACGTTCACGCCCGATGCCGAAGCGTTCGCTCGCGGAAAGCCGATTGAGCTGATCGGCGGAGAACAGCTGCTGCAGATGATTCAGCAGTCAAGGGAACCCAACTCTGGAGCATTGAAACACGCTGAGCGAAGGGAGCCTGCACTGGCCCCAACCGTGGATGCTCCGATGGAAGCCCGTAGCTGTCCCCGCTGCGGAAGCCCCGCAGTCAAGCGAACCAATCGGAATACTGGCGCGCACTTCTTTGGTTGTAGCCGGTTTCCCCGCTGTAGGGGCGTAGCGGCTTGACGGGTAAAGGATGACGCCGTTGACCGTTCATACCACGCCATGAAGCGCGTTGATCATTACGTTCTTCGGCGTGCGCCAAAAGCCGCTGAGAAGGGCCCGTTGTTCGGGGGTCAAGTTCGGCCAGTCGTCGTCCATGTTGGTTCTCCAATCCATCCTGGATCCTGAGTGAGGGGAAGTGTATCCCCCTCTGCGAGGCTTGGCTTCACTCCCCGGGTTCGAACGGGGGTATCCGATCGTAGTCGCTCTTCACGAACGGCTTGTCAGTGAACAGGTAACCGTAGAAGAACTGCCGCAGCCTTTCGTGATAGCCGCGAATGCGGTCCTGGTAGGCCAGATGGGCCTGCATGTCCGTGCCTGCCATGCGGGTCAACGCGACCTGCAGGCCCACCGACGGCAGTACCCAGCCCACTGCCGCGGCGGCGGCGTTGCGGCGTTCGATGCCTTCCCGGTATGCGGCCACCAACGGCGCAACCTGCTCATCACCGTTCTGATGGAAGGCCAGGTACCACTTGTAGTGGAACGCATCGCCAAGCGGCGCCGAATCACGCCATTGCGGATGGCTGGCATAGAACTGCTGCATGGTCCGGTCGCGAGGAATATCCCAGGCGCCGTTCACCGCCTCGCGCTGCGCCCGCGCGATCGTAGCCCCCTGCTCTACCGGGATCGCCCGCTCGATCCCCACATTGGCCAGTGCCGGGGCGATCAAGGCAAGCACCACCCAGCATGAGGCGAGCACCGCCGCATTGACCCCGGAATTCCAGGCACGACGGGGGATCAACAGGCACAGCACCACCCAGAACAGCAGGTAGGCGGCAGCCAGTGCCAGCACCGCCAGGATCTGGCCCACCGGCACGCCCTGGTCGACTGCCACGACCACAAAGGGAGCGCCCACGCACAACCACAGCGCCAGCCCGCGGATTGTCGTGCGCCGCAGGTAAAGCCAGCGGGTGCGGAGCGGCAGGCTACGCAGCATGCGCTCCCGGCCGGATTCTGTCTCGGAGGAGCGCAGATCATGCAGCAGTGCAATGGCGAACAACGGCAGCAGGAAGGTCAGCAGGAACGAGAAGTCGAAGCGGCCCGCCAGCGCCAGCTCCGGATTGAAGGTATCGCCATCGTGGATCTGGGCTTCCAGCCCCAACGCACGCACGCGCAGCATGATGGGCGCTACATCGCGCATGCCCACAGCCGCAAATGCCAGCGGCGACGGTGGGTTCCACGTTGGCTGGAAGCTGTAGTACGCGGCAGTGCCTGCGTCTACCGAATCCCCATGGGCCGCCACGACGGCCGCTGTGTCTTCGGCATGCAGCGCGCCGATGCGTGCAATCGCCTCGTGCTGGCTGTCGATGCGCTGCACGCCGGAAAGCAGGCTTGCAATGGTCAGCACCAGCAGCAAGAGCAGTGAGCCGACCGCCACCTTGGAGCGCAGCAGCAGCTGCAGATCGAAGTACCACGGCTTCATCGCATCACTCCCAGGCGGCGCGACATGACGCCGAGCAGCAACAGCGCCGCAGTCAACCACCCCGCCAGCACCAGCAGCGGCAAGAGCAGCGATGCCAGCACGGTGGAGGTGCCCTGCGAACGGAATTCAAAGTGTGGAATCTTCTCCCATTGGGAGCTGTCTACCCGCTTGCGCTGGTCGGCGCCTGCGTCCTTGGCGGTGTCATCGGCGTAGGAGACCTCATCGGCCTGCATCTGGTTGAGCTGCTGCACGAGCTGGTAACGGTGCTGCTCGGCCTGGTCCAGGAAGCCCAGGTGTGCGCGCAGGTCGGTGGCGGCCGCCGTCATCGACAGCTGCCGGATCGCCAGTACCGGGCTGAGTACTGCAAAGCCGGCCACCAGGCGGTTCTGCCGATGCTGGATCGCGGCGGCGTCGGCCGCATAGCGGTTGAACAGCGACGAGGTCAGCCGCTCGCCCTCCACTGCCAGAAGGCCCTTGTAGTTCACCGGCAGGTCTTCGATACGGGTGACCCCGTACTGGTCCAGCACGCGCTGCCTGAAGGCCGCGAAATACGGGTCGTTGGCATCGTGGCTATCACCCAGTGCGCGCAGATCACGCGCGATGCTTACCTCGTTGTGCAGGCGGTCCGGCAGCGGAAACGCCGCGTAGGCCAGATCGGGTGCGATACGCGGCACCAGCAGCGCCATCACCGCCCAGCCGCCGATCAGGGCCAGCAGCGCATCCCGGCGCTGGCTCATCATCGACGACACGGCGGTGATCAGCACGCACCAGGTGGCAAGGTAAAGGGTGTAGCCCAGCATGACGGTGAGCGCCACGGGCAGCGTTCCGGGGCTGCCCCATGTGAGCGAGGCAAGGCCCAGGAAAGCCGGCAGCAGGAACAGTGCAGAAACCACAAGCAGCGCGGCGAGCTTCCCACCCAGAATGCAGCGGCGGCTGGCACCCTGCAGCATGACCTGCCTCAAGGTGCCGCTCTGCCGCTCCTGGGCGAGCGTGGCATGCCCGAGGAACACCAGCATCAGCGGCGCCAGGATCTGCAACGCGAAAACCGGGGTGAGCTGGCCGAATCGTGTCAGGATGGAGTTCTGCATCACGTCGCCGAAGTTGGCGGTGTTCTGCCGGTGGCCTTCCAGGAACATGCTGCTGCCAGTGAAGGGGTCCACGCCGGGATCGAACGCAGCCAGCGCGGCCGGCAGCCGGTAGACGAAATGCCCGTAGTGCACCACGCGATGCGGGTGGCGATCAGGCTGGGCATTAAAGGCGTCCTGTGCGGCCGCCTGCTGGCGCGCGCGGTGCTCTGCGGCGGCCTGCATATGGTGGAGCGAGACCACCGTGGCAGTGATCGTCAGCAGCGTCATCAACACGATGCCCGCCAGCGCCGTGCGTTGCCGCAGCAGCCCGCGCAACTCGTTCTTCATCACCGACAACGCCACCCTCATGCCTGGCGCTCCCGCCCAGTGAAGTGGGCGTACAACGCATTGAGGTCGAAGTCCTGGCGTTCCACCTCATGGACGATGCGGCCGTGATCGAGCACCCCGATCCGGTCAGCCACTTCCGCAGCGCCCAGCAAGTCGTGCGTCACCATCAGCACGGCGGTACCGCGCGCGCGCACCGGCTCCAGCAGCGCGTGGAAATCGGCGCTCGCGCCCGGGTCCAGGCCCGAGGTAGGCTCGTCCAGTAACAGCACGGGCACCTTGCGCATCAACGCGATGGCAATGGCCACCTTCTGCCGCATGCCCTTGGAGAAGCCTGCCAGCCGTTGATGCCACGCGGCTTCCTGCAGGCCAGCGGCGCGCAGCGCCTCGCAGATGGCCTCGGTCGGTTGCCGCAACCCGCTCAGCGAAACAAGGTAGTCCGCGTTTTCCACCGCGCTCAGGTGTTCATACAGCGCCACGTTTTCGGGCAGGTACGCCAGCTGCGAACGTGCCCGCTCCGGCGCTTCCCACGGAGTGATGCCGGCAACCTGCACTGTGCCGGATGTCGGCCGCGTGAACCCCAGCAGCACCGACAGCGTCGTCGACTTGCCTGCACCGTTGCCGCCCAGCAGCGCGTAGATACTGCCTGCGTGCACCTGGAGTGCAAGCCCTGAGAGCACGTTCTTCGAGGGGAAGGAAACGGACAGTCCGTTGATGTGGATGATGGGAGCGTTGAGGGACACTTGGGCTCGCCCTGGAGGAAGGGTTGGCAGCCTAGCATGTTATGTTATGACATTGCACTGCATTCAGTGTATGGGGTGCTGGGCAATTTCTGAGCGGTGAGGCGGGCTCGCCGCAGGGCGCTCCGCTGGATTCCCCACAATTGACCCAAAGAATGGAGGCGTCTATGACAAGCAAAGCTCGGCGCCAACAGGCGTTCGTTGAAGCCACCGCTTCGCTCCGACTCGAGGTCTTGCCCGTTTCAACTAAGGATGATGATCTCTACTTGGCGCCCATGGAGGGATTGATCTCTTGGAGTCTGCTCGATCTGGTTTCGGCGCGAATTTGCGATGAATTGCCATCAGACGCGATGCCAGCGCGCAAATAGTTGGGCCATCTCTGCCGAGCTTGCCGGTCCAGTTCCGCAGTTCATAGAGCAGAATTGGCGCAGCCTAGGCGAAACGTTTGCGACAGGCCCGGAGGGAGAGTCGGCGCAGGGTGTTGCGTCCGGGCGTAGGCGAGCACGCAACACCTGGGTGCCTGCGTGATGCGCAACGCGCTTCGACCTTCTTTGACACGAAATTTCCGCAACTACGGGCCTGGGCGGGCGCAACGCTATGGATTGGTACCAAGAATGCGAAGTCGCAAACTTTGCTTGGCGAGTTGTTGGTTGTGCCTCCGGGATGCCTGTTGAAGCGTCCTGTGGGAAGGAAAGGCAAAGTCTTCCCTTCCGCACGTTCTGCGCATCTTCAATCGTCCGGTGCGGGAGCAGCCCAAGACGGCACTTCCAGTGCGGGAATATCCCCGCGGCAGGTCAAATCCGCAACCAAGAAGTCAAGCCAAGCAGGCTCGATTCCCTCGCTCCCGCCTACCTTCAAGCCAGGTTGCTGATGCCTGTCTTTGTGCCAGGCGTTGAAGCGTTCGTAAACCGCACTCGGGTTGGGGAAGAATGCGGAGAGGCTCCGCGCCGTCTCAATATGTTCCGCTTCGTCAATCATTCCTGAGTGAGCCGTCTTTAGCCTGTTGTATGCCTGTTCAAATTCCTCCTTGGTGCATGGCGTACCGATTGAACTGAATAGCTTGCTGGTTAGTAGAGTTTCCAATTCCGCAAGCGTCTGCGCGTTCTTGGCTACCCAAGCGGCTTCTTCAAGCGTGGTCTGCCGCTGAGGCTTCTCTATAGATACCAAGGCCTCTGCCAGCATCCTGCCGTTCTGTACTTTATCTACGACCTCAACTACAGGCATGTACGCCACCAATGTCATGGGCTCAGGCAGTAGCTGCGGTCGCGGCTTTCCGCTTACAACGTGCACCGGGTCCATATCGACGACTACGAGCGCTTCGTCCTTGTTCGACAAGGCGCCTTTACCGTCGGGCTGGAGGATGCCGGTATGCCACCCGTGATATGGCGTAAGCAGTTTAACCACTCCCCCAGGTGATGGTGAACGCGTGACAGAGTCAATCCCGATGAAGCAACTCTCTCCACTGGCGCCATCAAGGACCGCATTGCAGAATACCGTGGCCGTCCCAGATGCAAGTACGCTGGCCTGCCCTGCATGCCAATAGTCATTGCTCCGCGTGGTGTGGGCGGGCACCAGCAACACCGAACGCCGCTCGCGTTGTGTTTGCGCGATGGTGAGCAAGTCGCCCACTGCACGCAAATCTTCTTCAACCTGGGTGCGGGCTTGTATTGATGGATTCGACTCACCGAACAAAGTGAGTATTCTCTCCAGCTCCTGCACGAGAGGCCCGCGGTTTGCTGGGCTCGTAAGCAAGAAGAGCTCCGAGCAGATCAGCTCCATACAATGGCGTAGTTTAGGGGCGCCACTGGCAAGTGCCGCCGTCAATCCTCTGACCTGCTCTGAACTCCAGCTATCATCCTCGTGCCGTTTTGCGCGTAGTTGGGTTATTGCATTAAACACGCTTTCATCGGAATAAAGTGGCGCAAGCTGGCTTAGGTCTGGCTTAAATAGTTCATGGGCGGCTACTGCCCTGTACTTCTTGCCCCTCGAAAGCTCAAAGGTCGCTTTCTCTTTAAGCCCGAACTTATCGAGTAACGGCTTCTCGGGCCGCCAAAGTAGCGTGAGGACCTCCTTCAAGTGATCTTGATGGCTCTCAGAGGAAAAATTTCGGTAAGTCCCGGCCAGCACTGCAAGCCCGGGATAGTGTGCGGTCAACTCAGTCTTCATCCATTGGACCGTTTCCTTGCGAAGGGACACTTCGGGCAGTACCAGCAATTCCACGCCGAGCCTATAGCACGCGTTGAGTGCCTCACCCAACACCGCACGTCGCCGATGTTCCGGCCATGAGATGACATCTACGTGCTGGTTCCATTGATGTTCGTTCCCTTGTTGGCCCGCTTTCCTAGCCTTATTGAGCGTCCCATTACCAAGCTTCAACGCCAGTTCGTCGCGGGCATGCTTGCTTAGCGGGAGTCCATCAATGCCAACTTCAGCCACAGGATGGCAGTAGGTGTCTTTTGAGCTTAGCTGTAGCAGTGCTACGCGGAAGTGGGTGCCGCGCTTGGCGGCGGCACCGTCCATGTCAGCCCCGCCCCCCCTCTTTCGGATATCCAAGGAGGCGTTCTGTAGCTCGCGCAACTTGGCAAAGAAGTCAGTCCCGAGGCGGGCGCCCGCTTCCGACGCGGCCTCCCCGCTGTCATCCCAACGACTTTCGGTAACGCCGTCTTTAACGTTGTCGTCACGCTTAGTGGCGCGCGAAGGGTTTGGTGCTACAAGAACAACGCCCTCGCTCTCTGTCGAGCATTTATCTTCTGCTCCCTGCATCGGCGCGGGTCTCTGAAGAACACCTGCCGTTTCGCCGTGGGCTGCGTTGGAAGGATTAACCGGGTTGGACATCTCGCGGTCAACTTCTAGCCCAAGCCAAGTTCCCAGCTTCCCGCCCAGCCAGTGAACCGCTACAAGCTCTTCATTTGCCTTTCTTCGTGTCTCAGTCCAGGAAGACAACCTGCGCCTTCCGCGCTCCACCCGCTGGACGTCGTCCCCTCCTAGAGCCGTGTATTGCGGCTTAGACATCTGCCAGCCAACTTGTTTCGCGTCGGTGAATTCGTCGGTATGTCTATTTCTGCCAAAGCTCGGTGCCTCCGCGCGAACGACAAGAAGCCCCAGCAGTGCATCCAGGTCAACAGTAGCTGCGTTGACTGCATCTACCAGTGCATCACAGTCAGAAATGCTGAGTATGGGCAGATCATCAAACGGCCACATCGCCTCTTCGTAGGTCAGCTCGCCCAGCGTCGGCGCCGCATCTCCGTACTGCCATGCACGGAGTACGGAAAAAACATCCGCCAAGGCTGGAATATCTAAACCTTGCGGGAAACTGGCATCCAGCAGCCCTGCCATCGCTAACATCCAGTGCCACGGGCTTGCCCTTTCAAGTGCAGGCCAATCGGCATTGCTGAGCCACTTGGAGATGGCGTTGTAGTCCGCTTGCGGGTTGGCGCGTAGCTCTTCGGGCACCCAGGCCGCGGGCAGGCGCAGTTGATCCTTCAGTCGATGCCTGTCCTGGTACAGCCCCCATAACGCCGCGACACTCCCACGTAGCCCAGCCGTGGACACAGCAAGGGCCAGTGCCACCCGCAGCGGCGGTGCGGTGTCGGCATTAGGCCCGGCGCCGCTCATTCCGGTGGCATCCCGCATTGCGCCATACAGAGCGTGCATCAATGAAAGCTCGGGGCGCATCCTCTGCGGTGTTGGCCCGGATTGGCCCAAGTCAATGCCCTGCAGCAGCCACAGCGGAAGGCGCCCTATCGTCTGCGGAAAGACCAGGTGCAGCACGTTGCGAAGGTCAGCACCAGCCCCGCTCCGCAGGCGGAGGGCCATGGCCTTGGTTTGCGCCTCCATCATCAGCACATGCTGCGTCTTGATCCGAACGTCCGCCTCGGCCGGATAATCCCGCAAGAGGTCCAATGCCCGCCTTACCGTCCCTGGTAGCGCCCGCTCTCCCGCTCCTGAAGGAGAGATCTGCGCCTCGGACAGGTAAGCGCCCTGCAGCTTGCGCAGCTGCTGCCTCAGCACGTACCCCTCCATCAGTTCGCTGCGCAGTCCCTGTCGTCGCTCAACAGATGTTTCCCCTTCAAGGGCATCGTCGGGCAGCATTTCCTCGCGGCTTCCAGTCTCCCCTGACATATCTCCCGCGATGCCCAGTACGTCGGCAACTGTCCACCCCACCCGCCAAAGGTTGGCATGAGCCTTGGGTACACTCGTTGTGCGGACTCGCCCATCCCAATCGTGGAACCATGCGTTGACGCCGAGGAACTCGCGCCTGATCGGTTCGCCGACAAGGTGGACCAGTACCACTCCGTTATCCGTCTGCTGAAGCAACTGAGGCCTGAAGGGTACGTAAACCGTATCCTCCGTAAGCTCAGCGAGGTGCATTGCATATAACCCGTCGAACAAAGCGGCGGCCGCCCTTGTCCTTGAGCCGAGTGATGCTATTTCCTCTGGACCAATCTCTTTCCATGAGACCACTTGTGCGCTTGCTTCCACGCCCAGGTACTCGGCTGTGCTTTGCTCTGGACGGAATTCAAGTGCTGAGAAGGCGACTGCAACGTCAGCCTCACCAAGGGCGACGTGGATGAAATCACGTGATCGCTGGGCCTTGGGTGGCACGGTGTAGACCAACATTCGCTTGCTCTGAGAGGCAACCTCGTTCGCGAAAGCGAAAAGTGAGGTTTCTTCAGGCGTTTCTTCGTGTGCAACCGGCAGGTGCGCAATCAACTTTAGACATTCAACATCGTTTGCTTTGAACAGGTGCTTGAACGTCGCCAGAATTTTCAGCCCCTTCGGGCCTGGAGCACTGCTCAGGACAAAATCTATAGCCATACCTCGGGCCGCAGCTTCATCCTCTTCCTCTTCGCCATGCTCAATCCCCAGTTCGGCAGCGGCTTCTGTCTTCTTCAACAGATCACGCACGGCATCGGCTCGACTCAGGCCGTGGTTTCCCTGCGAACGGACGCTCTCGCGATTCTTGAGCTCGTTCAGCGGCTGCCGTTCGGCAAAATCACTGGAAACCGGTAGCGCGTGTAGCGCCTCAGCGGCCAGGCATAGCCATTCCAAAGAGGTCACCGCCCCTATGTGATGAATGATTACCATAGGCTCAGAAGCCACTTGGCGCGAGAGTCGGCGTGCCTTCGACGCCGTCAGCCTTGTGCGACGCTGCAGGTGCGATAAATTCTCTCTGGCGGCTACTTCGTTGAGGAAGCTGAAGAAATCGCGACGACACACGGCATGCGCCAACGCCTGGCGACGTGAACGGTTCTTTGGTACCTCTTCCATCGCCTGGCCGTTCTCGATCCAAGGGTTGGGATCGAGCAAGCGATCTAACCCCTCGATGGCATACAGCCAGTGGTAGCCACGCTGCTCAAAGGCCTTGTCCCACCGCTCCGTAAGCCCTTGGCATGCCTGCTCCCACAACCCCCAGTATTCTTCCCAGATTTCGTGACTAGCCCGGTCCACGAGATCCTCATTTTTCCAGGCAAGCCACCACCAGAGCAATCGGGTGCAAAGCCCAAGATCGTTAGGCCGCAAGTCCTCGGCTGCCATTGCCGCCTGAACCTGCGGCAGGATGGACGGCGGGTTGGCGATAAGGTCCGGGTGGCGCAGCATCCGCAAGGCGCACTGTCGGTCAACTCTGGGCATGTCCTCTGCCAAGCCCCAACCAGCCTCGCCGTCTCCTACCAGCGGCGCCTCCCATCCTGGGACCGATCCAGCGAAAGCTCGGCCCTCGTTCAACTGCCTCATCACCTGCTCTGGTGATCCCGCACGTACGCGATCGCCCTTATGAATCAAGGCTACTGAAGATAGCCGTGCTTCGGCCTGCAGTGCCTCTCGCAGTTGGCCAAGGAGCTGTGCGCTGTCGGCAAATATGACAATGTCGTCGACGTAGCGAGCATAGCCCGCTCTCGGAACATACTGTCCGTTATCTGAAACCTTGCCATTTTCACGAATGAACTTTCGCGCGCAGTTGTCCAATGGAAACAGCGCGATAGTACCAATGTAGGCTGAGATCACCGGTCCCTGCGGAATTCCTATAGTTTCCTCGCTCCACGCGTCCTTCCCGTCCTGCTC
This sequence comes from Stenotrophomonas sp. 22385, assembly GCF_052045085.1. NCBI lineage: Bacteria > Pseudomonadati > Pseudomonadota > Gammaproteobacteria > Lysobacterales > Lysobacteraceae > Stenotrophomonas > Stenotrophomonas sp. 22385. The sequence goes on from NZ_JBQEOG010000004.1 coordinate 86,270, forward strand.
TGGGCTCCGGTAGTTGTACCCAAACAGGAACCCCATCAATAGACGTTCGAGAGATTCGGCCCAATCTTTTGCGCCTTGGTTGTCTCTCAGGCCCAGAACGTCCGCAAGCCCTTTCGGCAGTCCTGACTCGTTGAGCTCTGTAATCAATGGTGAAAGCAAGCTGTCGCGCACTACAAACCGCTGCACGGTGTCGTAATACCGGCGAACGTCCAAGCGAAGCACATGCACCTGCGAACCTATGGCGTGGCATTGCTTGCTAAGGCAATTCATGAAGTCGTGCCAGCATTGGCCGAATGGACGGAACATACCCTGATCTGAGGGCGTCCTGTGTCCTTCCAGCACCTCCATGTCGATCTGGTACCCGAAACTTAGCGTCGCAGGCTCCCCGGATTGCAGATCCGGCGCGTTGAGAGCCGAGAATGGCCCAGAGACGACCACCTCATCCCGTGATGAGTACCACCTGACAGCTGGAATACTTGCGGAGAACGTTCTTCCATCCAAACTGATGCGGTCATGCCGTTCGGTGAGTAGTTCATTCAAGAAGATCTGTTGCACGTGCAAATCAGCCGGGTGCGGCATTACTTTGCGCCGCGGGTCGCTCAGCACGCTCTCCTCCATGCTCAGTTTTCTGGGCAGGTTGACAGCGTCAAACGGTGCCGCCTGGCGCCACACACCCCCTTCGGCGATCACGCTTTTCAATCGGTCAAGTGCTACAGCGTCAAACAGGCGTGCATTTGCGCTTAGTGTAAGCCAGGCTTCTTCATCGCAAGGGAGTTCACCCCGACGCGATCCAAAGTATGCCAGCGTCCGTGCCAATGCTGTCCTCTCATAATCGCCATTGAGGTAGACCATCTCGGAAGTACGAGAATGCTTCTGCGCGCCTTCCTTGAGGACTTCACCTAGATCATCGGCCCAGCTTGAGTCGACTCGCGCAAGGCGCAAAGAGAAAGAACTTTGCTGCCGCCTACCGCGCGACCGGTGTATAGCAAGCGCCGTGCGAAAGAGCGCTCTTTCCTTTACCTCCACGGGCATGCTCTGCCAGCTCTCTTCCAGCACCGAGCTATCCTTCCCCCCCAGCGATGCAACTAATAGGGCTGCCTCCGCTGGTAGGCTGTACTCCTGCAGCCACTGCTCTGCATGCTCCTCTCCAGAGACATCGCGCAGACACGCATCCGGGTCTTTGCCAATCCCGGGCCGCGTACGCCAATGGACGCCTATCCACTGCAGGTCCAATCCAGCAACCCCCAGAAGTTCTCTGACAATTCGGTCGGTGGCGTTGAACCCGGCTACATCGTTATCAAGAAAAACACACAGGCTCAGCGGTTGCGCATTATCAGGGCGAGCCTCAATGAAGCCGGACAAAAGCCCAAACTGCTCTTTGCTCAGGCTTGTTCCCATCAACGCAACCGCATGCTGCCCAAGGTAATCCAAGCGTAATGCATCAAAGAATCCCTCAACGAGGCACAGTCTGGAGGGCTTGTTGTCCTTAAGTTGAGCTGTTACTCCGTCGAAGGCAGCCCGTGCATTGAACAGGTAATCGGCCTTCTTAAAGCCAGGTGTAAGCCTGTACTTCGGCACATCGCTGTCTGCTACGTCGTTCAGCAGTCTGCCTGCAAAGCCGACTACCCGTTGGCTTCTTTTCTCAGCATCGTATACCGGAATTACGATGCGGCCATCAGCGAAGTAGTCATCGAATTGCTCGCGGTAATCCAGCTTGAGCTGGTGGGTCCCAACGGGTGTTCGCAAGCGGCGGACCAATCCCAGCTCTAACAGACCATCGAGCAACTCCAGTGCCTCTCCCACCTCCCGCATCTCTGCAGCGGCGACGAGGACCGGGCCAGTTATGCATCTCAGTCCCTTCCCGTACAAAAACTCCGCTGTAAACCCGCGCTCGGCACTCCAGCGCTCAAATTCTTCCGCATCGTGGTGGAGCTCAAACTGTTGAAGAGCAAAGTCCAACGCCGATGTTCTTCGCCCTCTTCTCTGAGTAGTTTCTGGCCTGCCCCGCACGGGCTGGACGTTGTACTGCCTAGCGAGCCATTCAACGCTGGCCTTGAAATCGATCCCGTTTACCTCCTTTACCAAATCGATCGCGTTGCCGTGTGCGCCGCACGCGAAGCAATGGAAATGGGCTGGCATTCCCCTTGCGGCCGCGTACAGGTTGAGGGAGGGCCGCGTATCCTGGTGGAATGGGCACACAGCAGTCACTTGATGTCCGCGGCGCTCCACCTTCAAGCTCAGTCGGCTCACCAGATCATCCAACGGGACCTTCGCCAGAAGATCTCCCACGTCATAAAAAGCCACGTCCCCTCCCCGCCCATTCAGTGCTGTTAAGTAGAGCTTATCAGTTCAGCCTATCCGTTCAATCGAGTTTGATGGTGTGCATCGCCTAGACTACGGTCAGTCGCCGCGAAGGAGTTCGCCTGGATGCAGAGTGCGCAGTCTCTACGCTTGATCGATCAGTTCTTGTTTCTACTTCGGCGGTCAGAGCAAAGTGCTCGGGGCGCGGGCTCAAATATTCCCGCGCCTCGCCAGATCGTGCACGCACGGTTTCCATCTTATCGCGGCCGCTCCTTGGCAGAAGCTGCGCTATCTTGTGGCGTTTCGCTAGAATGCGAAGGTGTCGCGCAAGCGGCAAGCGGCAAGCGGCCAAGCGGCCAAGCGGGTAATAGTCTGTGAGCCCGCCATCGAGCGCCTATCCTTCGTAGCAGTTCGGCGTCGGCTTGTGCGATGCCCCAAGAAGAGCGTTATAAGAAGCGCTCTGTCGGAAGAGTGAGCTCCCAGACCTGATGCTTCGCTTGTACGCTCGGATACTCCAAGGAAAGCAGGCCGCGCAACATGCCCAGTCGCTTATGACCTTCGATGAGCAAACTAGGAGGCATGGGTAATCCGCGGGGGTGAATCAGGCCTGCGCTATTGGTGGCCACAATGATCGGAGCAGGAAAGGTGCCATGACTGATCATGTATCGTCCGACCCAGAAGTCCAACGGATCGAGTGGATCCAGGGAGCGATAGGCCAGATCATCCCAAGAATCAAAGCGACCAATCCCCAGAATGTCCGCGTTACTGTAAGAGCATAGCTTGAATTGAAAGTGCTCGAGCCCACGGTCGGCCCACAAGACTTCGAAGTCACCCCAGTGTCGCCACACCCATTCGCGGATCACGTCTTCAGGAAACTGCCGCAGCTGCTTCGGCCAGCGATCCAAGTATGATTCAAAGGACTCTGACTCCAAATTGCCGTAGCCCCTTACCCGCAATGCTTTCAAGTCGATCACTTTACCGCGTCCTCCGCTAGAACCGAGTCGACTGGTCCCTGATCATAGCCTTTAGAGACGCAGGCCATAATCAGGGCTCTCTCCACACTCGGGGCGTGGTAGGGGATTACTGGCGAATCGTCTATCTTGGGGGCTCAGCGCTCTAAACCCTACTATGTTGAACGGTGTTGTCGTCCTCGCCATCGAATTGTGTGCCGGCTTCTTAGCATGGGGTTGTGGCGGGGGCGCAGGACCATTGGCCGGGTGAATCTGTGAAGCCACAACCGACGACATCAACAAGCCAACCGTGAGCATCAAAAAACGAACGTCCATGTCGCCTCCTACTTTCGTCCATACCGATACTGCACGGATTCGGGGGGCGCTTCCATAGGGCGTTCCCCGACACCTATCTACGCCCCGCAGCGGCGCTGCCGCCGCCCCGTTCAACGCACAGGTCACCCAACTGGCCCCAGCTCCCAACGGCCCCCAGTCTTCTCAAATCGCACTATGGCCTTGGATAGCGCCTCCGGCGACGGGTCTGCCGCCAGGACAAACAGCTCACGCCCGAGCCCCAGGTACATCCGCGTCCCAGGCTCGATGCCCAGTCCACGCATCCATAGCCCCCTCGTCTTCAGGCAGGGAATGGTTGGGCAGCCGGGATAGGTTTCGAGGCCTTCGTGATGAAGCGCATTGATCATTACGCTCTTTGGTGCGCGCCAGAAGCCCTTGAGACGGGCGCGTTGCTCGGGGGTCAAGTTCGTCCAGTCGTCGTGCATGATGGTTCTCCTCTGTGTTCTCCCTCGCCGGGATGGCGAGGGAGTCGGGAGGTTCAGAACCGTGATGTGGATACGGTGCGACGTATTTCCGCGAGGGTGTTGTATTGCGCCACCCTCCCGACACAGGACGTTCAACATGAATTTCCACATCGGGTTCTGACACCCAAGGGACACCATGCGACAGACGGGAGGGTACTGGAACTCGACGTCGTCCGGTCGCGCTTCATGGCATCAATGGACCCGCGAAAAAGCATTTGGCGAGCAAATGATTTCGTGAGATTCCGTGTGCCAGCACGCATTTACCAAGGCACCAGGTCGCACTTCCGGAGCTGCTTGCGCCAGCAAAAAGGTTCACTTAACAACCCGCAACATTGTCGCTCCCAACCCATACCGCGCACCAACAGCAAGATCCCGCAAACGCACTCCCCCGCCCTGCGGTACGCTCCCACCCAGTCACTGGCACGGAGCAGGCGTCATGGGAGCGGCACGCAAGGCCCTGTGGTATATCGAAAGCCACTTCGCCGAGAATCCGTCGCTTGCCCAGATCGCCGAGGCGGTGCAGCTCTCACCGTTCCATCTGTCACGGCTGTTCCAGGTCAGTACGGGAACCTCGATGGCGCGCTACCTGCGTGCGCGTCGCCTGACCGAGGCTGCACGCACCCTGGCCGCTGGCGGCGTGCCCATTCTGGATGTCGCCCTGTCCGCTGGTTATGCCTCGCATGCGGCCTTTACCCATGCCTTTACCGAGCAGTTCAAGCAGGCACCGGAACAGGTGCGGCGCGAAGGTCTTCAGGGACTGGCCTTGGTGGAGGCCGTCAAGCTGGACGCCCCGCCCCTGGCCTGCGAGGTGGAACCGGTACGCCGCCAGCTGGGCCCGCTGCGTGTGGCCGGCATCCGCGCCCGCCACACCGCTGCCACGGTGGCGTCCATTCCCTCGCAGTGGCAGCAGTTGGCGCTGACCCGAGAATTGGGCAAGGACATCGCCTTCGGGGTCTGTTGCAACCGGGATGGCGAGGGGGCGTTCGACTACATCGCCGGCATGGAGATCGGGGCGACCGCCGCCGTGCCGTCGGCCTGGCATGCGGTTTCCATTCCGGCCGGCGACTATCTGGTGGCGTGGCATGCGGGCCACATCTCTACCATCCGCTCCACCTGGTTCTGGCTGTTGAACGACCACCTGCCCCGCTCCGGCCTGACTCTCGCCGATGCACCCGACTTTGAACGCTATGACGCCCGCTTCGACGACCGCACCGGACACGGTGGCGTGGAGATCTGGCTGCCGCTGTCCAACCTGAGTTGACCCAAGGAGATTCATCCGTGCGAGTAATGCCACACGCCCTCGTTCTGCTGTCCTGTCTGTTCGTGCCGTTGGCATGGGCGGCGCAGCCCGCCCCCGCTGTTGGTGAAAGCCATGGGGTGGCGCATACGGCCAGCGCAGCGGTGCGCGATGCCGGGCACAGCGACCGCGTGCGCTACACGGTGTGGTACCCGGCGCAGCCCGGTGCGCAGGAGCAGCCGCTCGCGATAGGGCCGCCGGGCGCGCCACTCTTCCAGGAGGGTTCGTCTGCCGTGGATGCGCCGGTTGCGGCCGGCCGCTGGCCACTGCTGCTGGTGTCGCATGGCAACGGCGGCGGTGCGCGCATGATGGGCTGGTTCGGTACCGCCTTGGCACGCGCGGGGTATGTGGTGGTGGCGGTGGACCATCCCGGCAACAACGGCATGGACCCGATGACGGACGCGGGCAGCATTCTCCCGTGGAACCGGGCCGACGACCTTGCCGCCGCGCTGGCGGCGGTGCAGGTCGACCCCGAGCTGTCTGCGCATGTGGATGCGGACCGGGTGGGTTTGGTTGGGTATTCGGCCGGTGGGTTCACGGCGCTGGTGGCGGCGGGTGCGCGTCCGGACATGTCCCGGTTGATCGCCTTCTGCCAGTCATCGCCGAAGGATGGGGTCTGCCTGCCGCAGGCCGAGAATCCCGAGCTGACGCTGGAGCGGCGGATGGCGGGGGCTGCTACGCCGGCGTTGGCGCCTTGGGTTGCTGGTGCTGGGGAGGATCGTCGTATTCCGGGTGTGCGCGGTGTGTTCCTGATGGCGCCGGCGATTGTGCAGGCGTTTGAGCCGGCTGAGCTTGGGCGCTTGGAGGTGCCGGTGTCGGTGGTTGTGGGTGCGGCCGATAAGGTTGCTTCGTCTGCCACCAACAGCAGGGTCATTGTCGAAGCGAATGGCAAGGCGCAGCTGCAGGTGTTGCCGTTGGTGGGCCACTACGACTTCTTGGCTGAGTGCACTGCGCTGGGGCGTGAGCGGGTGGGCGCGCTGTGCGCGGTGGAGGCTGATAAGGCGGCTACGCATCGGGTGGCGATTGAGCAGGCCGGAGTGCTGTTTGATTCCGTGCTTCGGTAGGCGCGGAAACTCCATAGGCACTGTTACGTGACACTTCTCGGTTGAGCTTGGGCTTCGTTCCGGGTCATGCGTTACCGCCTCCCTCTTTGGTCAAGGACCGCTTCCGGCCGGAGCAGTCGTCGCGAAACGTAAGCCGAAGGTGGGCCTGGTCGAGCTTTATCTCGGCAGGGGCCCGGACGGGGCGATGCCGCCAGGGCAGTGGCGTTACCTGCTGGTCGGCGAGAAGCTCTGAGCTCCGCGCGTCTTTCGCCACTGGATCCACGCGATCGCGGCGACGAAGAAGACGCTGCACAGGTAACTACCTTCCGGCCCTTCCGCGCCACCGGTCAGGCTGTCGAGGCCTTGCGGGCGCAGCGCCACCAGCAGCGCCGGCAAGTGCGCATCGATGCCGGTGACGGGCAGTTCGAAGCCAATTGCGAGCAACCAGTTCCACCCCGCATGCCAGCCCATTACGCCCCAGATATTGCCGGCCCGCAGCGCCCAGGCGCAGGCGAACAGCGAGAACAGGAACGTGCCGAGCATGACACGCGGCGGCTGGTGCGGACTGAAATGCAGGAAGCAGAAAACGAGCGACACCAGCAGCACTGCCACCGCGACATTGGTCTTGCGCGCCACCGCCGACAGCATCCAGCCGCGGAAGATGACTTCCTCCACGCTCGCCTGGAACGTGAAACTCAATAGCAGCAGACCGATGTGCAGCAGACTGGCGGGCGACCGCCACGCCTGCCCCAAGCCCGCCGCCTGCATGCCGCCAGCCATCCAGATCGCGACTACGACCAGCGCGACTGTGCCGAATCCGACGGCCAGTCCGCGCAGGAAGGTTTTCAGCGGCGCCGGACCGGTCAGCCCGATACTTGCCAGCGAGCGCCCTTCGACGAAGCGTACCCAGGCGAGCACGGCCGCCAGCGTCGGCGCGAAGCCGATCCACAGTAGCGCATGCAAGCCAGCGCGGCCGATCGGGTCGCCACCCGGCGTTGACCAATGCTGCGACTGCATCCACCCGTCCAGCGCGATCACCGGTACCGCGTTGAACAGGATCATCAGGATCGGCGTCACCCAGGCCCAGGGCAGCCAGCCGCGGGCCGGATCGGGCGAGTACAGGGCAACGGGGGTCATGCGGGGCTCCAGGTCGACGTGATCGCCGCTGCAAGTTGCCATCCGCGTGGGGGCGTGGCAACCCGTTTGCGACCAAGCCCCAGAAGCCGCCGATGAATCAGCCGGATCGCCGATGAACTGGCGCTGAGTCGTCGCCCGTGGTGTCCGCTTTGGGTGGCGGTTTCATATGTTCGATGAAACACAGACAGCTGCTTAAGCAGCAGGAGTGTTGTGGATGAAGCGAAGGACAAGGTCTGGGACCGGGCACACCGTCCCAAGGCTCGTAAGCTGGCGCTGCATCCAGGCAACTAAACGAGAGGCCACGCAAGGCCCTGGACTTCCAGGCACCGATCGAGCGATATCAAAAAGCTGTTGCATTGACCAGTTGAAACCGCCGTCGAAAGGGGACATTACAACGGTCGGCGCCTCTGTCCTCCCCGAACGTCCACTTTCGGCCGGAAGCGGACGCTCACAGCGTGGCAATATAACAACCGCGGAGCAGGCTCACTAAAATGAGCTGCTAGACATTCTTCCCCTTGCGGCCATACTTTATTTCTATGTCTCGCTTTAACGCACCAGATACTTGCTTCATAGCAGCAATGCAGTGAGTAAAGTAGGCAGCATCGACATCGACTTTCTTCCCATTGACTGCGCGCGCCTTCTTGCCCGACTTGGCCTGGTACGTCTCGTTTGCTACGCGTCCGTTGTGTACGACCAAGTCGCGAGTGGCAGATATCTCATAGAAGTCCATAAAGCTGGGGTCTTTCTTCGTTCCGATTATCTCTGCGACGTAGGTTAAATAGATAATGGGCTTTTGGCGCAGCACGTTTGAAACATGCCCAGAAATAACTCTGCGAACAAGTTCATCCCTATCTGAGCAGTCCAGCAGGGTCTTCACTTCAATTTTCTCGGCAGAAGGAACTCCGTTGTTCTTCTCCGTTATTCTGAGTGGATAGTGCGAGAAGAAGTCCATCAGCAAATCCGCAATGAACCATTCGAATCTGGCGACCAGGCTGACAAGGAATGATTCGTACAAGCCAGATCCAAGGTACTGATCATAGATGCCTTTTAGTTCAGCATCAGTTCGCTCCGCAAATCTCCCTTTCTTTGTCGACGGGACGTAATAGCGCTTGTCTTTTCTTGACGTGCTCTTGCCGTACACCGTCTTCGCATCACCCAAGACCGGGACGATCTGCTCTAAAAATATGTGAGCGTTGTTAAGTTCGCGAACAATAGAGTTTTGGAGCCTATAGGCACTTTTTGCAAAGGCTGGATTGGCCATTTTTGAATTTGTAACACCTGAAGTAGGCGGCGCAGCGAAGCTGCGTCAGCCGAGATGGACTGGTTGGCGACACTGTCCTGGCTGCTGAGCTAGTAGTGCATTCGCCTGTGTGTTCTACATTCTTATTGAGAACAGCGCCACACCTCAATGAGCCAGTGCCAATTTAAGGAGCGCCTTTCAAGGTATAGATGTTTGTTAGCCCCTCCCGCAACGTCGATGGGTTAGGTCACAAACATTTGAGCAATACGATCCAAGCCTGGCAAAGCTAGCCAACTGTCTCTAGTTGACCAAAAGTGGATATTGAACGCCCGACTTAAGCGGCGCCGCGAAGTGGCGTAGTTTTGAATGAACTATTGATCCGCTGGGGCAGGAAAAACTCTGAGCTCACCTACTTGGAAAAACTCGCTAATTCCCCACTTGGCCAGCTGGGCGTGCGCAGCGGCAAGATCCGAGAAGGTTCGCTTCCCAGAGGAGGAGGCGTAGACACCATAAGGACCGAAGATGGTCCATTCTGACGAGCCAGCAACCGGAACAACATTCACCAAGACAAATTTCTCTCCGGCCTCCGCAATCTCTAAAAACTCCTGATCATTCATGGCCATGACCTTTTCCAAGTAACTTGTATCAATCACGGTAACCTCCATTGGTGGCCTAACGCCTCAACTACGCCTGCCGGCGATGTGGTGGCGGGTTGATTGAACTGTTATGAACGTCGATGCTTGTTGGCCCAGTAGTCATGCACCTTATTAAACTCAGATATCCAGCAAGCCAATGGGTCCTTAGTGTTCTTTCCCAGAGATTTGGCCAACTCGAAGAACCCTGGTCCGGGCAGCATGTCACCATATTTGTGTACGACGATAGCAGTAAGCATGCCTCGCCCGCCTTTTTCCTCGTCGCTGCTGATCTCTCCGAGAAGATGAAACAGCCGCGCGTCATGTGACTCTAGTTTGAGCGCACTGATCTGGCCGACGAGCTCAGAGTAGGTAATTCTGCCTCTGCGGGTAGCAACATCAACTAGGATGGCTTTCGCTTGCTCCTTAGTCGCATCCCACTGCGCACCTTCAAATATGCAGTCGTTGAGCATCAATCCCCCGTTAGCGCACAACTACCTTACAGCCGGACCCGTGGGGCTGCTTATATGGCCTATCCACAAAGAACCGTATGGTGAGTTATGCCTTGATAAAGCTCGATCTTAGGGCGGCCAAGTCCGGTTAACAAGCCAGCGTGTAGAAGGAGCCAACGGCAGGCTCTGTGGCCGTACCAATGTCCGCTTTGGGTCGATAGCCAACAATAGCACCGGACGAATTGCTCAGGTGTTCCCCATGTCAGCTTTCGGCCAATAGCGGACATTGGCACCAACGCAGCCTCAATCCTCATCCATGCAACATACGCATCCAACCGTCTGATCGGACACGACCAATACACCAATGTCGAACGTTGCGGACGTGACTGGAGTCCAGCCAACACCAAGTGCCCCTGTTGAGCGCCCCCACTCACCATTTGTGAAGAAGCGCGCATCGCTGCCAGCGAACGCCGCTACGAACTCTCCCGAAAGCTCACGGGCGAGGGAAAAAGGCATGATCTCGGTGTTGTAGGCCATGTCCCTATGAAGGACGTTCTCTATGACCTTAGCTGCCTCGACAGCATCATTCTCTTCGTAGCATTCCGACGAGTCCAGCAGTCCAAAACTCCTGGCAAAGTCGGTCACGGACGCTGAAGCAGCACCAGGAAGTATCCCGGCGATAGTGTCCTGTCCTCGCTCCTGCTTGATGCGCTCAGTGATGTCCAAAGCTTCCCCCGGCTACCTGATCGATGTGACTTGTGGCTCAAAGAACGTTCGCAATGGGTCGGTGGCCGAGATTTCCATCCTTCCCGGCGGCCGCAATCGGCCCGGTGTCCGCTTTCGGCCAGAAGCGGACATCGCCCAACGCCTGAACTAAACCGAGCCACAAAGCGGCTTCGGCTTGAATGAATCGTTAGATGCCGTCACCTGTTCCCTCCGTGACGGCCGCTTTGGGGAGGGGCTTGAACAGGCTCGCAAAGGTAATCAACGCCGCAAGGGTACTGACGAGTACTTGCTTAGGCGCAGCGCCTGGTGGGAACAGGATCGGTTGGACCTCATTTGCCGCATTGAGCGCATGTTTTACCATCATTGGCTCAATGTCGGTATCAACTATCTGTTGGGTAATGCGAAAATCTCCCCACTCATGCGCGCATTGATTGCGCAGCTTGTTGAGAAGGCGGATATCCTGGTACAGCTGCTTTGGGGTCATTCCAACGCAGTAAGCCAGATCAACCTTTGACGCGAATGAGTTGAACGATCTAGTTAATAGGCGAGAGCGTGCGTCGGAATTTCCATGGCTGAAAAGCTGTTCCAACCGGCTTGCGAAGACGCTATCTAGGATCGCAATTGCCACCAAGACCGCGCCCCGATCAGACTCGCGGCGCAAGACTGCAAGCGCTTCTTCAATAGTCTTAGGGTCGAGGCCATCGATGATGGATAGGTCGCGAACTGTCATAGGCATCTAACGCCTGAATTAAGCCGGGCCGCGGAGCATCGGCTTGAATGAATTGTTAGGCAGCAGTGCAAAGCACGTGCGCCTTATAGATGGCATGTTGCCTTTCAGCGCCTGCTGCAAAGTGAGGTAGTTCAGCCAACAAGCGATCCACGAGAGGGGCTGGTTCTGGTAGAGGCCGAAACCCGATGCCCTCCCAAGCCCGCATGCCTGAAGGCGCCATAGCCTGAAGCTGGAACTCCAATGAAGTGAGGTTTGCGAAGTATGGCTCTGGCAGATAGCTACGAGGTATGGATACGTAGCTCGCCCGACAGTGCTTACGAATAAAGGCGTTTCTCAACTTCTTAGCCGCGTCCGCATCTGAGGCGGACTGCTCGCGAGCGGCAGCTGGGTTATCAAGCTTCTTGCAGTAACGCCACATACGGCCGGTGCAATACGCTTGCGTGAACTTGTGGCTGCGACCTTCGCTGCCGGTGGCGTGCTTGCTGTAAATCCTGGTGCGGAATCCCTCGGTGGCTTTTGGTGTGCTACCGATGTACCGGATTTGTCTTTCATGATCCCAAAGAGCGTAGACACCGAACTCTTCTGGGAGATCTGCGAGATTGATTGGCTCGGATCGTGTCAGTCTTTCAAAGATACTTCGGCTATCCACCATCTCCCCCTGCTGCCTAACTACCTAGTAGCCGGATCCCTGGGTCCGGTTATACGACGTATCCACAACCCACCATATGGTGGGCTGTCCCCTTGATAGAGCTCGATCTTAGGCCTGCTGGGTCCGGCTAGCAAGCCGATGCATAGCCGGACCCAGAAGTAGTGCTGAAGGCCTCGCCGGATGTCAGGCCGAAGGCAGATTGACGTCCGCCTTGGGTCGCATCACGACATACTCACGGGATGCTTCTGTCCTTGGGATGAGCCTGACCTACCCTCCACCAGGAGTTAGTCATGGCAATCCTTGGCACACCTCAGCCGCACGAGCCTTGCAACAAAGGAAAGCTGATCGGCCAGAAGGCGCCGCTCAAGCTGGAAGACATTTGGGCAATCCGCATCAGGCTACAACTTGGCCGCAAGTTCCGTGATCTCGCTCTGTGCAATCTCGCGATCGATTCCGCGCTCCGCGCTTGCGATTTGGTAAAGCTGCCGGTGTCGGACGTCGCACACGGCGGACAGATAGCGTCTCGCGCCACGGTCATGCAGCAGAAGACCAGCCGGCCAGTCCACTTCGAGATCACCCAACTTACACAGGAAGCCGTACAGGCATTGATCACCTATGCTGATGTCACGAGCTCGGGTTTCCTTTTCACTAGCCGAATACTAGACTCGCCCCACCTGTCAACGAGGCAGTACGCTAGGATTGTCCATCGCTGGGTGGAAGAAGCCTGGCTTGAGTCCGGTTCCTACGGCCCCCACACGATGCGCAGGACCAAAGCTTCGTTGATCTACCGCCGGACGCGAAACCTCAGAGCGGTCCAGCTATTGCCGGGGCATACGAAGCTAGAGAGCCCGGTGCGCTACCTAGGCATCGAGGTGGCTGACGCCTTAGATATCGCCGAGCAAACGGATGTCTAAGCCCAATACGCCTGCTCCTCGACCGAGTAAGATCGAGGGGCGGCCGGATGCAGCCCTAGGCCCGACTAGTAGCAGAAAGCTTGTCACGCCTGTGCATTGATGGTTCCCCAGTGCCAAGGGAAACGGCTCTCGCGAACAGAAGTTCTGTAGCATTCCAGCAAAGCAGACTAGAGGCGGATTGTCGATGCTATTCGAATCCATCAAGAAGCGGATTATCAATCGATTGATCGACGAGATCTCGGCCATGGATCCAACGCATTTGGAACTGGCTGGACACGGGCTGATCGAGCTATTGGAGAACAAGAGGCTTGTGCATCACGGCATCAACAAAGAGCACAAGTTTGTCGGTTATACCGTCGACTCCTTCTCCGACGATTCGACGGTAATTGCCCAATACAGCACCGAGGGTGGCTACTTCAAGAACACCGGCAAGGAGGAAGCGCCCGTCTACGAAAAGATTGAGAAGGATGTACGAAGTGCCGAGAAGCATCGGCCTCGCACCGGTGAGACCAAAATCTATCTGATGTCAACAGAGGAGGAGATTCCTTCCTTCCGGTCAAAGTTCAATCGCACCGCTATGGCGCAAGAATTTGGGCATGCGCTGATCATCCTAGATGCGCGGGAGCTTGCCAAGCGCATCTACGAACTTGCCGTCGAGAGGCCGGACGCGGCGGCCTTTTTTAGAGAGTTCTTTCCCGAGTTTGGCCAAGCTCTCGACAACTTCGAATACTTCGGTCGCCTGCCGGCCCAATGTGCAAATCATCAATCAAACGAAGCTGTCATCGTTGCTCTGCGCAATCACTTCGCGGGAGGATGCTTGGTAGCAGTTCTGCATGGATTGAGTGGCTCGGGCAAGACACAAGCTGCCATCGATTTCGTTCACCAGGAAGAAAGGAACTTCGATAACTACGTCTGGCTAGCCGGTGGCGATTGGCATCCCAACATCCCGCTCTCTGCCGTAACGCGACAGCGAGGCGGAAAGCCCTTGAACGTAGTGGGGAGCTTCAATTCAGCCAAAACCATCCTGGTGATCGACCGGCTTGATCAGGCAGTGGATCCCGCTGTGTTCGCGGAGCTTCAGCCCGGGTTCGACAAAGGCGGTGTGGTGATCGTCACGTCCCAGGTAGCTGTTCCTGGTGCACCTTCGCATGTGCCAATACCGCGGGTGTCCGAGGAAGTAGCCATGCGAATTCTCGGCGAAGACCCCGCACAGGCAAGGGAGATCGGTAAGCGTTTCGTTGACGCGTGTGGATTCTTGCCCCTGATATTGGCTACTGCAAAAAGCGTTATAGACTCCCAGGGCATCCCACGCGATGCATTCTACGGGGAAGTGCTGGCGGCTCCGGACGCGCTGAGTGGAGACGACGGCGTCTCCATCCTAAGGGGCATTCTGCGCCGACTCGATGGCGCGCCTCTTGCTGCTTTGGAGAGAATTGCGAATACCGGCCTAACGATGCATGACGGAGACTTCCTTACCCACTTCATCCGTCACGTGCCAAAGTTGGAGCTTCAGAAGCTAGCGTTCCTGTCGCCGGCGAGTGCGACTGGCGTCCTGCTCGTCCATGACTTGGTGTGTCGAGCCGCTCGAACGGCCGACGGCACGGGTGACCTGGTTACAGAGGTCGAGCGCTATATCGAGCAGCTGCAAGGGGAGATGACCCCATCCGCGCTGCGTCAGATTCATCTGTCTCGAACGCAGCTGCTGGCAGAGCACCATCGACGCGGAGAGCGTGATCCAGATTGGCTACTATATGCCTTGCTGCAGATCGAGGAGGTTAAGCAAGAGGTCTTTTCTGCCTACGCCGGCCGGCCGATAATTCCTGACGGCACCCTTGCTGCGCTCGTATCCACGATCGATGCGCGCGAGCAGTACGCCTACACCCTGGATCGCCAGAGTCGTACCGACTACTACGCGGAATGCGCTCAGGAGTACGAGACTGCCTTGGGTGGTGCTGAGGGTAGAAACAGGGCGGAGCTTTCGCATCATCTTGGCAAGGCCTATCGCCGCTGTGGTGAGATAGACAAGGCACTAGCTACATTCCGGCAGTTGCTCGAGTTGGAGCCCACGTGGCACGCGACGCATGGCCAGATTGCACACTTGGGCGCGCAGCACGACGCTACAGAGCAGGCAAGGCAGGCTGGCGAGCAGTCATTGCGCTATCTGATCATGCAGATCGTGAGCGATCCAACGAGTGTGCCTTTGCGCGTAGCTATGGCAGCGTTAAGCAACCTGCGCTCCTACGCTGAGGTGGCTGAACAGCTAAATGAAGACGAGAGAAGCATACAGGCACTTGGTGAAGTGATAAGCCAATCAGCTCTCGAAGGGCTCGACCAGTTTTATGACGCCTTCTTCGCCTTTACCTCGAAGTTCAGCTACAAGCATCCGCTTATCAGCTTTGCGTTGGTTAGCGCCGTTGGAGATATGTTCGAGGTCTCACCTGTATCGATCGGAAGGAGGCACCTACTAAGCGTAAGCGAATCGCTTGCCAATGTCGCGCAGAGTGCGCAGCGTTCTGGAGATGCGGCGCTGGCAAGGAGGTTGTCGGGATTGAGCCTCATTTACGCTGAAGCGCTGCTCGCGGCGGGAGAGCCAGACTCATTTTCCGCTCGCGGGATTGCGAAAGTTTTCACAATTGCTGGAGAACCGGCCCGTGCGTTGCAGGTGATTGCCGCGGTTCCGGCTGGACAGGTTAACCACTGGCTGCTCTATCGCCGGGCCGAGGCTGAGTTGGCACTTGAGCTACCGCAGTCAATCCAAACAGCTCGGGATGCCCTGGCAGAGGCACAGCGTGATTCGCGCGCAGCAAGGCACCTAGCGTCGTACTTCGACATGTTGAGCCGCTCTCTAAAGCACGAAGGGGACATCCCTGGCGCAACGGAACAAGCGAGACTTGCCGTAGCGCATAGCGATGAGGGTCAGTTCCATCAGGAGCTGACCGAACGACTCACTGCGCTGGAGGAGTTACTTCGTCGCTAACCGCAATCGGCAGTCTTAGTGTACTGCGGGATGCCTGTCGGCAGCTCATTCATGCACTTGTCTGCTAAGGGTCGAAAGCGAACGTTGGTACCTGACCAGTCGCTTAAGTAGCCCCGGTGTCCTTTTCCGGTTAGAAGCAGACCAAAGCCATCTGTTCTCCCAGAACGCTCTGCGGAGGGCATCTGCATAGCTTTGGCAGAATGACCGGGGCATGCTTTCTGCAGCTCCGCCAACACATCGGACCAATTCTCCATCGGCTGCCGCTGCAAGCTGGGGGAACCCCTTTGGCAAGCAGCTCGTCTCTAAGTGCCGCTGACGCCTGCGCGAGTTCATCACGCTTCTCGTGCATTCGTTTAGTCATGCGGGCAGAAGACGTAAGGACACAGCGATATCCCGTATGGGTCGATAGCGAAGCTTAGCACCGGACCAGCCGCTCTAGGAGTCCTGATATCCGATTCCGGTTAGTAGCGGTCATTCTCTGGTGAGCGTTAACGCGTGGCCCACCAAGGCACGTCCGCGTATGTAACAATTGAGGTTACATATCAATGGGCCCGAGCAGGCCGAGTATCCATGTCGACGTTCAAGGATCCCTCCGCAGTCAGCAGCTATCAGCAAACCGCCCAAGCCAAGGTACCTGGCATGGCGGCGCTCCATCGCATGACCCACCTCCTGCTGGCCGAATCCGTTCCGCCAACGGGCGAGGTGCTGGTGCTGGGTGCCGGGGGCGGGCTGGAGCTCCACGCGTTTGCCCAGGCGCAGCCGGGCTGGCGGTTTGTTGGCGTAGATCCTTCACTTCCGATGCTGGAACTTGCACGGGAAACCCTGGGCGCGAACGCCTCGCGTGCTGTGCTGGTGGAGGGCGTCATCGAAGATGCGCCGCAGCGTGAGTTTGACGGCGCTACCTGCTTGCTGACGCTGCACTTCCTTGACCCGGATGCGCGGCTGAAGACCCTGCGAGGGTTGTTCCAGCGCCTCCGGCCTGGTGGTCTGCTGGTGGTCGCCCACCACAGCTATGCGCCGAAAGCCCGTATGCGCTGGCTTCGCCGCTCAGCTGCATTCGCGTCGATCAACGGTGTGCTGGACGAGCGGGACGAAGCGTCGATTGCGGTCATGGCCGATAAGCTGCCGGCCATCTCCGCAGAGGACGAGGTGGCGTTGCTGGAGGCGGCCGGCTTCACGGACGTGGAGCTGTTCTACGCCGCCTTCAGCTTCCGGGGCTGGGTCGCGCGCCGGCCTGACTGATCACCCAGCCACCACGCTCCGGATCACTGATACGGTCCGGTCAATGGCTTCCCGGTCGATCTGCCAATGGGTCACCAGGCGCATCTTGCCGTCGTACGCACCGTTGGCCCGTATGCCGGCGGTTTCCAGGGCTTGCATCAGCCCCGGCATGTCTACGCCTTCGGGTAGCGCGAACCACACCATGTTGATGTGGACGTCTTCCATGTCCACGTCAATGCTTGGCACTTGGGCCAACTGCTGGGCGAGGTACGTTGCATTGTCGTGGTCCACATCCAGCCTTTGCGTCATTTCGGTGAGCGCAAGAATGGCCGGCGCGGCAATCACCCCGGCCTGGCGCCACCCTCCTCCCAGCAGCTTGCGGTTGTAACGGGCGCGCTTGATGAAGGCCGCGGGCCCGGCCAGGATCGAACCGACCGGTGCGGCCAGGCCCTTGGAAAGGCAGCACATCACCGTGTCCACATGCTGGGTGATCGCTTTCACGTCGCAGCCCAGGTAGGTGGCGGCATTGAACACGCGTGCGCCGTCCAGATGGATGGGAACGCCTTGTTCCCGGGCGATGGCGGCGGTGGCCTCCATCGTTGCCAGCGGAATCACGCGGCCGTTGCCGTGCGCGTTTTCCAGGCAGATCAGTCCGGTGCGGGGAATGTGGATGTCCTCCCCCACCCGGATGCGGGCTGCGATCTCGCGGGGGTCCAACTGGCCCCGGTTGCTGGCGATGGTACGCAGCTGGACGCCACTGATGACCGCCGCCGCACCGTTTTCGTGCCAGACCAGGTGCGAGTCGTCGCCGGCGATGACTTCGTCGCCCCGGCGGCAATGGGTGAATACTGCGAGCTGGTTGCCGAATACCCCCGTGGGAACGAACAGCGCGTCGTCCTTGCCCAGCATGTCGGCGGCCAGACGCTCAAGCTGGATGACGGTGGGGTCGTCCTGGTAGACGTCATCCCCCACCTCTGCGGTGGCCATGGCCTGGCGCATCGCGGGGGTGGGTTGGGTGACGGTGTCGCTGCGCAGATCAATCCACTGCATTGGGGAACTCGCTGAATGGGGTGCCGAGGTGGCTTCGCGTCTACTGGGTGTAGTACAGGCACCCTGCCACGGCGGACGGTCCATGATCGGCGTCGATCCTCGAGGTTATCAATGCCTTCACCTCGATGCCATCCCCTTCGGCTTCCGGCGTTGACTCAACAATGCGCATCCCGGCAGGACCGCCCTGCCTCATCTCCGGTTCAATGCCCATGGACTTGGCGAGGCCTGCGCCGATGGCTGGGTCATCGAAGGTGGCGACTACGGAACTGCGCGACAGTATCAAACGCCTGGTCGGATGGCCGAAAATGAGCACGGGTTCGGTGAGCTGCATTTCCGCCAGGACACCGGCAATGTTGCCCAGCGCCATGCCGTATTCTCCCGCTTCGCGGGCGACCGGTTGCCAGCCTGCCGAGGGCTCGCGGCTGGATGCGACGTCGCGTAGCTCATGGGCCAATGTGCGGAACGCTGCGCGGTCGGCCTTGCAGGTCGCGAGGGCTACGGCGCGGTCGATTTGTTCCTGATTGGGGGCGGGGTTCCGGGCTGGTTCTGTCGCTGACGCCATGGGTGCCAAGGCTAGTGCCATGCCAATGAGACCGAGGGACTTACACCATTCGCTTGCGATCAATTTGTAATGCTCTCTTCCTGGGGCAGCCACGCATGGCGTGGCACTACGCTTCTTCGTGCACCGGTCAATGCGCGGTGCACGCGATTGTAAGCGTTTCTGGCACCTTGCCGGATGCGTCACTTCACGTGAGGGCGCTCGGTGCCGCAGAGCCGGTTGTTGGCGCCGCGGTCAACTGTCAAGCGGCAGCCGGAATCTTGATCGACTTGACGTTGACGAACTCCTTCAACCCTTCCGGGCCGTGCTCGCGGCCGTAGCCGGATGCCTTCACCCCGCCGAAGGGCAGCGCCGGGGAGGCAACGTCGAAGGTGTTGATGAAGACCATCCCGGTATCGAAGTATTTGGTGGCCAGCTCGCGGGCGCGCTTCACATCGCGGCTGAAAATGCCGCCGCCCAGGCCGTAGCGGCTGTCATTGGCAATGCGTAGCGCATCCTCATCGTCCTTGGCGCGGATGATGGCGGCCGCAGGGCCGAACAGCTCATCGTCGTACGCCACCTGCCCCGGCGCGACGTCGGCCAGTACGGTGGCCGGATAGAACCAGCCGGTGCGCTCTGGTACCTCACCGCCTACCAGCAGGCGGGCGCCTTGCGAGACACTCTTTGTGACCTGTTCGTGCAGCTTGTCACGCTGCGCCTCGGAGACCAGCGGGCCCAGCTGCGTATCGGCGGCGTTCGGGTTGCCCATCTTGATCGCCTTGAACTTACTGGCGTAGGCGCTGACGAAGGCATCGTAGTTCTTCTCGGTCACGATGAAGCGCTTCGCATTGACGCAGGTCTGCCCATTGTTGAACAGGCGTCCTTTGACGCAGGTCTCCACGGCCAGATCAAGGTCGGCATCGTCAAGCACGAGGTAGGCGTCGTTGGAGCCCAGCTCGAGTACCGTCTTCTTGAGCGCTGCGCCCGCCTTGGCTGCCACGGTGCGCCCTGCGGTTTCGCTGCCGGTCAGCGTCACGGCCCGGACCAGGTCGTTCTCCACGATGCCGTTGGACTGGTCATGGGTGATCAACAGCACGCCGAACAGGCCCTTGGGCAGGCCGGCACTTTCGTAGATATCACGGAGCAGCAGCCCGCTGCCGGTGCAGCTTTCCGCGTGCTTGAGCAGCACGCCATTGCCTGCCATCAGGCTGGCGATGGAGTAACGGATCGCCTGGTAGGCCGGGAAGTTCCAGGGTTGGATGCCGTACACCACGCCGATTGGCGAATGGGTCACGATGCCGGTGGCACCTTCTACATCCCGCTCTTCGTCCGCCAACGCCACAGGCCCCTGCTTGGCGGTGTAGTCACAGATGGCGGCGCACAGTTCCACCTCCGTGCGGCTGTCTTCAATCAGTTTGCCGACCTCGCGGGTCATCAGCTGGGCGAACTCTTCCTTGCGTTCGCGAAGCGCTTTGGCGATGGCGGAAACCACCTTGGCCCGTTCGTCCAGGGGGCGCAGGCGCCATTCCAGGTAAGCGTTGTGGCTGGATTGGACTACCGCTGCGGCTTCGTCGTCTGACATGTACGAATAGGTGGCAATCACTTCTTCGGTAAGTGGATTGATCGTCGTGAGCTGCTTGTTGGTCATGGAGAGCCTGCACTTCGTGGGGGAAGAAAGTGACGGAAGAGAGTTGCACCGTCACGGTTTCCACGTAGTGAAGTCTTGGGTGGTACGCATCACCTGGGATTCACTGCATCAGGCAGTGGGCTGCATGGCGCCTGGTTGTGTCGATGCCAGGTATGCTGCCGAGGTAATGCGCCTAGCGACGTCCGTCGGCATGGGCCGCCTGCTGCTCGGCAAGAGCCGCTTGCTTCACGGCACGGTCCGCCAGCTCTTGGTCGCGCCTGACCATCTCTAGAATCGAATCCAGCTGCGCGACACCGGGCCGGTGATCACGAGTAGCCACTCAACCAGTGTTCCGCGCATCCTTGCGGTCATTGTGTTGTCCGGCAGCGCTTCGTTCATGGTCATGCGTTACCGGGTGTTGATGTTTTGAGGGCGGTCGTCTGGCGACCGCCCCTACCACCGCCAGGCGGCGCCCGGTCCCGCATAGGTCGGCGCTACGCGGCTTGGCACGGCGAGAGCGGTTCTCGCCGTGCCTTGTGGCTTACATCAGGTGCGGGCGCTCGGTGCCGAAGAGCAGCTTTTTGGCGCCTTCGCGCCAAGCCTGCGGGCACGATTCGCCTCGCACCACCGCTGCAACGGTGTAGGCGTAGCCGCGATTGGCCGGGCTGACGCGGCCGAGTGCGTTCTCTGCCTGCTGCACGCTGGCGTTGGCGCGCACGGCATCGACGAACGCCACCACGCGTGCGGCTTCCCGGGGATCGGTGGCCAGCACCTTCCCGCGCCACGCCGCTTCGTTGCCGCCGTGCCGCAGAGCCAATGCCCACATGCTCCACACCGAATCCGGATCAATCCCCTGCTCTTCCGGCAGCCCCATGGCCTGCTTGACCCAGTCGCCCTGCGCGCCGTCGGAAGCGGCTACCAGGCGGACGATGCGTGGCAGTAGTTCGGCGTCGGTCTCGGCCAGGCTCAATGCGCGCTGGTACTCGCCCTGGTCGAGCTGGTAGTACGCCTCATAGGGCGTGCCGTCGGCTTCGTTGCTTTCCAGGGCCAGCATGTTGGCCAGCAGGGTCGATTCCCTGGCCAGCGCTGCAAGTGCGCCATTGCTGGCACCCAGCATGCGCCGCACGCGCGCCAGTTCCAGCGCGGTGAACTCGGCCGTCTGCGGCACCGCCGCGGCTTGGGTCCAGACCTCGTTGGCACCGGCCCAGTCGGTGCGTTGGGCCAGCACGTAGCCGGCGGCCAGCGCGAACCACGGGTTCTCCGGCCAGCGGCGATGCCCGGCCAGGAAGGCTTCGTCCTGCTCGGGGCTGTCGGCCATGCAGCGAATGGCGAGGTAGGCAAACGGCGCAGAGGAAGGTTCGCGCGCGGCCTGTTGCTTGTGGCGTTCGCAGGCGGCGCTGACGCCGTTGCTCTCGCTGAGCTTCTGTTCGATCCGCATGGTTGCGACGTCTTCGGGATGGCGCTTGAGCCGCTCGTCGATGATGCCCTGCAGGGTCGCCGGGTTCTTCGCTGCCATGGCAAGCCAGGTGGTCAGGTGGCGCGACTCCGGCGCATCCCAGCGCGCATGCGCCAGGATCATCGCCTCGCGCTCGCTTTCATCGGAGACCATGCCTACCTGCCGCTGCGGCGAGAAGTCGCCGACGGCCGTTACCACCGAGCGCTTGCCGCCATTGGAATGCTTCTGGGTCTGGATGGATTCCGGCGGTTCCTCGAGGACGATGTCGGCACTGGTGGCCGCCCAGCGTTGTGCGCCCAACTGGCGCTCGGGGTCTGCGGTTGCGCCGCCATACACGGCCGACCACTGGACCATCGGCGTGGCGCCGGCCACGTTGTAGGTGAAGTGCGAGCGGCCGGTCATGCGTTCACTGTCGAAAGACTCGATCAGCTGCCCGTCTGCGGTATGGGTGACCACCTTGTGCGCGGTACCGGGGTCCACATCCAGGGTGGCACTCTCCAGCGGCGCCAGTGCGACGGTCTTGCCGTCGATAGTGACCTGCACCGGGGTGGCAAGGCCGTTGTACAGCGAGACCGTGGCACTGCCGGTAAGCATGCCGAACACCAGCACGCCCACCACGATGGCGGCTGCGGCCGTAGCGCGGGCGGCGCCGGCGGCCCAGCCGTCTGCGGTCTGGAACCGGTCCCACCAGCCCAGCTTGGTCTGCAGCTTGCGCTCCTGGCCGGGCAGCAGCACCGGGTAGCCCTTGGGGGGCCGCGAAGGGGCCGGCGCAGCGGGTGCCAGTTCGCCCGAATCCAGCCGTTCCACCACGGCGTCTTCGTTGGCCAGCAGCGCTTCCAGCGTTGCCGCGCGCAGCTGCGACAGCACGTTGCAGGTGTGGTTGACCCAGTCGCTCGCGTGCTGGATCCAGTTGTCCATGTTGCCCTCTGCCGGCGTGGCGAGGCCCAGCTTGCCCAGGGCTTCCGCCAGCGGCTTGCCGCCGTGCGCGATCACGGTCTCATCGATCACGCAGCTGCGGGCGCTGTCGTAGATGAAGACCAGGGCCTGCTGCACGCGGCCGGCAGCCACGATCAGCCGGCGCAGCTCGTTCCTGGAAACGCGTTTGTCGGCGGTCACTACCTGCAGCACGTTGACGAACACCCCGTACCCGTCACGCAGGTCGGCTTCGGTGTGCTCACAGAAGTGCAGCAGGGCCACCTGCCCTTCCAGCAGTGCCTCCCACTCTGCCCCGCTGCGGCGTGCGGCCAGCCGGTGCAGGCTGCGGCATTCCTGGTCGTGCTTCGTCACGGTTTGGCGCAGGGGGGCGATCTCCGCATCCAGCGTGGTGATCACCGGGCCCAGGCGCGAGGTGTCAAGCACCTGGTCGCGCCAATGCACGCGGTTGCCCGATGCGCGCAGGTGTCCGGCGCGGGCAGCCTCCAGCGTGGCGCGCTCGTCCTCCAGCAGCTGCAGCTGCTGCAGCGCCTTGCCATGGGCGGGCGCGTAGAGGGTGGTGATTCGCTCGCGGATCTGGGCGTCGTTCAGCGGCGCAAGGGTGTGCAGGAAGAGCTCGGCCGGGGTGGCCACGCCGCGGACGAACGAGCGGCGCAGGTAGGTGCCCTGGTAGCGCTGCTGCAGGGCGCGGATGTCGAATTCGGCATCCAGCCGGCGCAGCGATTCTTCACCGTCTTCAAAGGCCGGCGGGGTTTCGCGCAGCATGTCGCGGGAAAGCTGGTGCTTGAGCGCGTCGGCGTCGCGGAACAGCAGCATGGCCGGGCGTTCGTCGATGGCCGCTTCCACGTAGCGGCGCTTGAGGTTGTTTTCGCGGTCTACGTTGGCCGGGTGCGTGGACCACATTTCCGGTGCACGCACCATGGCCTGGCGGAACACGCGGTGCTGTTCGCGCTCACGCTCGGGCAGCTGCGGCGGCTCGGCATACAGGGGGTCGGGCGAGACCCGGCGCAGGTTGGCCAGCATCCGGGTCTGCACGGCGAACAGGTCGGCCACGGCATGGCCGGCGGCGAATTCGCGCGAAGCAAAGCTGAGCGTCCTGCCCCAGGCATCGTCGGCCGCGCCCAAGCGGTGCAAGGCATGCACCAGGGCATCGCTGCCGGCCAGCGAGGCGGCCACCAGGTCGGCCTGGTACTCCATTTCGCGCGACAGGGCGCGCTCGGACAGCGCCACCACGCTGAAGGCCGTATCCACCAGCGAGCGGATGGCCCACACGATCAGCGACAGCAGCCAACCCACCCACGCGATGCGCAGGTCCAGGCGCGAAACGGTGGCCAGGATGGTGTCGAGCGCATCGCGCCGGGCCACCAGCTGGCTGGCGATCTGGTGGGCCACGTACACCCACCGCCCCACCGCCATGGTGCGCTGGGCGAAGTGGCCGAATTCGTGGGCCAGCACGGCTTTGAACTCGCCCAGATTCAGTGCGTTCACCAGCGGCAGGCCGATGTCCAGGTTCTTGCGCGAGGGCAGCAGCAGGTTGACCAGTGAGAGGTCATAGAAGACGCCCGCGTTGACCCGTGGCGACAGGTACACGTGCTTGGGACGCGGCGCGCCGGCTTCGTCGGCCAGTCGGTGCAGGAAGGCGAACAGCTCGGGCTGGTCTGCCGGCTTGAGCTCCATGTCCTTGGAGGCCTGGCCACGCTTGAGGAAGATCAGGCCCTTGGCCATGAAGGCGGCCAGGAACAGGGCGAACGCACCGACGATGACGTTGGCCAGCGAGTTTCCGCTGTCGCCGGCCAGCAGGGTGCGCAACACCCGGTAGGCGGTCCAGCCGAACCAGCCCATCAAGGCAAAGTACGCGATGGCGAAACCGAGCAGACCGGCCACGGCCAGCCATGCATGGCGGCGGTAGGCGGAGCTGGGTGCGGTGAGCTGCGCGGGCACGGCCGACGGCCCCGCCGGATAGAGCGAATCCATTATGTATATCCCCCTGTTGTCCTGCTCCTTGCCGTCCCCCCGGACGTGGCATGGAGCTTACCCGGCGTCATGCCCGGTTCCGGGGGGATTGTGCACATTAATGGGCGGGTGTGCATCTGCCGCTGCGTGCGTTTGGGAACCGATCCCACCCTCCGGCGTCATGCCCGGTTCTGGGGCGGTAGCGGCAAGCCTGCTGCAGAGAATCGCCGCCGTCCCCATCGCCATTGCGATCATCAGGCAGGCCACAGCGAAGCCTGACCTGACCTCGTCCGCACTTGCTCCGTCAGGTGCGAGGGAGAAGAAGACCCCGCCCACCAACGCGACTGAGAGCGCAGCGCCAAGTTGCATCGCGGCGCTGACACTGCCCGCTGCCAGGCCTGCCCAACGAGGGTCCACCCGATCAACGTTCAGTCGCACCAGCGCAGGGAGCGCCATACCCTGTCCAATACCAATGAGGAACAGAGGAAGTTGGAGCAGAAGCGGCTTGCCCGTCGCCGCCAACCCCGCCGCCAGGAGCAGGCCCGCGACCTCCAGGCTCATACCGAACGAAGCTGCGCTTGAACCCAACCATCGCGAGAGCCTCAGCCCGCACGTGGGCCCCAACAACTGGCCGATCCCGAGCGGAAGAATCGCCAGCCCCGCTGCCAGTGCATTCCGGCCGAGCCCGGCCTGTTGGTAGACCGCGAAGGTAAGGAAGAACGCTGCCAGCGCATAGAACAGGACCGCTGCCAGCAGGCCAAGGCGGAAGCCGGGGGCGGCCGATATGACCGAGGGAGGCACCAGTGCGGAAACGCCTGTTCGTTCGCGGTGCTTTTCGTAACGCCAGAAGGCGATGAGCAGCGCCGGGCTCAGCATCAACAGGACCAGGCTCCACCACGGCCATCCATGCTCGCGGCCCTCAATCAGCGGAACCACCAGCGCCAGCACGCCCAACGCCAGCAGCAGTGCACCGGGGTAATCCATGCCCTCCCCTGTCGCCCCTTTTGTTTCGCGCACCAGGATCAGTGCGGCAGGTACAGCCAGCACGATGACGGGGAGATTGATCAGGAAGACGCTGCGCCAGCCGGTATGCCAGAGATCTGTCGAGACCAGCACGCCCCCCAGCAGCTGGCCGCCCACCGCAGCCAACCCGAACGTGGCGGCATACAGGCTGAGCGCACGGCCCTTCTCGCTCGCCGGGAACAGCGCATGGATGGATGCCAGGGACTGTGGCGCCATGACGGCGGCCGAGATGCCCTGTAGCAGCCGGCCAATGACCAGCACGGCGGCCGAGTCGGCAAGGCCACAGAGGGTGGACGCCAGCCCGAACCCGAGCATGCCCCCTACAAACGTACGTCGACGTCCGTAGATGTCGCCCAGACGGCCACCGAGGATCAGCGTGACGGCGTACGCCATCGCATACATCGACACCACCAACTGCGCGACATCTGCCGATGCGTGCAGGTCTGCACGAATCGACGGCAATGTCACATTGACAATGAAAAAGTCGAGCGGCGGCAACAGCGTGCCAGTAAGCAGCACGGCAAGGGCCGGCCAGCGGCGCGGGTCTGTAACGTGTGCGTCGGTATTGATGGTCAAGGGCTTCATCGTCGGATCCGCAGATCAGCGCATGCCGCCCGAGGCGATGATGTGCTCGCCCGACACCCAGCCAGCATCGCCGGATGCGAGGAACGAGACGATCGCCGCGATTTCTTCAACCTGTCCGATCCGGCCAAGCGGCGTCTGCTGCTCGTTCCACGTCTGGAACTCCGAGCCCATCACGCCATTGGCGTGGGTACCGTCGGTTTCGATCAGGCCTGGGTTCACGGAATTGACGCGGATTCCTCGCGGCCCCAGCTCGCGCGAGAGGACGCCGGTGATGGCGTCGAGGGCTCCTTTGGTGCCGCTGTAGATCGCACTATCGGCTGGCAGGATCCGGGTAACGAAAGAGCTGATATTGATGAGGCTCCCGCCCTGCCCCAGGTGCGGCACGGCGGCGCCAGCGACGAGGAGCGGGCCAAGCACATTCAGGTCGAACTGCTGGCGATACAGCTCCTCGGTGGTGTCTTCGATCCTAGCAAACTGATAGATGCCTGCATTGTTGACCACGATGTCCAGCCCGCCGAAGTGTTCGATGGTGGACTGGATGAGCGCATCCACCTCCGATTTGTTGCGAACGTCGGCGCGGACCGATAGTGCAGTTCCACCAGCGGCCTTGATCTCGGTAACCAGTGCTGCTGCCTCGCGTTCGCTGGTGGTGTAGTTGACGACCACCTTCGCCCCGTCGCTGGCAAGGCGGCGGGCTATGCCAGCGCCAATACCTTTCGAAGCGCCGGTGACGAGTGCGACCTTGTTGCTCAGCTTGTTCATGATGTGGGGCCCAGGTTGATTGCAAGGCGGGCATGGTCACTCCCACAGGATTGTTTGTGGACTGGCATTGCTGCATATTCTGCGTACATATTTGAACGGGCGTGCCTGGCGTGGAATGGAGCGACATCCGGATATTTCTCGCGGTCGTGCGCGGAAAATCACTCGGCGAGGCTGCCCGCAGCCTTGGCGTGAGCCACCCGACAGTGGGCCGGCGGATCAAGGCGCTCGAGGAGGAGGCCGAACAGCCACTCTTTCGCCGAACGAAAGACGGCCTTGTGCTCACGGACGCCGGGGACGCGGTGCTGTCCCTGGCTGAGTCCATGGAGGAATCCGCGCTTTCCATGGAACGGCGTTTGGCGGGCAACCACGAACGGCTCGAAGGGGTCCTGCGGATATCCTCGGCGGACTGGTTCGCCGCTTATGTCCTGGCGCCGGTTTTCGTTGAATTGGGGCGGCGTCACCCTGCCGTAGTGCCTGAGGTCATCGCGAGCTATCGGCTGCTTGACCTGTCCCGTCGCGAAGCTGATGTTGCTTTCCGCATCATTCCTTTCAGTGAGCCGGACATCGTCCAGCGTCGTCTGATGAGCATGCCTTACGGTCTCTATGGCTCGGCGGAGACCGTGCGCGCGGTAAGCGACGATCCGCAATCGGTGCGGCTGATTCTGATGAACTCAGCCCAGGCCCACTTCCCGGATGTCACCTGGCTGCTGGATCGATTCCCGCATTCGAAGCGCGCCTTCACCAGTACCAGCCGCAGCGTTCAGGCGCAGATGTGCCTTCGCGGCCATGGCGTTGCGGTGTTGCCGCGACCGTTGGCTGAGGGTGTGCAGGGGCTGCATCGGATTGATCTGCTCGGGGATCCGCCAAGCAGGGACGTGTGGGTGGGGTATCACCAGGATCTTCGGCACATGGATCGGCTGCGGGCGCTGCTCGATATCGCCGAGAAGGTGTTGCCGCGATAGGCAGTTGGAAACGGATCTACCGCGATGTGGCCATCGGTAGGGTTGCATCCCAATCAACCGCCGGGGTGGTGATCACTCTTTAGGGCATGACCTCGAACGCGAGTAGCGCTTTTCGGTTCGAGGTCATGCGTTACCGCGCCGATTACCGTTATCGGCGGTCGTTTGGGAACCGACCCTACCCTGCCACGCCGCGTCGGTTTCAGTTGGTGCGGGTCGCGGACATTGCGGCTCGGATGTCATCCGGGATTGGGCAAACGGTGCCTTGGCGTCGGGCGGGCCCGGTGAGCGGCTCGATCACACTGCCTTCGGTTTCCCTTGAGCCGCGTTGGCAGTGGAGTGAAAGGAACAGGGTGCGGCCGTTGCGGTCTACCCATTGTTGGCCGAGGCACTCCCCGTCCGGCCTTTCAAAGGTTGGGCCGATCAGCTCAGTCAGTGATCCTTGGTTGGGCAGGTTGCGGAGCATGGGGCTGTCGTTCATCGAGGCATTGAGCCAGCTGGCGATGACCGAGCCATCCATGCGATGCAGTGTCGTGATCCTGCCTGGCGCGTCATTGGCGAGATAGCGGGATGTCCACAGGCGGTCTTCGCCCCACGGGGTGATCGCGGTGTAGCGAGCCGGCAGCCGCTCGATCCCGTCAGCATCGATGAAGCCGTAGTAGCCATCGCTCAGGAACACGACGCCGGTTGGCAGCAGCGCTTCCGCATATCGGATGGTCTCGCCCACGAAGCGCTCGCGCTTTACGTGATACAGGCGAAAGCCCTCGGCGTCGCTTCGCACGAGGAGTAATTGGCCATCAGCGCTGACCTGGTCTATCCACGTACCCTTTGGCAGCAGGTGCTGGCCAAGCCCGGCATCGAGCCACAGTCGTGGCTGGGATTCGCCGTCCAGTGTGCCGAAGAAGCCTGTGGCCTCTGCGCTCAGGCGGCTCAGCGGTGGTGTCTGGGCCAGCAGCGTTCCCCTGCAGTCCACCAGGGTTTCCTGCCCATCTTCCGCTATCGCCTGCCGTAGCTCGGGACGCCCCTCGACCTCCTTCCACGCGTAGGCGGTGAAGGGCCCCAGCACCTGGCCGTTGGCATCAACCAGCTTGTCACCGGTATCGCCCATGCGCGTGCGCCATATACCCGGGCAGATCTCCTCGCCGGAAGTCGCACCGGCGATTGCCTGGAAGCGCCCATCCGGGTACATGAGGCCGTGCACGGCGTCGGCTTCATTCGCGAAAATGCCTTCTGCGTCTTCGCGGATGACGTGGTATTCGATGGCCCAGCGCGGCCAGCTGCCCGGATCTTCAGAGGCGAGGCTGCGCGCGCGCGCCGATGAGTAGCCCACAACGTAGATGCGCGTGCGATCTCCGGTCAGTTGGCCGTCTGCGTCCAGCCGGCGCCACGCCCTGCCCTGCAGCCCAAGCCAGCCACCGTTGCTGAGCGGAATCAGGCTGTCGATGCGCTCGGTCCACAGGGTCTTGCCTGCCTCATCGCGCAGCGCGCATGGCGTGCCTGGGTTTAGGTCGCAGACCAGGTATTGCGTGCGTTCCGGGAACGGACCGGCTGCCCGGAGTTCGCCTTGGGCGAGCTGCATGCGCAGCTGCCCGCGCGCATCGAAAATGCGTTCGCCCGCTTCCCGCGAGCGCCAGCTGTAGCGTCGCGGGTGCGCCGTGATGGCCCATTCGCCGCTGCCCGGCTGCCAGTCGATGAAAGTGCTTCCATCGGCACGTAACAGGGCGGTCCCTGCCCTGGACCACGTGCTGAACAATGGGGCTTTGTCTGGATCGTCCGGGTGACGTTCGAATGGCGCATCGGATCGGAGCTCTACATACGGGCCCTTCAATGACACGCGGCCAGCGTCATCGAACCACACGCTGCCGCTCCTCTCGAAATCCACGACGAGCCAGCGATGCGGAGCAACCTGCTGCGGCCGCCCCGGCCACTCCTGGATCAACCGGCCCTGATCGTTGGCGACCAGGCCGCTGTCGAACCCGCTGGCCTGCAGGACGAATGTCTGGGGTTCTTCCGCCCCTGCCGGCGCGATGCCCAGAGCGAGTGCCAGTAGGCCCGACTGGGCAATGCGCTGGATACGCCTGCCAGGGCTGATGCCCGGGGCGTCGAATCGTTGCGTGGCGTCCGTGTCGTGCTTGGTCATCCGGCTATCTTGAGCGTACTGGAGGGCGCCTATGGTAGCCGCCAACCTGTACTTCCCGATGGCTGACAGCTGTCACTTGTTCCGTTTTGGCCCAAAGAGAGAATTACTCCATTCCGTCACGGCGCTGCACGGCCGGCCCCCACCCCAAGCCAAGGAACCTCCATGAACATGCTGCAGCAATTCGCTTCGCACACCCCGCTCTGGGTGTGGGCGCTTCTGATCTTCCTGATCACGCGCGGCATCGCGGCGATGAAGCCGGGTGAGATCACGCTGGTGAGGCTGGCGGTGGTGCCTGCGCTGTTCACCGCGTGGGGCCTGTGGTCGATCAGTGCCCGCTATGGCACCTCCTGGCAGGCATGGGGGCTGTGGCTGGCCGGGATCGGCGCGGGGGCGGGCATCGGCTGGATGATGCTGCGCCGTGCGACGCTGACCGTGAACCGGGCAACCGGGAAGCTGTGGCGCAGTGCGGATTACAGCCTGCTGCCGCTGCTGCTGGTGACATTCGCGGTGAAGTACGGGTTTGAATCCGCGCTGGCGATGTCGCCGACGCTCGCGGGGGATGTTGGTTTCCGCGCTGCCTATCTGCTGCTGTCGGGCGGTTTCACCGGGATCTTCATCGGCAAGTACCTCCGTTACGTGGCCGCGTGGCGCCAAGCAACGCCGGGCAATGACGTGCGGGTTTCAGGCTGAGGCATGCCGGGAATGACCTCGAACGTCGCTGGCGCCTTTTCGATTACTGGTCATGCGTTGCCGTGCCGATCACCGTTATCGGCGGTCGTTTGGGAACCGACCCTACCGGTCCGGGTTCCAGGCGAGATTGAAGGTCAGCTCTCGTTGTTCGCCCGGGTTGAGGCGGTTTGGGGCTAGGGTGAAGCCGTCTGGTGGGCCGGTTTGGGGTTCTACGCAGGTGGCGTGGGGGGCGGCGTCGTAGACCACCCAGTGGTGGGTGTTGGCTCGCAGCCTCAGGCGCTGGCCGGCGTACACCAGCGTTATATCGGCCTGGTTGATGAAGCAGTCGTCCCATGGGCCGGGGGATGCGCTTTCCAGTGGCAGCCTGGCTATGCCCTCCCCGTCTCGCGGGTACATGGCGTCGGGCTCGAACTGCAAGTGATCCGGCTTGCGAAACCACGGGTGCCAGCCGAGTACCGCCGGCATTGGCTGCGTGCCGGCCTGCACGGCGAGGCGCAGTTCCAGGCTGCGCGGTGTCAGGTGTATGGCCTGCGTTGCTCTGCCGCCAAAGGGCCAGTAGTCGTCCTCGGGAAGCTCGAGTGACAGCGTCGCGCTGTCCGCCGCGATGCTGTCGATCTGCCACGGCAACGCGAACCCCACGCCGTGGATGGCATGTTCGCCGAAGTTCGTTGGCAATGCGTACATCGTGCCGTCGAAATTGAACCGACCATGCCGGATACGGCCGGCCCACGGCACCATCGGGTAGCAGCCCCAAGCGATGGTGGCTGCCCCGCTTTCCTGTTCGTCGACCAGCCACTCCACGCCGTCGTAGCGGATACGAGCAACGCGCCCGCCGGCCTCAGGGGCCAGCGCCACCTCCAGCTTGCCCGCGCGCAACCAGTGCAGGTGGCCGGCAGGCAGTGGCGCCTGCGCATCGTCGATGGGCAACCGGCGCTCAGTTGCCATAGGGATCAATGGTCCGGATGCTGCCGTCCGCTTCCAAGTGCAGCGGGGTGCACTTGACCGAGCGCAGGTGGGTCACTCCGCCCGATAACAGGGCGTCGTGATAGAACAGGTACCACTGTCCTTCGACTTCGCAGATGGAGTGGTGCGTGGTCCAGCCCACTACGGGCTTGAGGATCACGCCGCCATAGGTGAACGGACCGTACGGGCTGTCGCCGATGGCGTAGCAGAGCAGATGGGTGTTGCCGGTGGAGTACGACAGGTAATACCTGCCTTGGTACTTGTGCAGCCACGGCCCTTCGAAGAACCGGCGCTCGTGGTCATCGGCGCGCAAGGGGTGGCCTTGCTCGTC
This sequence comes from Stenotrophomonas sp. 22385, assembly GCF_052045085.1. Taxonomy (NCBI): domain Bacteria; kingdom Pseudomonadati; phylum Pseudomonadota; class Gammaproteobacteria; order Lysobacterales; family Lysobacteraceae; genus Stenotrophomonas; species Stenotrophomonas sp. 22385. Next base: position 118,367 of record NZ_JBQEOG010000004.1, read on the forward strand.
CAGGATGACTACTTCCTGCGTGGGCTCGGCCAGCTGGTTCATGCCCGCGTCCAGTCGGCCGACACGCGGGCCCAGCGCAGGCGCATCGCCGGTGGGTTCTTCGTGTGCCACGTCGTAGCGGTTGTCCCGGTACTTCTGCAGCTGGCCGCCCCAGATGCCACCGAAGTAAAGGTAATGCGCGCCATCGTCGTCTTCGTATACGGCCGGGTCGATGGAGTACGTGCCGGCCATCGGCTCCGGTTCGGCGGTGAACGGGCCCTCGGGGCGGTTGGCCACGGCGACGCCGATGCGGAACCTGCCCTCCCCGTCCTTGGCCGGGAAATAGAGGTAGTAGCGGCCGTCGCGGTGCGCAGCGTCCGGGGCCCACATCTGCTTTGCGGCCCATGGCACGTCGCGGACGTGCAGCGCCATGCCGCAATCGGTGGCCTCGCCGGTGGGGCTGTCCATGCGCAGGACGTGGTAGTCCTCCATGCCGAAGTGCCCACCGTCATCATCGAATGGCGTGCCGGCGTCGATGTCGTGCGACGGATAAATGTACAGCCGCCCTTCGAATACATGCGCCGACGGGTCGGCGGTGTAGATATGGGTCACCAGCGGCTGGGAGATGGCATGTGCCGCCAGGTGGCCCAGGTCGTTGCCCTCGCGACGCTGCTGCAGGTCCTGCTCTATGCGGGTTTCCATGCGCTTGTCGATCCTGTAGAGGAACAGCATCGCCACGGCGATCAGGAACGGAAGCGAGCAGTACACGCTCACCGTCAGCCGGATGCCGTTGACCACGCCCTCCGGCTGCTGGTCTGCGCCGGCCTGGTAGCCGTAGTACGCCAGGATGCCGGCGACCAGTGCGCCACCGATACTGAGGCCGATCTTCAGGCCGCACAGCATCGCGGAGAAGATGATGGCGGTGGCGCGGCGGTTGTTCTTCCATTCGGAGTAGTCGGCGACGTCGGCGATCATCGCCCACAGCAACGGAATGGTGATGCCGTAGAAGAACCCGTGCAGCATGAACGACACGAACGCCACGGCCACGGCGGTGGGCGGGAAGAAGTAGAACACCAGCAGGAAGACGGTGGAGACCAGCAGCGCGCCGCCGAACACGTCGCGCTTGCCGAGGCGGTCGGCCAGCCGGCGGGAGACCCCGATGCCCAGGATCATGCAGATGATGCCGCAGGCGTTGAACAGACTGAACGCCGAGGTCGCCGGGTCCTCCGGCCAGGCGAAGCCGGACAGCCCCATGCCGTTGAGCGTGGCGTTCAATCCGCCGATGAAGCGGTTGAAGCCGGTGTTGTCGAGAAAGTCGGCGAGAGCCGGCCCGCTCATGTAGTACTGGAAGTAGTAGACGTAGGTACCGCCCTTCAGGGCCAGGTTGATGAAGACCAGGATGGTCAGGGCCAGCATCACCTGCCACGGCCGGTTGCGCACCAGGTCGGACAGGTCCTGCAGTACCCCGCCGGTCTGCTCCTTGTTCGGCACGATGCGTTCGCGCGTGGTGGCAAAGGTGATCAGGAAGAACACGGTGCCCACCACGGCGAACACGGTCATCACCCGCTCGAAGCCCAGCACACGGTCGCCGTCGCCAAGGATCAGCACCAGCGGCAACAGCAGCACCTGGATGATGAACTGCGCGATCATCACCGCCACGAAGCGGTAGGCCGAGAGGCTGTTGCGCTGGGCCATGCTGCCGGTGAGCACGCCGCTGAGCGCGGAGTACGGCAGGTTGTTGGCTGCGTACACCAGCATCAGCAGGCCGTAGGTGCCCAGGGCGTAGATGATCTTGCCCTGCGCGCCCAGCTGCGGGGTGCTGAAGGCCAGCAGCGAGAGCACGCCGAACGGCACCGCCGTCCACAGGATCCAAGGCCGGAACTTGCCCCATCGCGTTGCCGTGCGATCGGCAACGATGCCGATAAGCGGGGTGAACACGAAGGCGCCAAGCAGGCCGATCACGAAGATGATCGTCGCCGCCGTGGCCGGCGGCAGTCGGTACACATCGGTGTAGAAGAACGCCAGGTAGGTGATGAGCGTCTGGAAGATCAGGTTCGCCGCGAGGTCGCCCAGGCTGTAGCCCAGCTTTTCCCGTACCGACAGGACGTGCTCAGTCACGGGCAGCCTCCACGGTGAAGCGGGCCTGCACGCGCGCATCGGCGCTGGAGCTGCCTACCCTGACCTCGTACGCACCCGGCGGTACGACATACGCCGCGCGGGCTTCGTTGTACTGTCGCAGGGCCTGCTTCGCATCCAGATCGAAGGCCACGGTGCGCCGTTCACCCGGCGCCAGCTGGACACGCTGGAAGCCGCGCAGCGCCTGCTGCGCATCACCCCGCGCTGCATCCACCCGCCGCACATACAGCTGCACCACTTCATCGCCTGCGCGCTTGCCGGTGTTGGCCACGTCCACCTGCACCTTGAGCTGCCCGTCCGCGGCGATGCGGGGTGCATCCAGGCGGAGTTTGCCGTAGTCGAATGTGGTGTACGACAGGCCGTGCCCGAACGGGTACAGCGGTGTGCCCCGGAAGTAGCGGTAGGTGCGGCCTTCCATGGTGTAGTCGTCGAAGGCCGGCATCGCCTGGCCTGCCTTGTAGAACGTCACCGGCAGCCGCCCGCCAGGGTTGGTTTCGCCGAACAGCGCCTGGCCCACGGCGGTGCCGCCGCGTTGCCCGGGGTACCAGCTCATCAGGATGGCAGGCAGATTTGCCTGGGCCCAGTCCACGGCCAGTGCGGAACCGCCGGTGAGCACCATCACCACGGGCTTGCCGGTGGCGTGCAGCGCTTCGAGCAGGGCACGCTGCGGCGCGGGCAGGCGCAGGTCGGTACGGTCACCGCCGGCAAAGCCCGGGTAGTTGACCTTCATTTCCTCGCCTTCGACATCGCCGGTCAGGCCGCCGACGAACACCACTACATCGGCATTGCGGGCGGCATCCAGGGCCTCCTCGAACGGCGGTTTGGCACCGGGCATGCGCCAGCCCAGCCGAACGCCGGCGTCGCGCTCGGCATCAAAGTACTCAAGCTTGAGGTCGTAGGCGCGGCCTGCCTGCAGGTCCAGGTCCACGCCGTCGCCGTGCAGGCGGTCGCTGGTGCCCCAGTGGTCCAGCACGCGCTTGCCGTCCACGTAGAGGCGGAAGCCGTCATCGGCGGCGGCCTCGATGCGGTAACGGCCGGATACTGGCGGCAGCAGCTGGCCGCTCCAGCGGATGCTGAAGTTGTCATTGGGAATGCCCTGCCCCGGCGCCGCTTCACCACGGGCCAGCAGGTTGTCGGTGGGCGAGCCGCGGTCCCAGCCGAAGCCGATCTGGGCATCGGTACGGACCAGCGCCGGTGTGCCGGAAAGATCGGCGGTGCGGAAGTACTCGCCGCGCAGGCCGCGTTCCGGGGAATCGGCGGACGGACGCAGGTACGCCGCTTCGATCAGCGGGGTAGCGCTGGGATCGTCGCGCCCTTCCACCAGGTCCACGCCGCGTGCGTAGCGCACCTCCACACCCTTGGCCGCATCGCGGATGCCCTGCAGGATCGTCACCGGTGCGGCCGGGGTGCCGAAGTAGTTGCCGAGCAGCGCCATGGTGTCATCTGCAGTGGGGCCGACCACGGCGATACGCTTGAGGTTGCGTGACAGCGGCAGCACGCCATCGTTCTTCAACAGCACCAGCGATTCCTGTGCCGCTTTCAGCGCCAGCGCGTCGTGTGTGGGGGCCTGGTTCACCGAGGCCGGGATCTGTGCCCATTTCACGCGTTCTGGCGGATCGAACATGCCCAGCCGCATCCGCGCGGTGAACAGCCGGGTCACGGCATCGTCGATTTCCGCCTCGCTGATCAGGCCCTGCTTCACCGCTGCCGGCAGTGTCGCGTATTCCTGGCCGCACTCCAGCTCGGTCCCGTTCTTCACCGCCAGCGCGGCAGCGGCTTCGCGGGTGGGGACGATTTTGTGATGCTTCCAGATATCCACGATGGCCCAGCAGTCCGAGACCACGTAGCCCTTGAAACCCCAATCGCGGCGCAGCACGTCGCGCAGCAGGAAGTGGCTGGCACTGGCCGATTCGCCGTAGACCCGGTTGTAGGCGCCCATCACGGCGTCCACCTGGCCGTCCTTTACCAGCGCTTCGAACGCCGGCAGGTAGGTGTCGTACAGATCGCGCCTGCTGGGCCGGGCGTCGAAGTGGTGGCGGTCGGCCTCGGGACCGCTGTGCACGGCCAGGTGCTTGGCGGTGGCGTCCAGCTTGCGGTACACCGGGTCGTCGCCCTGCAGGCCGTGCACGAAGGCTACGCCCATGCGCGCGGTGAGGTACGGGTCCTCGCCGTAGGTTTCCTGGCCGCGGCCCCAGCGCGGGTCGCGGAAGATGTTGATGTTGGGCGACCAGAAGGTCAGCCCTTGATAACGGCCATGCGCGCCTTCGCGGATGAACTGGTGGTGCTTGGCGCGGGCTTCGTCGCTGATGGTGGTGGCCACCTGCCCCATCAACGGCACGTCGAAGGTGGCGGCCAGTCCGATGGCCTGCGGGAACACGGTGGCCTGGCCTGCCCGTGCGACGCCGTGCAGGCCTTCGTTCCACCAGTCGTACGCGGGAACGCCCAGCCGATCGATGGCGGGCGCGGCGTTCTGCATCTGGGCTGCCTTTTCTTCCAGGGTCATCTGCGCGACCAGCGCGGCGGCGCGGGTCTCGAAGCTGGCCGAGGTGTCGAGCCACGGCGGCGGTGCGGCGGCGTGGCCGACGGTGGCCAGGGTGATGGCGGCGCAGAGCGCCAGCGTGCGGAACAAGGGCCTGCGCGTCATCATTTGCTCCTCAGGGCGCGCTCGTCGCGCGCGAATGGTCCCAGCAGGGCGCCGACGAAGCCGCCTGCACGATCCGTACTCAATACCGTTCCGTCCACGTCATCGGCGAGGGTCTGCCAGCCATGCCCGTCGCCTGTGTCGAAGGCGAAGGCATAACGCACTTCGTCTCCTTTGATCTGGAGGCGCAGCGAGGCGGCCAACTCAAGCTCGCGCGATGCCAGCGTCTTCGTTGCGCCGCCGCCATCGCGCGCCTCAAGGAAGATCGCCACGCGATCATTACCCAGGCTGCGGACGCCGAGGAAGTACCAGTAGGCCTCGCTCTGGAACGCGGCCAACCCTGCGGCCACGCCTGCAGCGGGCCGTGTCATCTCGGTGCTGGCCTCGAAGCGCAGGTGCTGCTGGCGGCGGCCCAGGAACGCGGGGTTGCGTAGCGTGTCGAGGTCTTCCGGCAGCGGGTGCAACGCCAGGGAACCCGGGCGTTCGCGCAGGTCGGCCCAGTCCTGTTTGGGGACGCGTATGCGGAGCCAGTCGTTGCCGAGCGTGGCGGTGTCGAACTCGTTGCGTTCTATGAAGTTGCCGGTTGACGGTGCCTGCTTTGCTTCGCCCTGCATCCACGATGGCGCCTTGGCCGCGTACGGAATGGTCTGCCCCGCCGGCAGGATCACCGGCCAGCCGTCACGCCATTCCACCGGCAGCAGGTAGGTTTCGCGCCCGGTGTTGTAGTGGCGGATGTCATAGTTGCGGCTGGCAAGAAACACCGCCCACCAGGAACCGTCCGGGCCTTCCACCAGATCGGCATGGCCGGCGTTGGTGATCGGCAGCGGCCGGTCGCTGGGCAGGTCGCGCTGGGTGAGAATCGGGTTGCCCGCATACGGCACGTAGGGCCCCCACGCCTCGCGGCTGCGCAGGACCACCTGCGAATGTTGCGGCCCGGTGCCGCCTTCCGCGTCGGAGAGGTAGTACCAGCCATCACGTTTGTAGATGTGTGGCCCCTCGATCCAGATCGGGTTCTTGGCCGGCTCCACGCCGCCGTCGATGAGCACCTTGCGGGAGCCTACCGGCGTAAACGACGCCAGATCCAGCTGCTGCATCCAGATGGCACGGTGGCCTTCATAACGCGGCGGGCCGGGTGGTACATCGTTGTTGAGCAGGTAGACCTTGCCGTCCTCGTCGAAGAACAGTGACGGGTCGATGCCCGCGATGCCCGGCAGCCAGTGCGGGTCGGACCAGGGGCCGGCCGGATCGCGGGCGGTGGCGATGAAATTGCCGCCGCTGTCGACGGCGGTGGTAACCACGTAGAACACGCCGTCGTGGAAGGAGATGGCCGGCGCGAAGATTCCCCGTGACACGCTGAGCCCATCGAAATCCAGCTGGGATGGGCGGTCGATGACGTTGCCAATCTGTTTCCAGTGCACCAGGTCCACGCTTTCGAACACCGGGATGCCCGGGAAGTAGGTGAAGCTTGAATTGACCAGGTAGAACTTCCCGTTGGCACGGGTGATGCTCGGGTCCGCGTGAAAGCCCGCCAGGATCGGGTTGCGGTAGTGCCCGGCAGGCAGCGGGGGTTCAAACGCGGCGTCGTTGCCGGCGTACTCGAACCAGTCGAAGTAGACCGGGGGCGCGGGTGTGGCCGCCTGCGCCGGCAGCGCAGCAGACAGCAGCAGGAGCGTGGCAAGCAGCAGGCGCATCAGGGTTCCTCCGCTGGGATAAGGGACAGCTCGAACGGTCCGGCAGGTGCGCCACTGCTGTCGCGCAGCGTGCAGATGGGGCCGTCTGCCCAGCAGTAGCGGACGCTGGCCGCCGTTCCGGCCCGCAGGCTGTTCAGCACTACCGCGTTGCCATCCAGCGTGGCGTCTGCGTAGGCGCAGCGCGTCGACCCGGCGTCGCACAGCTCGAAGCCGATGGGGCCGTCGGCACCGGTTGCGACCAGCGTTCCGGCGACATCGTCAAACCCGATGCGCACCTCCACCCGCGTGCGGGATACCTTGCCTGCGGTGGGGCCGGAGGGGGCTGCTGACCGCTCGCCGTACACCACATGGCGCGCCACCCGCGCCAGACGCCGGCCCAGTTCCTGTTTGTTCGGCGGATGGATGTCGTAGGCATCCCCGATGTCGATGGCAAGCGCCAGGCCGGTATGCGGGTCCTCGGCGGCAACGCGCCGCTGCGCCTCGCGCACCTGCGCCCAGCCACTTTCAGCCGGGGCCACGGGCGGTTGGCCATAGCCGGCCAGCTGCACCACCAGTAAAGGCATGTCCGCGCCGAACTGCCCTCGCCAGTCAGCGCGCAGCGTGCGCAGCCTGTCCGCGTAGGCAGCGCCCTCGCCGGTGTTGGATTCGCCCTGGTACCAGAGCATGCCGCGCAGGCCATAGCTGCCCAGCGGCGCGATCATGCCGTTGTACAGCGTGGAAAGACCGCTGGCGGCATGCCAGGGGGCCAGTGGGGGTGCCTGGTCGCCGGACGCTACACGGTACTGCCAGGGCGCATCAAGAACGATCCGGGTGCCATCGTCGAGATGCAGGGCATGGGCCTGCGCGGGACCGGCCAGCCCGCCGGCGCCCCAGGTGTCCAGCACGTTGACGACCACGCTGTTGGTGCCGGCCTTCAGCAGGCCGGGCGGCAGCGGATAGGATCGCGCGTCCCCGGGGGCGTTCTGGCTCCCCACCACCACGCCATTGACCCAGGTCACGTCTGTTTCATCGGCAGCCGCCAGCTCAAGGCGTGCGCCCTGCGCTGCCTGTGCGGCGCTGAGCTTCAGCTCGGTGCGGTACCAGACCATGCCGTTGTACGTCGACAGCGCGGGAATGCCCCAGCGCTCCCAGGCGCCGAGCTGGGCCGGAGCCGGGCGCCATCCGCTGCGGTCAGCGTCGGGCTGCCACGGGGCATCGCCGGGTGTGGCGCCTTCGCGCTGCTCCCACCACTGCTGCCAGTGCTTGCCCCATGCTGCGTTTGCTGCCACCGGGTCGCTGGCATACAGCGCGAACACATCCAGCGCTTCCTCCATGCCACCTTGCGCGCGCAGCGCAGCGGCGCTGGTCCAGGCCTCTATCCGCGAACCGCCCCACGCCGACTGGATGAGACCCATCGGCACGTTGACGGTCTTCCGAAGTTCACGCGCGAAGAAGTAGCAGGCGGCGGAAAAATCGCGCACGCTTTCAGGGGATGCGGGTTGCCATGACACCGGGCCGGCGAACCGCTCCTGAGGCGTCACGGCCGCGGCCTTGGGCACGGTGAAAAGGCGAATGTCCGGCTGCGTGGCGGAGGCGATTTCGCTGTCGGCGTCGAGCGCACGCCGCACTGGCAGTTCCATGTTCGATTGGCCGGAACACAACCAGACGTCGCCCATCTGCACGTCGCGCACGGTCTGGGCGAGCTGCCCTGCCCGTACGCTCATTTCGTAAGGGCCGCCGGCGGCGATGGGCTTCAAGGTGACGCGCCAGCGACCCTCTGCATCCGCCTGTGCAGTGGCAGTCTGGCGTGCGAACCTCACCGATACGGTGGTGTCCGGCGCGGCATGGCCCCAGACCGGAATCGGCTGGTCGCGCTGCAGGACGGAATGGTCCTGGAACAGCGGGTGCAGCAGCGGCGCCACGGATTCCTGCGCCATGGCCGGTGCGGCGAATAGCGCCAGAGCACTGGCCAACAGCCACCCCATCCTCGGTTTACAGCTCATCGGCCATCTCCCGGTGCAGACGGAAACTGCAGCGTCTCGTAGTACGCCAGCGGGTGTGGGGGTGCGGCTTCGCCTGCTGGCAATGGCCTGCCGCTGATCGACTGGAAGTATGCGACGCTGGCATCGCGCCACCATTGCGCTTCGCGCAGCTGGATCTTGAGGAAGGCGGCGACGTGTTCGTAACGGTGTGGATCGACCCTTCCCTGCAGGCTTGCCCACGTGGTCTGCATGGCCCGGACCTGGCGTACGCCAAGCGAATACCGCCCCACCAGCTCGTCCCATAGCGGCCGCCCGGAGGCCATGCGGTGCTCCCACCGCACGTGGTGGAACCACAACAGCAGCGACTCCGGCACCCCCTCCAGGTCGGCATATTTCGCGGCTACTTCCGGGGCGTACTGGGCTACGGCGTTGCTGCCCGTCGCAGTGCGGTCAAAGCCAATGCCGTTGCGGTCGGCGCGGTGGTAGTACACCGACGTCCAGTCCGCGCGCGGGCCGCCGTCAACCCAGGGGCCGGGGCCATGATGGTGGCCGCGCGCCATCAGATGGTGCAGGCCCAGCGGGGTCATGTAGTTCACCGCGGCCTCGCGTGAAGCCATCATCATCCCGACGATCGGCTGCACCACCGCGGGGTCCGGCGAGAATGTCATCGCCGCCCAGTCTGCCGCGATGTCACGGGACGATTGATCCGGATTCCAGGCAAGGCGCCCGAAGGCATACCAGTTGGCCTGATCGAAGTGCGAACCACTCCACGTGCGATCGGTGCCGATGTTGGCGACGCCGGCGATACCGCTCAGTGACTGCGCCACGGTGAAGGCTTTGCCGTTTGCGCGGGTGTCGGCGTGCAGCACTTCTTCAAACAGCGGCCCCAGGTACACCAGGTGCGTGGCGAAGCCGAGGTATTCCTTGGTGATCTGGAACTCCATCATCAGCGGCGTGCGCGGCATGGCCCCGAACAGCGGGTGGAACGGTTCGCGCGGTTGGAAGTCGATGGGGCCGTTCTTCACCTGCAGCACCACGTTCGGGCGGAACGCACCGTCCAGGCCGGCGAACTCGGTGTAGGCCTGGGTGGCACGGTCGGCAGGCGCCTCGTGTGCATAGACGAAGGCGCGCCACATCACCACGCCGCCGTGCGGTGCCAAGGCATCGGCCAGCAGGTTGGCGCCATCGGCATGGCTGCGGCCGTAGTCCTGTGGGCCTGGCTGCCCTTCGGAGTTGGCCTTGACCAGGAAGCCGCCGAAATCCGGAATGTGCTGGTAGATCTCGTCGACCTTGTCGTGCCACCAACGCTGCACCGCCGGGTTGAGCGGATCGGCTGTCTTGAGCCCGCCCAGTTCGATGGGAGCGCTGAAGCGCGCGCTCAGGTAAACGCGGATGCCGTAGGGCCGGAATACGTCGGCCAGAGCGGCGGCCTTGGCCAGGTAATGCGGCGCAAGGCTCTGTGCGTTGGCGTTGACGTTGTTCAGCACTGAGCCGTTGATGCCCAGCGAGGCATTGGCCCGTGCGTAATCGGTGTAGCGCGGGTCGCGCCATTCCGGCAGCGTCTGCCAGTCCCACAGGGAGCGGCCGGCGTAGCCGCGTTCGACATGACCTTCGAGGTTGTCCCAATGGTCAAGTACACGAAGGCGCACCTTGGGTGATTCTCTGACTTCCAAGTCATTCAACGACGTGCCCGTCTGCAGCAACCGAAGCAGATGGAACGTGCCGTACAGCACGCCGATATCGCTGCGCGCGGCCACCAGCAGTACGTCGCGCCCATCGACCCGCGTGCGCTTGAGCAGGTACCCCTCTTCCCCAAGCGACGCGACCTCATCGCGGAACGACGCGATCAATGCCGACGACCGGGGCGTGCCAAGCGCAAGTACCTCACTACCGGAGCTTGCGCTTTGGGCTCGAAGTGCGCTTCCCAAGAGTCCCGTCAGGCCACGGACCAGCTCGTCACGGGCTGCACGCTGCGTGGGCGTCTGATCTGGAGCGACAACCTCGCCCAGCTGTGCGCGATAGTCCGCAGCAACCGCCGGCTCCAGCGGGGCGTACCGCAACCAGAGGTCGTAGCCATCCTCCGCGCGCGCACCCGCGCTGCAGGCCATCAATGCCACGGCAACACCCAGCATCCAATGACACCGCACGACACGCGACTGCCCCCGCAGCGTCGGCAGCAAACCTTGTAAGCTCAGGCGGTGCGTTGGACGCCACAGCGTCACAAAGAAGAACGGGAGGGCGTATTGGACAAACCGAAGAAATCGGTCCGCCGCAAAGCCAGTGGCGTGACGATCGACGAGGTGGCGGCGCTGGCCGGGGTGTCGCCGATGACGGTGTCGCGGGCGATCAACCAGGGCAAGGTGCGCGATGACACCCGCGAACGCGTGATGCGCGCGGTGCAGGCATTGGGCTACACGCCCAACCTGGCCGCCAGTACGCTGGCCGCGGCGCAGCACACGCGCATTGCGCTGATCTACACCAATCCCAGCGGCGCCTACCTGCGCGAACTGCTGGTGGGGCTGCTGCGGGGCGCGTCCAATGCCGCCATCCAGCTGGTCATCCACTACTGGGACAACCTGGACCCCGTTGCCGAGCGCAAGGCCGCGCGCGCCCTGGCCGGCCGCGTCGACGGCGTGATCCTGCCGCCCCCGCTGTGCGAATCGTCGGTGGCCGTGACCGAGCTGGTCAAGGCCGGCATTCCGGTGGTCGCCATCGCGTCGGGGCACCTGCGTGACGATGTTTCCTGCGTGCGCATCGATGACTTCCACGCGGGCAAGGAGATGGCGGAACACCTTATCCAGCAGGGACATACCCGGATCGGCTTCATCCGAGGCCGTAACGACCTCAGCGCGAGCGCGCGACGCTACGACGGCTTCGCCACTGCCCTGCACGAGGCCGGGCTGGAGGTCGAGGCCAGCCTGGTCCAGCAGGGGGACTACACCTATCGCTCGGGCCTGGATGCCGCCGAGAAGCTGCTGTCCCAGCCCCATCCTCCCACGGCGGTCTTCGCCAGCAACGACGACATGGCAGCTGCCGCGATTTCCGTGGCGCACCGGCAGGGGCTCGAGGTGCCGCGTGACCTGTCGGTGGTGGGCTTCGATGACACCTCCGCAGCCACCACGGTATGGCCCGAGCTCACCACCCTGCATCAACCCATCGCCGCGATGGCCGATGCGGCCATCGACATCCTGCTGCGCACCATCCGCCACCGCACCGACGACAGCCGCGTGCTGACCGACCACGTGCTGCCACACCGCCTGGTGATGCGCGATTCGGTCGCGCCCCCGCCCAAGCGGTGATGGCATTGCGCGCATGGTTACGCGCCCGGGCATGCGACGGTGGCGTCCGCTTCATTCAGGGCACCCAGCGCGACGCGTGACACCGAAAGGGTCATGGCGCCGGCGGTGCCGATCGACCAGGGCCGATCCAGCTTGCCCACGTCTGCACCGGCGGCCGAGAGACACTTCAACGGCACCCCCACGCGCTTCCAGTCGCCCACCGGCAGCTTGGCCAGCGAAGGCGCAAGCGGAACGCGCGCGGTACACCCGGCGCCGCAACCGACCGACAGCCAGGCGTCGCCCTTGGGCGCAGCATCAACCCGCAGCGTAGTGATCAGCATCAGGTCGCCATTGCTCTCGCGCTGCAGGTCCAACGGGACGTGCGACTGCACGGCGACGGTTGCCTCGCCCTTGCCCGACCACGCCAGTCGGCGGCCGTCTTCCTGCACAAGGTGGTCCACGCCAGTGACTTTCAGCAGGTCACCATCAAGCGATTCGGGCACCTTGGTAACGGTCACGCTCTGGCCCGTGCTGCCTTCAAGCCGCAGCGCCATGCCGGAACCTGCATCACCGCGTGCGAAGAACACACCGGCCGCGCCTTCGTTGCCAGTCACGCCCGACACTTCCGGCAGTGGCGCCAGATCGCCCTTGTCGGCGTAGGTCAGTCCGAAGCCGAACGCGAACTGCGGGTCGTAGTCCTTCTGGCCAACATTGTTGGCGTACTGGATCGCCGTGCGCGGCCAGCTGAAGCTCAGCTTGCCCTTGAAGTCGTGCTGCACGCTGCCATCGGCCTTGCGCAGCAGCACATCGGCAATGCCGCCGCCTTCCGACCCTGGCAGCCACGCCGCCACGAACGCATCGGAGGCGTTGATCTCGCGGTTCACCCACAGGGGCCGGCCGCTCAGGAACACCGCCACCACCGGGATGCCATCGGCCTTCAGCTTTTTAATCAACTGAAGGTCCGCGTCGTCGCCCGGTTTGTAGGCCAGTGTCGCCAGGTCGCCCTGGAATTCGGCATAGGGGTTCTCGCCGAACACCACCACGGCCACGTCGGGCTTTGCCGTGTATTTCCCATCTACGGCGAACATGGCTTCGCCACCCGCGGCCTTGGCCTGCTGGGCGATGCCTTCGAAGATGGTGTCCGCGTTCGGGAAGTCCTTGCGGGTGGTGCCGGTGCCCTGCCAGTTCAACGTCCAGCCGCCGGCCTGCTTGCCGACATCGTTTGCCCCATAACCGGCCACGAGGATGCGCTGCTTGGGCGCCAACGGCAGCACGCCGCCCTGGTTCTTCAACAGCACCAGCGATTCGCGCACCGCCTGGCGTGCCACCGCGCGATGTTCCGGTGCGCCGATCAATGCGAACTGGCCACCGACCGTGCGCGACGACGGCTTGCCGGCCTCGAACAAGCCGAGCCGCAACTTCACCCGCAGGATCCGGCGCACCGCATCGTCCAGGCGGTCCTGGGTGATGGTGCCGGCCTTCGCCGCCGCCAGCGTGGTCTCGTAGAAGCCCTTCCAGCTGTCCGAGGCCATGGCCATGTCCAGGCCGGCGTTGATGGTGGCCGGGCAATCAGTGGTGGTGCAGCCCTTGACCTGGCCGTGGCCGTTCCAGTCACCCACCACGAAGCCGCCGAAGTTCATGCGCCCCTTCAGCGCATCGGTCAGGTACGGCTTGTGGCCGTGCATCTTCTCGCCATTGACGCTGTTGAACGATGCCATGACGGTCTGTGCGCCCGCCGCGATCGCGGTCGGATAGCCCGCGGCGTGGATGCGGACCAGCTCGGCTTCGCTGATTCTGGTATCGCCCTGGTCCTTGCCATCGGTGGTGCCGCCATCGCCAAGGAAGTGCTTGACCGAGGCGATCACGTGGCGGCCATCCAGGAAGTCGGGCGAGCCCACCTTGCCCTGCAGGCCCTCAACCACGGCGCCGGCGTAGCTGGCCACGACTTCAGGGGATTCGGAATAGCCTTCGTAGGTGCGTCCCCAGCGGTCGTCCTGCGGGACCGCCACGGTGGGTGCAAACGCCCACTCCATGCCGGTGGCGCGCGTCTCCAGTGCGGTGATCTCGCCGATCCGGCGCACCAGCTCCGGGTTGCGCGCTGCACCCAACCCGATGTTGTGCGGGAACAGGGTGGCGCCGACGATGTTGCTCTGGCCATGCACGGCGTCGATGCCGAACAGCACGGGAATGGCCTTGCCGCCGGTTGAGGTGTCCATGGACGCCGCGTAGAAGGCATCGGCCAGGGCCAGCCATTCGGCCGGCTTGGCGTCGTAGCGGCCGCCCGGGTCGGAGTTGCCGCCGGCAAGGATGGAGCCCAATCGATACTTGCGCACGTCATCCGGCGTGATGCTGGCAATGTCGCCCTGCACCAGCTGCCCGACTTTTTCCTCGACCGTCATGCCGGCCATCAGCTCGGTGATCCGCTTTTCCATCGCGGGGTCGTCGGGCAGCGGCCAGGTCACCTGGGGCCAGGGGTTGGCGTCGGTCTTGGCCTCCGCCTGGGCTGGTGCAGCCGGCTTGTCGTCTCCCTTGCAGGCAGCGAGTGAAAGCAGCAGCGCGGCCAGCAGCAAGCCGGTGCGGCGGATAGCGGTGTGGTGGGTCATGGTGCTCATCCTTGCCGGTGGGCTCAACGCAGCAGGTACTGGTTGATCAGGTTTTCGTAACGCTCCTGCTTGCCGCTGGTCTGCTTCGGCTCGCCGCCCTTCGCTCCCAGCGCTGCGAGTTCAACGAGGCTGAGCGCGCCGCGCTCGAAGTCCTTGCCGGCGCCGCTGTCGAAGCTGGCGTAACGCTCCTTGCGCCACTGTTCCCACGGCGAATCGTTCAGCAGCCCATGAGCCACTTCCAGCCCGCGGGCAAACGCGTCCATGCCGCCGATGTGGGCGATGAACAGATCGTCCAGGTCGGTGGATTCGCGGCGCACCTTGGCGTCGAAGTTCAGGCCGCCTTCCAGGCCGCCCTGGCGCAGCACCACCAGCATGGCGCCCACGGTGTCGTACAGATCGGTCGGGAACTGGTCGGTATCCCAGCCGTTCTGGGCATTGCCGCGGTTGGCGTCGATGCTGCCCAGCAGGCCGTGGTCGGAGGCGACCTGCAGGTCGTGTTCGAAGGTGTGGCCGGACAGCGTGGCGTGGTTGGCTTCGATGTTGAGCTTGAAGTCCTTCTCCAGGCCGTGTTCCTTGAGGAAGCCGGCCACGGTGGCGCTGTCGAAGTCGTACTGGTGCTTCATCGGCTCCATCGGCTTGGGCTCGATCAGGAAGTTGCCCTTCAGGCCGATGCTGCGGCCGTAGTCGCGCGCCATGGTAAGGAAGCGCGCGAAGTGGTCCACCTCGCGCTTCATCTGGGTGTTGACCAGCGAGGCATAGCCTTCGCGGCCGCCCCAGAACACGTAATGTTCGCCGCCCAGTTCAACGGTGGCTTCCAGCGCCGCCTTCACCTGCACGGCGGCACGCGCTACCACGGCGAAATCCGGATTGGTCGACGCGCCATTCATGTAGCGTGGGTGCGAGAACAGGTTGGCCGTGCCCCACAGCAGCTTCATGCCGGTCGCTTCCTGGCGCGCCTTGGCCAGGCCGACCATGTGCTTGAGGTTCTTCTCGTACTCGCCCACATCGTCGGCGTCCGGCGACAGGTCGATATCGTGGAAACACCAGTACGGGACGCCCAGCTTGGTGAAGAACTCGAATGCGGCATCCACCTTCGCCTCGGCGGCGGCCATCGGCGAGCCGGCATCCCACGGGAAATGGCGGGTGCCCGGGCCGAATGGATCGTGTCCGGCGTTGCAGAAGGTGTGCCAGTAACAGACCGCGAAACGCAGGTGCTCCTGCATGGTCTTGCCGCCGACCACCTTGTTGGCGTCATAGACCTTGAACGCCAGCGGGTTGTCCGACCCGCGGCCTTCGAAGGGGATGCGGCCAATGCCGGGGAAGTATTCCTTGGCGCCAATGTAGGGCTGGGTGCTCATGGTGCAGTTCCTTTCGTTGTGCGAGGTGTCGCGTAGAGAGATCAGCCGCGCTGCAGCGGCGTGATGGCGTCGAGATAGCGCAGGAAGCGCGCATAGGCGGTGGCATAGGCAGGCGTACGCGTCGGCTCCGGACGCGCCGACAGCTGCGGGTCGAGCGCTACGTGGCGCTCGGCGATATCGGCAATGCTGGCGACATCGCCGCGCGCATGGCCCAGCGCCCACAGCGCCTGCAACGCCGCACCGAACGCTGCGCCTTCGGACTGGGTAGGCACGTCCACCGGCAGGCCGAACACATCGGCCACCAGCTGCCGCCATGCGGCGCTGTTGCTGCCGCCGCCGGTGAGCACGATGCGGTCGAACTGCATGCCGGCGCGGACGAAGGCGTCGTACCCGTATTTCAGGCTGTAGGT
This sequence comes from Stenotrophomonas sp. 22385, assembly GCF_052045085.1. Classification (NCBI taxonomy): domain Bacteria; kingdom Pseudomonadati; phylum Pseudomonadota; class Gammaproteobacteria; order Lysobacterales; family Lysobacteraceae; genus Stenotrophomonas; species Stenotrophomonas sp. 22385. Next base: position 134,424 of record NZ_JBQEOG010000004.1, read on the forward strand.
GGCCCCTTCCATGGCCGCGCGGTACAGGTGGGCCGGGGTCATGTTGGTGGTGTCCAGGCCCGCCAGCACCCCTTTGCCGTGTGGCAGGTCGGGCGTGCGCTCGCCATTGAGGAACGGCAGCATCACCAGCCCATCCGCCCCGGGCGAGGTCGCCCGCAGGTGCCCATCGCCGAAGCGGGTGCTGAAGTCGAACGCGTCGGCTACCTGCTCGGTCACCACGGTACAGTTCATGGTGCAGATCAACGGCAGCCAGCCGCCGGTGGACGAGCAGAACGCGGCCCACGCTCCATCGGGATCGACCACGGGTGTGTCGGAATAGGCAAACAGCGTACCCGAGGTACCCAGGCTCATCGCAAGACGACCGGGGACGACGCAGCCGGTGCCGATGGCGGCCATCATGTTGTCGCCGCCGCCGACCGCTACTTTTACCGTGGCAGGCAGGCCGAACGATTTCGCTGCTGCGGGCGAAATGTCGAACAACGCTTCCGGTGGCGCGATGGGCGGCAGGCACTCGGTCAGGTCGCGGTCCGGGTCGGTCGCGCGCAGCAGTTCGGGCGACCAGGTGCGGGTGCGCACGTCCAGCCAACCGGTGCCCGAGGCATCGCCGTATTCGCAGAACCGCTCGCCGGTCAGCACGAAGTTGAGGTAGTCGTGCGGCAGCAGGATGGTGGCCAGCCGTGCGTACGCGTCCGGCCGGTGCGTCTTCGTCCACGGCAGCTTGGAGGCGGTGTAGCCGGTCAGGATCGGGTTGCCGGCCAGCGCAATGGTCTGCGCCGTGCCGCCTGCAGCTTCCATGATCTGGGTGCATTCGGCCGAGGTACTGGTGTCGCACCACAGCTTGGCGGGTGCCAGCACCTCCCCTGCTGCATCAAGCGGCACGAAACCGTGCTGCTGACCGGATACCGCCAACGCGGAAATGCGCGCGCGCACCGACGGCGTGATGGCAGCGAAGCAGGTGTGCAGTGCAGCCACCCAGTCAGCCGGTCGCTGTTCACGGGTGCCATCGGCGGCGCTGTCCAGCTCAAGCGGCGCGCTGGCGCTGGCCACCACGCTGCGCTTGGCCGGGTCGTACACCAGTACTTTCAGGCTCTGCGTACCCGCATCGATTCCAGCAACCAGATCCATCCAAAGTACCCCGTGTGTTCAAGAAAGGTAGCGCTACCAATTTTGTGCGGCGAAAGGTGGCCCCGTCAGGCGGTGGCCAGGCGCCTTGGCCAGACCCCGTCCGGCGCCTTGCAGTAGCGTTCAATGAAGTCTGCCTGCGAGGGCATGGTCGCCACCGCCTGTTGCACCGGCTGCCGGATCCGCGCCAACAGCGTGCGCAGGTCCGCATCGCTGATCGCGCGTGCCAACGGGTGCGGCGGCCCTGGTTGGATGCCCTGCCCCATCAGCACACTGGTCCAGGAATCCACCCGGAACAGTTCGCCGGGGTCCTGCCACGCGTGTGCGCGCTCGCGCCAGGCGCGCAACCGCACGGCCAACGATTCGGGCAGCTCCATCTCGCGGCAGGCCTTCCACATCGGCTCGTCGCGCTGGGTGGCGTGGTAATGCAGGATGATGAAGTCACGCACGTGCTCCATTTCCTGGCGGCTGACATCGTTGTACAGCGCGGTCAGCGTCGGGGTGATGCCATCGAACGGGAACAGCTGGATCAGCCGCACCACCGCGCTGATGGTCAGGTGGATGCTGGTCGATTCCAGCGGCTCGATGAAGCCGCTGGCCAGGCCCAGCGCCACCACGTTCCTGTTCCACGCCTTCAGCCGGCGCCCACTGCGGAACGGTACCAGCCAGGGATCGCGCAGCGGCTGGCCCTCGACGTCACGCAGCAGCTTGGCCTGCGCCTCGTCATCGGACATATGGCGGCTGGAGAACACCAGTCCACAACCCACCCGGTGCTGCAGCGCGATGTGCCAGCGCCAGCCGGCCTCGTGCGCGATGGCACGGGTGTACGGCACCGGCGGCTTGACCGACTCGGTCTGCACCGCAACGGCGCGATCGCTGGGCAACCACTGGTTCCAGTCCTCATAGCCGCTGTGCAGGGTCTGCTCGGTCAACAGGCCGCGGAAGCCGGTGCAGTCGATGAACAGGTCACCTTCGATCACCTGCCCGTCTTCCAGCACGAGCGCTGCAACGGAACCGTCGTGGGCGTGCTGCCGCACTTCGCGGATCTTGCCTTCCACCCGGCGCAGGCCCTGCGCTTCAGCGCGGCGGCGCAGGAATTTCGCGTACAGCCCGGCATCGAAGTGATAGGCGTAGTTCACCTGCGGCTGGGTCTGCAGCGAGAACTGGTCGCCGCGCGAAGCCACGCTTTCCAGGCAGAAGTCGCCCAGGTCCGAGGGCATGCCACGGCGCAGGCTGTCCAGCCAGAAATGATGGAACGGGGTGGCCCAGGTGCTTTGGCCGATGGTGCCGAACGGGTGGATGAAGCGCTCACCCGGGCGGCGCCAGTTCTCGAACGAGATCGAAAGCTTGAAGGTGCCGGCCACCGCCTGCAGGAACTCCTGCTCATCGATCTGCAGGTAGCGGTGGAAGGTGCGGATCGGCGGCACGGTCGATTCGCCGACGCCTACGGTGCCGATCTGCTCGGACTCGACCAGGGTGATGTCCAGCTGCTCGCGGAACTGGTGGGACAGCGCGCAGCCGGCCAGCCAGCCTGCGGTGCCACCGCCGGCGATGACCACCTTGCGGATGCGCCCTTCTGTGGTGTTCGCAGCGTTCAAAGCGATGCCCCCATCAGCGGTTGAGTCGACTGAGCAGCTGCGCGCGCGTGCGGCGCGCCTGCATCTCATCGAACGGTGCAAGCTCACCCCGGGCGGCGTCGGGCAGGTGCTGCCCTGCGCGCTCACCGGGACCGAATACGTAGTACTCGAAGATCGTTGCCCAGGCTTTCTTTTCACGCTCCGGCAGATCGCGCAGCGCCCACATCGCGTGCTGCAGTGCCGGCAGCGGTGAGGACAGGAAGCTGGGCACGCTGCGCCACCAGTAGTTCACCAGCACGTTGAACGGTTCGAGGCTGCGCACGTGGTGCCACCACATGCTGGGAATGAAGATGGCATCGCCCGGTTCCAGCACGGCAGTCTGCGCGCTGGCCAGTGCGTCACGGAACCGGGGATGGCGGTCGAAATCCGGGCGGTCGAAATCCACCACGCTGACCACCTGCCCGCCGGGAGTGGGTTCCAGCGGGCCGGGATAGAGGTTGTCGATCTGTTCCGGCGGAAACAGGGTGAACCGGCGCCGGCCCACGGCGCAGCAGGCCAGGTTGTCCGGGGTGTCGTAATGGCAGGACGCGGTAACGCGGTTGCCGATCCAGATGCTGGCCGAGGCATCAATGCCCTGCCCGGCCAGGCCGGCGTCGTTGGCCTGCGCGAACCCGGGCAGCGCCCGCTCGATCAGCAGCGAGGCCACGTAATAGGTGGGCGGCTTCGGAACATCAAAGGTGTCGGCGATCTCCTCCAGCACCTGCGTCAGCAGTCCACGCCGGACCTCGAAATTCAACTGGGTGAAATCATCGTTGTAGAACGGGCGTCCTTCGATCTCGGGACCGCCGTAGGAGTACTGCACCGGCAGACCGGCATCGAACCCGCGCAGGTACGTCAGCGCCTCCCCGGTGGAACGCAACCCGGCCTGTGCCAGCGCCCAGTCGCGCGCAATGCCACGCAGCACCACCGGCTCGCCGGCGGCCACCAGTGCCTCCAGCGGGAGCGCACCGGGCTGCAGGCCTTCCAGGGTGCGCATGGCCACACCGTCGAGCATCGCTCAGTTCCTGCCCGTCGCGGCGGCGGCATCCTGCGAACGCAGGCGACGCTGCTTTTCAGCAATCAGCCGCCGCATGTTATGCAGCGAGGCCAGCATCAGGTATGCGCCCTCAAGGTAGCCGGCGCGATTGAGTTCGGCCAGCGTGGCGCCGTCCAGCTCGGCCAGGCGGTCACGGTCGATCGCGTGCAGGCCGTTGACGCCCACCCGGTTGTGCGGGTCGATCTGCACGTCGAGGGTAATCGGTTGAATCAGGCCTTTGCTGTCGAGCATGGCAAACATTTCGGCGCCAAAGGCATGGCCGTCGTGGATGCCACGCAGCACGTTGGCAATGTGGTCCAGATACGGCGTATTGCCCCCCTGTGGCAGGAACACCGGCTCTCCGGCGCCGCTGCTCACGCGCGGGTGGTCCAGGTCTACGTGCAGCACCGGCTCCTGCGTAAGCTCACCGTCGATGCGGTGCTCCTGGAAGCCGATCAGGAACGGCCCCTTGGCCGCAGCCCCCGGCAGGTAGGAGGCATTCCAACGGCCGTCGTCCAGGTACAGGTTTTCGTGCTGCTCGAATCCCAGCAGTACGACCGATTGCCACTCCCCGGTAGCGGCGTCTCTGCGCAGGAAAATCGGGTATTCACGCTGCAGCTCGGCGTACTCGCTCGGGTAGGCGGGCACCATGCCGACCGCGTCGCCGAATTCGGGGCCGAATCCGGTCGCTACACGGAGCTCCCGGTGGGCGATGTTGTTGAGCATTTCGTAACGCGGCATGTGTAGTCCAATCCCTCAGGAGCCTGCACGGGTGCCGCTGCCGAAGCAGCGGCACCCATGGCCTGTTCAGAACCTGTAACGAACGCCAAGCATGTAACGCGGATCCTGGTCAGCCAGTTTCACCATCATCTGCGAGGTGCGCGAACGCCAACGCACATCCTCGCCAGTGAGGTTGATGGCCTCGAGGCTGAACGACCAGTTGTCATTCAACGTGTAACCCACGCTGAGATCCCACTGGTCGTACTCTTCCACATAGTACGGGTTTCGGCTGGCACCCTGGTTGGCCAGGATCAGGTACTGGTCGCGCCAGTTCCAGGCCAGGCGCACCGACCAGCCGTACTTTTCGTACATCAGCATGGCGTTGGCGGTGTCGCTCAGGCCGGTGAGCGAGAACTGGTCGACATTCGGGTCGCCCGCGTCGTTGTAGCCCACGTCACCGTTGACGATGGTGTAGTTGGCCAGCACGCCGAAGCCGGTGTCGCCGAAGAAGTACTGCCCGCCCAGTTCCCAGCCATGCAGCTTGGACTCGTTCTGGTTGATGGGGCGGTTGACGTTGAACTGGTACAGCGGGTCGGCCGCGGTGCCATACAGGTCGTACGCCGCTTCGGTGGCCAGTACCTGTGCATCGGTGCCGTTGTAGGCACCCAGCCCGGCCGGATTGTTGCGCAGCAGCGCCAACGCGGTGAACAGCGAGGTGTCATTGGCCGAGCACGCCGCCGCATTGGCCGGTCCCACCTGGGCAAGGCAGGCGCCACTGGTCAGGAAGCCCAGCGCGGTCTGTGCGTCCGGCCCGGAGGTCGGGTCGCGCAGGCCGTACAGGTTTTCCTGCACGATGGTGTTGCCGATGAAGTTGGCGACCTGCTTGTTCCAGTAGGTGACCGACACGTAGCTGGCATCGGCGAAGTACCATTCCAGCGCCAGGTCCAGGTTGTCCGATTCCAAGGGCTTCAGGGCCGGGTTCTGCGCAGTGCCGCTGGCCCGCGAAGACGGATCGATCAGCACCGAGCCGAACGGCTGCTGTGCGGTCGGGCCGGCATACAGGTTGCCGATCGGCGCGCGGGCGATGCTCTTGCCGAACGAAATTCGCCCCTTCAGGTCGTCCAACAGGTCGATGCTGAAGTCCAGGTTGGGCAGGATGTAGCTGTAACTGGTCTTCTCGGTGAAGGGCTGCTTGTCATCGGACAACAACACGCGGAAGTCATTGTTGGCCTGCCACTGGATGGACTCCGGCGTGGCGATGATCGAGGTCGACACCACGTCCGTGGTCTCGTAACGGACGCCCAAGCGGGTATTGGTGCGGTGGCCGCCCAGGTCGCCGTCCAGCTCGATCTGCATGTAGGCCGAATTGGTCTTCTCTTCCACCCGGTTGTCGGCCGCGTTCTGCGGGCTGACCCCCAGGTTGGCGCCATAGTACTGCCCTGCCCACTGGGCCAGCCGGCCTGCGTCGCCGCGCCAGGCGCTGAAGCTGTTGACGTTGAAATCGTCGAACATGCCGACGATGTTCACCGGCTGCAGCAGGTCCATCAGGCCGTTGGCCACATCGCCGTTCACGTTGGCCACGCCCCAGTCGCCCAGGGTGTTGTAGTTTTCCGCGGCCTGGATGCGGTGGGTGGTCTGCTTGCTGGTGTCCACGCCGAACTGGAAGCGGCCTGCGTCGAAGGCCCACTCACCGTCGACGCGACCCTGCTTGATCTCGCTGATCTGGGTCTGCGAATTGATGCGCAGCACCTGCGAGCCGATCTCTCCCGGGACGAACCCGCCATTGACCACGCCATTGGTCTTGGCGATGGCATCGGCAGCGGTCGGGTACCAGACCTGGGTGCCCACCGGCAGGCCGTTGTTCCAGACCATTTCCTGTACGTACGTGCCCCCACACTGCGGCCCGGTGGTGCAGTTGTTGGTGCCGGCGATACTGGAGAAGATGGAGCCGCCGCCCGTAAGCGGATCGTTCGGCCGGCTCTCGTTCTTGGAATCGTGGCCGTCGAAGCTCAGCTTGAAGCGGTCGGTGATGTTCCAGGTGGCATTGAAGCCCAGCGACCCCAGCTTGTACTTCTGCATGCTGCGCTGCTGTTCAAGCCCGAAGTCCTTGGTGCCGGCGATTTCGCGGATGTAGATCGGCGTGGCCACCGCACCGCTGGTATCGAACACCACATCGGTGTAGTTGCTGTTCTGCAGCCACATGCCCTGCTCGCCACGATTCTCTTCGATCTCGTTGGTCGAATAGGTGTAGTCCAGGGTCAGGGTTACTGCATCGGTCGGGGCGAACTGCAGCACCGCCTGGCCATTGATGCGCTCGCGTTCAAAGTCGGCGAAGGCATAGCGCAGATCGTTCGGGCGCCCGTACAGCGCGCCGATTGCCGGTGCATTGGTCACCGTCGGGTTGCCGGGCAGGGTCCCGGTCCACGGCTGGATGTTCCAGTAATTGTTGGTGGCCTGCACCGAACCGCCCTTGCGCTTCTGGTAGCTCGCGCTGACACCCACGCCCCAGGTCTTGTCCGGGTTGGTGTAGCTGAAGATGCCGGAAAGCTCAGGGGTCAGGTCGTTGTCGAACGGCTGGCTCTGGTCGGAGACGATCTTGGCCCCGGCGCTGGCAACGGTGCCCTCATGGTCGAACGGACGCCCGGTGAGGATGTTGATGGTGGCGCCGATGCCGCCGCTGGGCACGTTGGCCTGGCTGGTCTTGAAGACCTCGATGCCATTGACCGCTTCGGCCGCCAGCTGCGCGAAGTTGAACGCGCGGGTACCGCCGTCCACGCCGCCGATGGCGACCTGCCCCGACGCGCCGAACGCGTCGGCACCGGGCATCTGCCGGCCGTTGAGGGTCACCATGTTGAACTGCGGGCCAAAGCCACGCGCGGTGACCTGCGCACCTTCACCATCACGGCGCTCGATGGAGATACCGGTGATGCGCTGCAGGGATTCGGCCAGGTTGGTGTCGGGGAACTTGCCGATGTCCTCGGCACTGATCGCGTCCACCACGCCGGCCGAGTCGCGCTTGATATCCATCGCCTGGCTGAGGCTGTTGCGGATACCCGTGACCTGCACGGTGTCGAGCTGGGTCGGGGTGGACTGCGACTGCGGGGCAGGCGCCGGCGTTGCAGCGTCCTGCGCGAATGCGGGATTGATGACCAGGACGCCGCCCACGAAGGTGAACATGGCCCGGGATGTAAGTTTCGCCAGCTTCCGGCTCATGCGTGAGCCCTCAGGTCTGGGGTACGACGGAAAGCAAAAGCGCTCATGACTCTCCCCTCTGACATACGATCGAATGGATGTACCGCCCCTCCAAGGGGCACGCACGGGCGATGCCCGTCTTCCACACCGAACATCGCAGTGCCTTGTTGCTGCACTGCGATTCAAACTCGCTTTCAGGCTTGCCAGAACACGCGTTTGGTATATGGGGGGGTAACCGCTGAGCCTTACCCTGGCTGAGTGGTAGCGCTACCATCGCGTCAGGGCGCAGACTAATCACCCGGTCACACGGTTGTCATCATGCAGCGCAGCAAAGGAAACGCTTCCTTGAAAAACAGCCAGAAAGTGGTGCGTCGCAAAGGCAGTGCCATCACCATCGATGAGGTCGCCGCGCATGCCGGCGTATCGGCGATGACGGTTTCGCGCGTAATCAATGGCCATTCCAGCGTGCGTGAGGAAAACCGCGAACGGGTCATGCGCAGCGTGATTGAACTGGACTACCGCCCCAACCTGGCCGCCAGCGCCCTGGCGGCCGCGCAGCACACCTGCATCGCGCTGATCTACACCAATCCCAGCTCCAGCTACCTGCGTGAGCTGCTGGTGGGCGCGCTGCGCGGGTCCACCCGGTCTGCGGCGCAGTTGGCGATCTCCACCTGGGATGGGCTGAGCGCCAATGCACGGCGGGAGGCCGCACGACAACTGTGCGACAGCGTGGCCGGGGTGATTCTTCCGCCGCCCCTGTGCGAATCGAAGGCGATCGTCGACATATTCGTCAATGCCGGGGTTCCAGTCGTCTCGATTGCATCCAGCCAGTTCAGCGACCGGGTGTCCTGCGTGCGTATCGACGACCGCCATGCCAGCCAGCAAATGGTCGCGCATCTGATCGCCCACGGACATACGCGCATCGGCTACATCACCGGTGATCCGAACCAGACCGCCAGCGCGCAACGCTGGCAGGGGTATCGGGATGCATTGGCAGACGCCGGCATCGAGTACGACGAGGTGCTGGTTCAGCCTGGGCTCTTTACGTATCGATCCGGACTGGAGGCGGCCGAGCATCTGCTGGCCCTGCCCCAGCCGCCGAGTGCGATCTTCGCCAGCAACGATGACATGGCGTCTGCGGTGGTTTCAGTGGCACATCGGCGCGGGCTGGACGTGCCGCGTGATCTTTCGGTGGTGGGCTTCGACGATACGTCAGCGTCGACGATGGTGTGGCCAGAACTGACCACCATCCACCAGCCGGTAGCGGACATGGCCGACACCGCCATCGACATCCTGCTGCGTGAGATCCGGCGCGCGCCCGCTTCGGCGCGCGCCATCGTCAATCAGGTGCTTGCACATCAGCTGATCACGCGTGATTCCGTATCAGGGCCGGTGCAGGCTACCTAGCCTCACGCTTTACTGCCCGGCTGCAGCGGCGGCAGCGGCCTGGCGGATGCGCTGGCCTTTCACCGGCTCACCCAGCGACACTGGCTTGTCGTCGGCCAGGTAGTTGGCGAACTGCGCCGGCAATGCGGTGGCGTTGGCGAACTCGGGCCCGGCCTGCAACTGATAATGCAGGTGGGCTTCGGACGAATTTCCGCTGTTGCCGCAGTCTGCCAGCTGCGCGCCGGTGCGCACGACCTGCCCTTTCGTGACCCGTACGCTGCCCTGGCGCAGGTGGGCCAGGACCGAGTATTCGTCGTTGCCATGATCGAGGATGACGCGGTTGCCGGTGGGCTGGGACGGGTTCATCTCACCGGGCACGTTGTCGGCCACGCCTTCGATCACCTCCACCACGGTGCCGTCTGCGGGCGCGAGGATGGGTCTTCCGAAGCAGAAGTAATCCTCATTGCGCTTGCCTTCGCCATGGTGCGATCTGCCCTCGCGAATGACCAGCAGGTCCATGGCGAAACGCTGGGTTGCGTGCGCTGCATGGTAGTTCTGCTCGACGCTGCGACCACCCCAGACCACGTAGAACTCGTCGGAGAATGGCAACTGCAGCGGCGTGCGGTTCTTGTAGTCAAGACGCTCGCTGGCCGCAGGCTGCGGCGCGACCTGGTGTGGGCGGATCGTGAACCCCACTACCTTGCCCTGTGCGTCGAATGTCCAGGTGACGTCGATGATGTCGGGGCTGTTCTTGAATCGAGCCTGCCGCAGGTAGATGTCATTCCCGCCACTGGCACTGACCGTTTCGCTGATCACCTCGGTTTCCTCGCCCCACGCAGCGAGTACCTGCTCCTTTGCCGTGAGCAGGCTCTGTTTTGATCCGAATGCGGCCTGCATCAGCGGCGTCATGCGCGCCCATAGCGCATCGGCGTGGCCTTGATAGAAATGCGTGGTCAGACGGGCGCCCTGTTGGCGCGGGTCCTGGGTGGCGGCAATGCCGTTCGATACCATCAGCGAAAGCACCAGGATTGCGATCAGTTTCGCGAACACTGTCATGTCAGGAGTCCGTGCCGTGTGGATCAGGAATGCCTGCGACGACGGCCGCAAGCTGCGTGCGGTACTCGGCCAGCCCTTGGCGGCCTGCAGGCGTCAGCTGCAGGGTGGTCAACGGGCGCTTGCCGCGGAACGATTTATCGATGGCCACCAGGCCGGCCGCTTCAAGCTTGCTCAGATGGCTGGACAGGTTGCCCTTGCTCAGGCCACTGAGATGTTCGACGAAGGCGAATTCGGCCGATTCGGCGCCTGCCAGGATCGACAGAATGAGCAGGCGCGCCGGTTCGTGGATCAGGCGATCCAGCTGCAACAGGCTGCGGGGGTCGGGAAGCTGGGTCATGGGATCGGCTTGCGCGTGGCCACGAACGCGCGCATTTCCGTCTGCAGGCGCAGGAACCGCAGGTGGTCGCGCCACCCGACCACCACCAACGCGATGGCAGCCAGCGGAAACATCACGGTGGTGGGGCCGAACGCGTAGGTTTGGCCGGTGAATGCCACGGCGGCCTGACACAGCAGGAACACGCCGACGATGAACTCCAGCGGCGTGCGCAACCACCGCCAGACAATGAGCGGCAGCACCGCGACTACCATCAGATAGCCAATCGCGCGCAGGTCCCACGGCAGGCTGCCGACTGGCTGCAACCGCGTGAGCACGAAGCCAACGATCAGCGCGCTGATCAGGGCGGTGAACGCGATGAAAGCGCGCTGGAAGTTGCGCTCGGCCGGGGTGACCTGTTCCTCGACCTGTCCGAAACGCTGGTAGTAGCGGTGGACCAGCCATTGCTTGCCTGTGAGCCACAGCACGGGAACGGCGATGAGCGCTGCACGCAGCTCCATCGTGGCGGGCAACAGGGCGCCTGCAAGGAAGGACGCCAGGCAGGCAACGCCGCCGGCGATCGCGGACATGCCGCCCGCGCTTCGCGAGAACCGTGAGTACTCGCGGGTCATTTCCTGGAAACGGCGGTAGGAATCACTGGCAGTCGGGAATTGCATGACGCACTCCAAGCGGTGGCCTTGGAGTGAGTTTGCAGTGCAAACCAGTTTGCGTCAAGCGTCAGCCGGGGTGTTCTGACACTTCCCCTGAACCCTTATCTGGCGGCGCCCTTGCCACCACCCTCGCCGTTCTGCGCCGTGGCCTCCTGGCTCCGCGCAAAGTCAGGGAACGTCTCAGCAAGCGACTGCTGGTCCGGGAGGATGTAGAACAAGCCGCCTTTCTCGAACGTCGGCTTGATGATCTTCGCGTAGAAATCCGGGTTGACGTTGATGCAGCCGTGGGTCACACGATTGTCGTCCGGTGACGGCGACGCCAGGCGCTCGACGCGCCGTTCGGCAGGTACGCCTGTTGCGGTGGGGTGGATGGAAATCGCGGTGTCGTAGTCCACCCAGAGCACGCGCCCGGCGTCGAGCGATTCGCCGTAACCGCCGATGAAGCGGCCAGCCGGCGTGGTGCGGTCGCGTCCCGGTATTTCCTTGAGCGCGAGACCCGCGATGCCCGGGGCGGAATGATCACCCACCGCAGAGCCAAACAGGCCCGGCGCTGCGCCGATGAGTTTGCCACTACCGTCGAACACGAGGATCTGCGCCGCTGCCTTGTCCATCACCGCAAACGGATAGCCTTCTGCGTCCCTGCTTGCCTTGACCCACCCGGCAAGCTGAAGCACCGTGTCGGATACCGGCTGGTCCGGCGGCAACAGATCATTGGACGTTGCCGGCTGTCCAGCGGACTGCTGCTCGGCCGGGTCCTGTGCACGAGCCAAAGCGGGGCCGGCGAACGCCAGCGTCAGCGCCAGTGCGCCACACGTGGCTCGGATAGCGGGGTGCATATACATGGTGGTGGGGGATTCCTTGGAGCTACGATGGAGCAAAGCAAAGAAACCGGTGGCCATCTAAGGCCACCGGCTCCTGGATTACAAACTTCGATACTGCATCTGCGGCGGAGCGATCAGCCGCGCGGCTGACGCTTCGGCGGGACCGTTTCCAGGCGCTGCACACGGCTTTCAATCTGATCCAGGCGCTGATTTGCCTGCTGCGCGGACTGGTTGGCCGATTCAGCGCTCTGCGCTGCGCTGTTCACCTTGGTATCGAGCGAATCGAGGCGCGAGTTGATCGTCGCGAACTCATCCTTATAGGTGGCGCAACCGCCAAGGCCCAAAGCGGCGACGAGCGCCACGCCCAGCGTACGCGTCAACACCACACTCTTCTTGTTCATGATCATTCCAGCACTCCTTCTTGGGTCTTGGTTAAATAGCGCCCCCTCTGCCGGACCAATAATTGCGCTGAACTACGTACATGGATTGTGAAGAAGCTGAATGTCCGAAACAGGTAGCTGAATGCGATGCCGCCGGTCCAGTCGACCCGGCCGGGACTGCAGCGGAAATGCATCGAGTGGCGCATGCTTCATGAAGATGGATGGCATCACTACTGCGTCGCTTCCGGTGCCAGCGTGTGGATCACCCTGCCCTGCGCATCCAGGAACTCGATGGCGCCGTAGCCCTCCGGGGTGATGGTCAAGCGCAGCCTGGCACGGTCCTGCTTGTCGTTCAGTGCGATGGCCGGCGTGCCGTCGGCACCCACCGCCATCTGGATCCGCGTGGGCGTCTGCACGCCGGGAATCAACCGATTGTCCAGGCGGGGCTCGCGAATCAACGGCGGCGCCTGGTTGATCGAAAACCGCACATCGCCATCCGGCGAGACGCGCCAGCCGATGGCATCCATGGCAGGGTGGTCCAGTGCGAGCACGGCCATGCCGCCATCCACGTCCGCGGTACCGAAGCCGCCGCGCTCACTGCCCTTGTCGTCGTACAGCACCATGCCAGCCACATTGAAGGCGCGCTTGTACTGGATGCCATCGATGATCGGCGCCGGTGTCTGGCCCGAAAGGGTCATGCGGATCACGCCGTTCTCGTCGACGATGTCGATGCGGCGTGCGGTGATGCGCTCGCTGTCCGGTGCTTCCACACGGGTCTGTGGCGCCCTGCTGACGATGACCTTCTGCAGCTGCTCGACGGAGGGGCGCTTGGGGCTGGCCTGCTCCGCCGCGTGTGCATGCAGGGCGAGGGACGATACGGCCAAGATGATGCAGTCCAGCGTTTTCATAGGCTCCCTTCCGGCCACTGCAGCCACGTGCCCGGTTCCATGATCTGCAAAGGGACATCCCGCTCACGTGCGGCCCGGCGAGCCCTGCCCAGCGGATCATCCACTTCGACATACTTATCCATTCCGCTGATGCCGTAGTGAATCGGCACCAGCACCCGAGCGCCGAGGATAACCGCAGCGGCCACCGCCTGCTCGGGCGTGAGCACGCCCGGCTGCCCGATGACCGGTTCGCGCCAGCCGAAACGGGCGCCATTGACGTAGCGGAGGACCTTCGGCAGGGCCGCTTGTTCAAGCCGTTCAAGAAAGAAGTGCCCAACTCCCATGCCTTCTGGATGATCTGCCGGCCATGGCCGGGCAAGCGTCCTGATGTCGAAGTGTTCTGCCAATGGATTCGCGCGGAACAGCAGTAGTTCCGCTCAGAGGCCAGCAGGTGGCTCGACAAATACGGTCTCCGCTCCCTGTTGCTCAAATGTGAGGTTGACTGTCCGCCCCACCGCACGCGTGCGATGTACGGTTCCAGCGGGCACGGTGATGGCCTGCCAAGGACGCAGCACGCGCTCAGCCGCAGCCTCGAATTCAATATGCAGCTCACCTTCCACCACCACAAAGATCTCGTCACTCGACGGATGCATGTGCCACCGGTACTCACCCTCGAAAACGGCCATCCTCATGCAGTTTCCATTGAAATCCAGCAGGACCTGGTTGCGGTAGGGCGCCGTCACCTCGCGTTGCAGCGCCTGGATGTCCACAACGCCCAGTGCGTCAAAGTGCGCCCTTTCGGAAGCGTATGCTTCGGCCGATGGGAAATCGCGTTTCATCCAGCACCTTCCTCGTCCGAGAGTACGTGTCTTCTTCACGGGGGTACTCTACGCCCCTCCCTGGTGCCCGCAGGGGACCTGAGAGATCACGGGAATCTACACACAGGGGAATGATTGGACAGTGCGGGAGTGGCAGATGACGGATTCGAGGAGGTATATCTGACCTTCACAGCGTCCTCGGCCCCCCAAATGCAAGGATGCAAGGCGCAACCAGCCTCCCCCCCGGTACCCTATGCCCCACCTTCGTCGTCTATTCGGCCGTTGGCTTCGCCTGCGGCGGCTCGTTCGTTGGCGCTGGCGTGAGCGGCAGGCCTCGGCCCCGGCCATCGAGGCCACCGAGGGCCCGCTGCGGGCTGCGCTGTACAGCGTTGAACAGATGGAGGTCTACGGCCGCGCGCTTGCGCGCCAGCACCGCGTGCGCATGCGGCCCAGCCCGGAACGCCTGCTCGAGCGCCTGCAGGCCAACGAACGCGTCCTGCAGGACGCCAACACCCTGCTCAGCACCGTGGTGCGCGAACAGCGCCCGGTCACCCCGGCGGGTGAATGGCTGCTCGACAACTACTACCTGGTCGAAGAACAGATCCAGACCGCGCGGCGCCACCTGCCGCGTGGCTACAGCCGGCAGCTGCCTTCGCTTGCCACCGGCCCCTCGGCCGGGCTGCCGCGCGTATATGAACTGTCGATGCAGGCCATCGCGCACGGCGACGGCCGTATTGACGGCGATACGCTGGGCCGCTTCATCGCCTCCTATCAGTCGCTCGCGCCGCTGAGCCTGGGCGAACTGTGGGCGGTTCCGATCATGCTGCGCCTGGCGCTGCTCGAAAACCTGCGGCGGATGGCCGCGCGCGTGATGCGCGATGGGGAGGACCGGCGCCTTGCCTCGCAGTGGGCGGATGAACTCAATCGCGCGGCGTCCGATACGCCTACCGATGTGGTGCTCGTGGTGGCCGACATGGCCCGCTCCGAGCCGCCATTGACCGGCGCATTCATCGCCGAACTGACCCGTTCATTGCAGGGCCGTGGTGGCGCATGGGCCATGCCCATCGCCTGGCTGGAACAGTGGGCAGCAGCGTCCGGGCAGCGCATCGAGGAGCTGGTTGCCGCCGAGGGGCAGCAGCAGGCGTCCGACCAGGTGTCCATCAGCAACAGCATCGGCAGCCTGCGTTTTCTCTCCACCATGGATTGGCGCACCTTTGTCGAAGACATGAGTGTGGTCGAGCAGCGGTTGCGCGAAGACCCGATGGCCGTCTATCCGCGGATGGACTTTGGTACCCGAGACGCCTATCGCCACGTAGTAGAGAAGATCGCCCGGGGCAGCCGCATCGCCGAGGAACGCGTTGCCACCATTGCGCTGGACCTGGCGCGCGCCGCTACCCCGCCCGACGGTCCACGCACGCATGTCGGCTACTGGCTGGTCGGCGAAGGCCTGCATACCACCGTTGACGCGGTGGCTGACGCCGCGCCACGCCACCGCAAGGCACGGGGACTGGCGCATCGCGTGCCGCTTGCGCTGTACCTGCTGCCGATCACCCTGCTGGCGGTGCTGGCCACCTGGGGCCTGCTGGCCACCGGCAGTGGCGAGGTTCCCACCTGGCTGGCTGCCCTGCTCGGGCTGCTGGTGTTCAGTGAGCTGGGCATCGTGCTGGTCAACTGGACTGCGACCGTGCTGGTCGCCCCCAAGCCGCTGCCCAAGCTGGATTTCAGTGAAGGCATTCCTGAGGCCTGCGCCACCGTGGTAGCGGTACCGTCGATGCTGTCGAGTATCGACGGCATCGATGTCCTGGTCGAAGCGCTGGAGGTCCGCTTCCTGGCCAACCGCGATCCCCAGCTGCGCTTCGTGCTGCTGACCGACTTCCTCGACGCCGCAGAAGCGCAGTTGCCGACCGACGACGCCCTGCTTGCGCACGCCGCGCAGCGCATCGAGGGATTGAACCAGCGCTACGCGTCCGAGCGCGGCGATCGCTTCTACCTGCTGCATCGCCCCAGGCAGTGGAACCCCAGTGAAGGCGTGTGGATGGGTCACGAGCGCAAGCGCGGCAAGCTGGCCGCGCTCAATGCCCTGCTCCGCCATGGCGATGGAAGCGCGTTCATGCGCATCGTCGGCGACGCGGCGGTCCTGCTCGGTGTGCGCTATGTCATCACTCTGGATTCGGACACGCAGCTGCCGCGCGATGCGGCGCGTGCGTTCGTCGCCACCTTGGCCCACCCGCTCAACCGGCCGCGCTTCGATCCCGCGCTGCAGCGTGTGGTTGAGGGCTACGGCATTCTGCAGCCCAGCGTGGGCACCAGCCTGGGCCGGCGCCGCACCTCGCGCTTTGCCCGGATGTTCGGCAGCGAACCCGGCATCGATCCTTACACGCGCATGGTCTCGGACGTCTACCAGGACCTGTTCGACGAAGGCTCGTTCGTGGGCAAGGGCATCTATGACGTGGAAGCCTTCGAACATGCGCTTGAGGGCCGCCTGCCCGAGAACCGCATCCTGAGCCACGACCTGCTGGAAGGCTGCTATGCCCGCGCGGGCCTGGTCAGCGATGTGCGCCTGTACGAGGACTACCCCGAACGCTATGCCGCCGACGCCAAGCGCCGTGCGCGCTGGATCCGTGGCGACTGGCAGCTGTTGCCCTGGCTGATGCCGTGGACCCCGCGCGCGGGATCAGGCTGGGAACGCAACCGGCTCAGCCTGCTGTCGCGTGGCAAGCTGCTGGACAACCTGCGCCGGAGTCTTGTGCCGATCGCGGCGCTGGTCCTGCTGGTGGCGGGTTGGCTGTACGCCGACAACCCGGCTGCATGGACTGCATGGGTACTGGCGCTGTGGTTCGCGCCGCCGCTGATCGGCATGCTGCGCGATGCCCTGAGCGTGCCGGACGACACCCCGCTGGAAGCGCATTACATCAAGGTTGGACGCGGTACGTTGCAGTCGTTGCTGCGCGCCGCCACGCAGATTGCCTGCCTGCCCTACGAAGCACTGCTGGCCGGCGGCGCGGTGCTGCGCACGTTGTGGCGCATGGCCATCACGCGCCGCCACCTGCTGCAGTGGAACCCCTCCAGCGAAGTCGAGCGCCGCCTGGGCGGCGATCGCGGCGCGGAATGGCGGGTGATGGCACCAGGGTCGCTGCTGGCGCTCGCGCTGGTGGCGGTGGTGGCTGCCCTGCGCCCGCAGGCGCTGCCGCTCGCGCTGCCCTTCCTGCTGGCGTGGACCTTCGCGCCTGGGTTGATGGCGTGGCTGGGCCGGCCGCCGGCCGAGATCGTTGCCGAACTGTCGGTCACGCAGCGGGCGTTCCTTGGCCGGCTGGCACGGCGCACCTGGTCGTTCTTCCAGGCCTGGGTGCGCGAGCAGGATCATTGGCTGCCGCCGGACAACATCCAGGAGCATCCGGCGCTGGTGGTGGCGCGGCGCACCTCGCCGACCAACATCGGCCTGTCCCTGTTGGCCAATCTGTCTGCGTGGGATTTCGGCTATCTGCAGCAGGGTGCGGTCGCGGAACGCACCGCGCTCGCGTTCGGCACGCTGGACCAGCTGCCGCGCCACCGCGGCCACTTCCTGAACTGGTACGACACCGAAACCCTGGCGCCGCTGCCGCCGCGCTACGTCTCCACCGTGGACAGCGGCAATCTTGCCGGCCACCTGCTTACGCTGCGCCAGGGGCTGCTGGCACTGGTGGACGCGCCGGTGCTGGCGCCGCACACCTTCGATGGCCTGGCCGATACCCTCGGCGTGCTGGACGAGGAGCGGCTGCGCCTGCGCCCTGGTGACGCGCCGCTGGCCGACGCGCTGAACCACCTTCGCCAGCGCCTGGTGGCAACGCGGGCGGACCTGCCGCGCGGTGCCGCCGAAGCGCTGGCCCGTTTGCAGGAGCTGGCCAGCCTGGCCGACGCCGTACTGGCGCAGTGGCCGGCACCGCCCTCGCCCGAGGACGGCGACCTGCACTGGCCGGACCTTTTCGCTGCCGAATGTCACGCTGCATGTGCGGCACTCGCCGATATCCCGGTCGATGCCAGTGCGGATGCCGATGCGCCGGTACCCACCCTGCGCCAGCTGGCCGCCCTGCCCGGTACCGCCGGTGCCGACGCACGCACGCGCATCGCGCAGTTGGAGGACCTGGCACACCGCGCCGGGCAGTTCTCGCTGATGGAATACGGGTTCCTGTTCTACCGCTCCCGCAACCTGCTCTCCATCGGCTACAACGTGGACGACCACCGCCTCGACAACAGCTTCTACGACCTGCTCGCCTCCGAAGCGCGGTTGTGCGCCTTCGTGGCCATCGCCCAAGGCGAGCTGACGCAGGAGAGCTGGTTCGCGCTCGGCCGCCTGCTGACCGAGGTCAACGGCACCCCGACGCTGCTGTCGTGGAGTGGCTCGATGTTCGAGTACCTCATGCCGCAGTTGGTGATGCCCAGCTATCCGGACACCCTGCTCGACCAGACCGCGCGGCATGCGGTGGAAGCTCAGATCGTCTACGGCCGCAGCCTGAACCTGCCGTGGGGCGTGTCCGAGTCCGGCTACAACGCCGTCGATGCGCGCCTGAACTACCAGTACCGCGCGTTCGGCGTGCCGGGGTTGGGGCTCAAGCGCGGCCTGGGCCAGGACCGGGTCATCGCGCCCTACGCCAGCATGATGGCGCTGATGGTGGCGCCGGAAGCGGCCTGCCAGAATCTGCAGGCGCTGGAAGGCTTGGGCTTCGCCGGGCGCTTCGGTATGTACGAAGCGATCGACTACACCCCCGCCCGCGTGCCGCCGGGGCACGACCACGTTCTGCTGCGTTCGTTCATGGCCCACCACCAGGGCATGGGCCTGCTGTCGCTGGATTACCTGTTGCGCGACCAGCCGATGCAGCGCCGCTTCGTGGCCGATGTCGAGTTCCAGGCCACCCTGTTGCTGCTGCAGGAGCGCATTCCGCGCGTCGGCGTGTTCCACCCGCATGAAGTCGAATCGCTGGGCGAGCACGCCGCCACGGCGCAGGACGAGACCTCCCTGCGCGTGCTGCGCAAGCCCGGTGGCCCGCGCCCGGAAGTGCAGCTGCTGTCCAACGGCCGCTACCACGGCATGCTCACCCATGCCGGCGGTGGCTACAGCCGCCACGGCGACCTGTCGCTCACGCGCTGGCGCGAGGACGGCACCACCGATGCCTGGGGCACCTTCTGCTACCTGCGCGACGTGGACAGCGGCGACTTCTGGTCGGCCGCCTACCAGCCCACCTGCGTGCCGATGGACAACTACGAGGCCATCTTCACCGACGCCAAGGCCGAGTTCCGTGGCGCCCTGCATGGCTGCGAGAGCCACCTGCAGGTGGCCATCTCCGCCGAGGACGACATCGAACTCCGGCGCCTGCGCCTGACCAACCGCAGCCGTCGCGCGTGTACTGTGGAAATCACCACCTATGCCGAAGTGGTGCTGGCACCGGCGGCCGCTGACGATGCGCATCCGGCTTTCAGCAACCTGTTCGTGCAGAGCGAGATCGTGGCCGCCAAGCAGGCCGTGCTGTGCACGCGCCGGCCGCGGTCGCACGACGAAGTGCCACCGTGGATGTTCCATCTGGTGGCGGTGCATGACGCCGAGGTGGCGGCGATTTCCTACGAAACCGACCGGGCGCGCTTCCTGGGACGTGGCAACACGCCGCGCACCCCGCAGGCATTGACCACCGATACCGACCTCTCCGGCAGCGACGGCTCGGTGCTCGACCCGATCGTGGCCATCCGCGTGCGGGTGGTACTGGAACCCGAGCAGACCGTGCAGCTGGACATGGTCTACGGCATCGGCGCCGACCGCCCCGGTTGCGAGGCGCTGCTGGACAAATACCGTGACCGCCGCCTGGCCGACCGCGTGTTCGACCTGGCCTGGACCCACAGCCAGGTGGTGCGCCGGCAGATCAACGCCACCCAGGCCGAGGCGCAGCTCTATGAGCGTCTGGCCAGCCACGTGCTGTATGCCAACCCGCTGCTGCGGGCGGGCGCCACCGTCCTCCAGCAGAACCAGCGCGGACAATCCGGGTTGTGGGGCCATGCCATCTCGGGGGATCTGCCCATCGTGCTGCTCAAGGTCACCGACGCCGAGAACGTGGAGCTGGTCCGGCAGCTGGTGCAGGCGCATGCCTATTGGCGCCAGAAGGGCCTCAACACCGACCTGGTGATCTGGAACGACAGCAAGGCCGGCTACCGGCAGGAGCTGCAGGACCAGATCCTGGGGATGGTGGCCGCCAGCTCGGAAACGGGCCTGCTCGACCGCCCCGGCGGCATCTTCGTGCGGCCGGTGCAGAACATGACCCACGAGGACCGCATCCTGCTGCAGGCGGTGGCACGCGCGGTGATCAGCGACGAAGACGGCACGCTGGTTGCGCAGGTGGGTCGCCAAGCCTCCCCCGCGAAACGGATTCCGGCCTTGGTACCGCAGGCGGTGCAGGAAGAACTGGAACTCTCGATGGAGGAAACGCCAGGGCTGCCCATCATCGCCGACCCGAGCGTTGAGCCCGGCCTGCCCCCGGCGCCCGCACACGACGAAGACGTGGACGACCCGTGGCCGTTCCTGCCCTACCGTGGCGCCGGTCAGTTCGATAACGGGACCGGTAGCTTCAGCGACGACGGCCGCGAATACGTGGTGGTGCTGCGCGAAGGTGCCCCGACACCGGCGCCTTGGGCCAACGTGATCGCCAATGCCCGCCTGGGCACGGTGGTCAGCGAAAGTGCGCCCGGCTACACGTGGTTCGAGAACGCGCACGAATTCCGCTTGACGCCCTGGCTCAATGACCCGGTGTCCGACACCGGCGGCGAAGCCTTCTACGTGCGCGACGAGGACACCGGGCGCGTCTGGTCGCCGATGCCGCTGCCGCGTCGGGGTACCGGGGCGTACCGTACGCGTCACGGATTCGGCTACACGGTGTACGAACACATCGAGGACGGCATCGTCAGCGAGCTGTGGGTGTTCGTCGACGTCGCCGCGCCGCTGAAGTACTCGGTCCTTCGGCTGCACAACCTGTCGGGCAGGCCACGGCGGCTGTCGGCCATTGGTTACGTGGAATGGGTGATGGGTGACCTGCGCGCGAAGTCACGCATGCACGTGGTCACCGAGCGCGACCCGCAGACCGGCGCGCTGCTGGCGCGCAACACCTACAACACCGATTTCGGCGGCCGCATGGCGTTCTTCGATACCGATGCCGAAGGCAGCGGGTGGACCTGCGACCGCCTGGAGTTCATCGGCCGCAACGGCGGCCTGCACGCACCGGCGGCATTGCGTCGCGAACGCCTGGGTGGGCGTTCCGGCGCGGGCCTGGACCCGTGCGCGGCGCTGCAGGTGCCGCTGGAGCTGGCGCCGGGCGAGCGCAGTGAAACCACGTTCCGCCTTGGCGCGGGTCGCGACCGCGACGAAACCCTCGCGCTCGTGCGTGGCCGCCAGGGCGCCCACGAAGCCAACGATGCGCTGGACGCTGTACGCATTCATTGGCGCCATGTGCTGGCCAGCGTGCAGGTGCGCACCCCCGACCCGGCGCTGGATGCGCTGGCCAATGGCTGGCTGGTCTACCAGACCCTGGGCAGCCGTTACCTGGCGCGCAGTGGCTACTACCAGTCCGGCGGCGCGTTTGGTTTCCGCGACCAGCTGCAGGATGTGCTCGCGCTCATCCACGCCCGCCCGGACCTGGCCCGCGAACACCTGCTGCTGTGCGCTGCCCACCAGTTCGCCGAGGGAGATGTCATGCACTGGTGGCACCCGCCGCAGGGCCGCGGTGTGCGCACCCGCTGCTCGGACGATTATCTCTGGCTGCCTCAGGGCGCCTGCCGCTACCTGGAGGTCACCGGCGACGCCACCGTGCTGGACGAAATGATCGGCTTCATCGAAGGGCGCGCGGTGACGTTGGAGGAGGAAAGCTACTACGACATGCCGACCCCGTCGGCGCTGCGCGGGACGCTGTATGCGCACTGCGTGCTCGCGCTCGAGCGCGGTTGCCGGTTGCTCGGCGAACGCGGCATTCCATTGATGGGCAGCGGCGACTGGAACGACGGGATGAACCGCGTCGGCGACCAGCAGCGCGGTGAAAGCGTGTGGCTGGGCTTCTTCCTGCATGACACGCTGCGGCGCTTCATCGCGCTGGCCAATGCGCGTGGCGATGAACACCGCGCGCACTGGTGCCAGGAGCAGGCCGACACCCTGCGCCAAAACCTGGAGCAGCATGCCTGGGACGGCGAATGGTATCGCCGCGCGTGGTTCGACAACGGCACCCCGTTGGGATCGAAACAGAGCGAGGAATGCCGCATCGATTCGATCTCGCAGAGTTGGTCGGTGCTTTCCGGCGTTGCCGCGCCCGAGCGTGCCCAGCAGGCGCTGGACTCCCTGTACACGCATCTGGTTCGAAAGAATGCCCAGCTGGTCCAGCTGCTCGACCCGCCCTTCGACAAGACGTCAGAGGACCCCGGGTACATTCGGGGCTACGTACCGGGCGTGCGCGAGAATGGCGGCCAGTACACCCACGCGGCGGTATGGGCAGCCATGGCATTTGCACACCAGGGCGATGCGACGCGCGCCTGGGAGTTGGCCGGCATGATCAACCCCCTCAACCACGCGCTGGACGCGGAGGCGGTGCAGACCTACCGCGTGGAGCCCTATGTCCTGGCGGCCGATGTCTACGCGGTATCACCGCACGTGGGCCGAGGCGGCTGGACCTGGTACACCGGTTCGGCCGGGTGGATGTATCGCCTGCTGGTTGAATCCCTGCTGGGCATCCGCCGCCAGGGCGATCGGCTGTCGCTCGCACCGTGCCTGCCCGATCACTGGCCGTCGTTCGAACTGAGCTACCGGTTCGGCCGCAGCCGCTACGAGTTCGTGGTGACCCGAACTGCGCGGGGACAGCCCACCCTGCATGTGGATGACGTGCTGCAGCCGGACCTGACCGTCCAGCTCCGCGATGATGGTCACCACTACCGTGTGGCGCTTGACCTTGAGGCACCGCCGGGATGATCGTCCGTCCCGACATACAGGCACGGCTGGACGCGCTGGATGAGATGCTGGCGCACTGGTTGTCGCACACACGCCATCCGGCGCAGTTCTGGCCACAGTTCGAGCTGCTGGCGGCGGAGATTCTGGATCTGTGCGACGACCACGAGAGGAGATACGTGCACGCGCGCATCACAGCCATCCTCAAGGGCCACGCGCTGGAACTTCCGTCGTGGCATGAACGGGGCGACAGCCCGTCGCCTGAAAAGTGACGCGCCGACCACTGTGTAGAACACTTCACGGCCCTGCGCGCGGCACTCACGGCAAGGGGCCTAGGTTTGGTGCTCCACTTGGCACTACCCGGAGAACCAGAATGGCGATCAAGACTGCAGAAGACCTGTTCATCCACGAGCTGTCGGACATCTACAGCGCCGAAAAGCAGCTCACCAAGGCATTGCCGCGCCTGGCCCGTGCCGCGACCAATCCGGACCTGGCGGCGGCGTTCGAAACCCACTTGGAGGAAACCCAGGGCCAGATCGAGCGCATCGATAAGGTCGTGGAATTGCTCGGCATCCGGCTCAAGCGCATCAAGTGCGCCGCCATGGAGGGCCTGGTCGAGGAAGGCAAGGAGGCCATCGACAGCATCGAGGAAGGCCCTGTGCGCGATGCGGCCCTGATTGGCGGCGCACAGAAGGTGGAGCACTACGAGATCGCGTCCTACGGCACGATCGCCGCGCTTGCCAAGCAGCTTGGCTACAAGGATGCCCTCCCGTTGCTGCTGGAGACCCTCGAAGAGGAGAAGGCAACCGACGAGAAGCTGACGATGATCGCCAAGGCCGGGGGCAACGCCAAGGCCGTGAAGGCTGCCTGATCCGTCAGCTGCAACCAAGGAGCGGCACCGTGTGCCGCTCCCTTTCCATAAACAAGTCCAGCCTTCAATCTCCCGTTTGACTGTGCGGGGCTGCCATGGGCTTTGATTGCGGCGAATCTTTCTGGCGAAGGAAGATGGTCAGCACCACCAGGGCCAGTACGGCCAGGAACTCGCTTTGCCAGTTCTGGAAGGACTCAAACCAGAAGCTGCTGCTGAAGAGGTGTTCCAATGCAGTGGGCGCGGGAAGGCCTTTGGACACGCTTTCATCAACCTCACTTCGCCAGCTTCCCGCCAGGTGCAGGCAGAAGCTCACAACGAACAGCAGCGTGAACGCGATGGCCAGGGAATGCCCATACAGAATTTTCCACACGCCGCCCTTGCGGACAGGCCACGGGGTTGGGCCGTCTTCGACGCGCTCATGCTCCTCGCTCTCAGACAGCGGGCGAGACTCGGCAGATCCCTTCTGCCTGAGCGATACGGTCAGAAGTACATACATCCCCATCTGCAGAAACTCGCTCTCCCAATTCTCAAACGTCGCGCTGACGAAGTGTCCACTGTGCAGATAACTCCAGAGATCCAGCAGCGGTCGATGTGCCTCACGCAGTTCTTCGTTGTGCGTGAGAAACCCGCTCCACACCTGCCCGAGCAAAGACCCAATCAGCAGCAGGAACAAGACTATCGAAAGGCCATTCTTTTTCCACATGTCCGCTCGCCCACTTCCTTCGTCGGCCCCTGAGTGCAAGGGGTGCCAGTGACGATAGGATCAGCCTCGTGCGGGCCGCGTGAGCGTGGCGTTGACCTCTTCAGGGAGGCCCCGCCCGGCCTGCTTCATCAACTTGGTGTAAACGCCATGCATGGACCGTGAGGTGGTCACTGGCTGCTTGAGCCATTCGATTTCGCGTTCACATCGGGCCTGGAAGGCCTACGTACCCTGCTTTCCGTGTCATGGGCTTGCGCCCCGCTGGCGTCTTCGATCTGAATTACGGTGCCCTTCTGCCAAGCGTCTGCGCCCGGGTCGATCGTGGGCGTCGCTATGTCGGCGCGGCGCTTTCGCTTGTCATCGCTGCTGACACCAAGCCGCGCGTCGCGAGCGGCCACCATCGCCGGGTCGGCCTGGCCATCGGCCGTGAAGCCCATCATCAACTGGGGCATGCCGCGCGGAAGGTCCTTGTCCAGGTCGGTGTGCCAGGTATGCCAGGTTTTCCCGTACGTACGGACAAGCTTTTCCATCAGCTCATGCTCGGCAACCTCAGGAATCCCGGGCGCCGTCAGCTGGCCCGATTTCACTTCCTGGACGTGGCTGTGCCACAGGGCCTTCTCCTGCTCAGGGAGCCCGGCAAACAACGTTTCACTGATGATGTATTCCACGCCCATCAGTTTGGCGTCTTTGACATTCCCATCATAGATGGTGCATTGGATGACATCCTCATTGAGGATCGAGCAGTAGTGGTGCGCTTCCATCTGCACGTCCATCTTGCCGTTGTAGAAATGGAAGCCGTCCAGGTAGGCGTTGATGGCCTCGATGGGCGGCCGGTCCTGCAGCACCGCCGCGCCGGTCTCCAGCGCCTTGGTCTTCGCCGTTTCGTCGGCTCCGGGGGCTTGCACGCTGGACTCGGTGTTTCCGCCTCCACAGGCGGTCAGAGCGAGCGCGGCTGCGGCGGACAGGATGGATCGATGCATGGCGGTTCACTCCAGATAGGTTGCAGGGCAGGCAGGATCAATCGTCCTGCGCCCAGCGGGCCAGGTTCTGCTGGATCGTGTCGATGTCCGCCCAAGGATCTTTCCTGCGTCGCGCCAGTTTCGCCGGCACGTCCTTCATGGTGAAGGCATCGGCTCGGCTCAGCTTCGACAGCTCACTCCAGGCGATGGGCATCGCCACCGGGGCGCCCGGCCGACCCCGCAGGGAGTAGGACGCGACTGCGGTCGCCCCGCGGCCGTTACGCAGGTAGTCCACGAAGATGCGCTTGTTCCGCATGCTCTTGGTCGACGTGGCCAGGAACCGGGTGGGCTCTGACTGTGCCAACGCGTCGGCAAACCCCTTGGCGAACCGCTTGGTCAGGTCCCAATCGCAACCCGGGTTCAACGGCACCACCACATGCAACCCCTTCCCTCCCGACACCCGCAGGAACGACTCCAGTTCCAGCTGTTCGAGCAGCTTGCGGATATCCAAGGCCGCCTTCTTGACGTCGGAGAACGGCACGTCCGGGCCGGGATCCAGGTCAAAGACCACGCGGTCGGCCCTGTCCGGCGCTTCTGCGTGACTGCCCCATGGATGGAACTCCAGTGCATTGAACTGAACCAGCTCAAGCAGGCTGGCTGCATCCCGGACCACCAGATAGTGGGCGTTGATGCCGCTGTCTTCTTTCAACCGAACCGAATCCACCAGCTCCAGGCCTGCCGTATGGTGCTTCTGGAAGAAACACGGCTTGGCGGTGCCGCTCGGGCACCGGATGATCGACAAGGGGCGACCAATGACCTCGGGCAACAGGCGGTCCATCACGGCGGTGTAGTAATCCCACACGTCCTGCTTGGTGGCCTTGATGTCAGGAAAGATGACCTTGGTCGGACTGGACAGCGCGGGGGGCGTGCGGCCCTCTGCCACTGCCGGGGCACTGCCTGGCAGTAAGGCCGTCTTGAGCCGCCTGCCAGCGCTTGCAGGCTCCATGGCATCGACGGGCTTTTCGACCGGGGCCGCCCTGTCCGAGTCGGCCAGGTCGGCCACGTCCTTGTCCCGCCGGATCGCCTTGAGTGAGGATTGCCGGAGCAGTTGCTGCCCGCCAATGCCGCGATAGAAAACCTCCACCACGAATCTCGGTTCAAACCACGTGGCCGAGCGGAGGTCGGTGTCCTTGGTCGGAACATAGGCGGTAGGCGTCTTTCCTCCGGCTCGGCCTATCAGCTGGCCTATCTCTTTAAGCAGTACGTCGGAAAAGCCCGAACCTACCCTGCCGACATAGAGCCACCCGTGCTTCGGGTCAGGCTTGGCCAAGAGCAGCGACCCAAAGCCCGAGCGGCTACCCTTGGGAGCGGTATAACCCACCACTGCAAATTCATCGCTGGCCAGCTGCTTGGTCTTCTTCCAATCCTCGCTGCGGCCGCCGTGGTAGGCCCGGTCCGCACGCTTTGAGATGATGCCTTCAAAGTGGCGCTCGCCGGCAAGCTGGAAGGCCGATTCCCCATCGCCCTCGATGTGGGAGCTGTAAGCCAGGTGCCCGGGGTTCCCCTCCAACAGCTCCTGGAGGAGTTCCTTACGCTCCAGAAGGGGTGCATCGGCTACGTCTATTCCATCAATGTGCAGCAGATCGAACAAGGCATACGCCAACGTGCCCTGCCGTTCTCCGGACAAAGTGGCCTGGAGGAGGTTGAAGTCCTCTTTCGTGCCGTTGCCGGCGATGAGCTCCCCGTCCAGCGCCCCCGACTTCAGCCCAAGGGCTGCAACGGCATCTCTGATTTCGGGAATCTTTTCGGTCCATTCCAACCCATTGCGTGACCAGAGGCGCACTTGGCCGTCGGCAATGGTGGTCAGTATGCGGTAGCCATCCCACTTGATCTCATGCACCCAGTGCTCACCTTGGGGTGGGGACTCACCGAGCTTGGCCAGCTGCGGTTCGAAGGGCCCGTCTGGCGGCATGGCCTTCCTGGCCTTGGTCAGCCCGGCGGCCTTCTTCGCCCAATTCTTGCGACCGCCCATCTTTGGCAATGCGACGGCTGTGAGCTTTTTCTTTTGGGCCTTGCCGGCCCCTGCCCGCTTCAGATCTTCCGGAGGCGGTGCGGTGACGTCACCCAGCAGGTCATCCGCCTCCACATCGCTCGCGAAGGCATCGTCCTCTTTGAACAGGAGCCATTGCGGCCGCCTGGCTGGCTTGCCCGAGCGGACCAGGTGCCAACCGCCTTTGAGCTTGGTGCCGAACAACTCGAACCGTAGATGCCCCTTGGCCAGCTGGGCTTCCGGATCACCCGAGGTGGCCCACACACCGTGATCAAACTGGGCGACATGGCCGCCGCCGTATTGCCCCTTCGGAATCTCACCTTCGAAGCCTGCGTAATCCACGGGATGGTCCTCTACCTCCACCGCCATGCGCTTGACCTTCGGGTCATAGCTCGGTCCCTTGGGAACGGCCCAGCTCTTGAGCGCGTCACCCACCTGAAGCCGGAAGTCGTAATGCCGGCGGCTGGCGTGGTGAAGCTGCACCACGAAGATCGCCCGTTGCCCGGATGGCAGCGTCTTCCCTGGCTCTGGCTCTTTGGTCTTGTCGAAGCTCCGCTTGCGGCGGTACTCGGTGAGGGACATGCCCTACTCCGTGCTACTTGCCAAGGTGGTCACGCACGGCCGCTGCTGTTGGGCCAACGGCTTTGACCGCCGCTCGGAGCTCTTCGGCGCTGACGCCCAAGGCCTTGGTCCAATACCGGAGCTCGTAATCTTCGTTGACGTTGATGCGGTCCCGGTCCGGGCTACCGGAGTTCTTCTTGTCATCGGTCATGGTGAATTCTCGTGTCAGGAATGGGTTTCGTCCGCGGACTATCCGCCGCGGCGAGGGCACGCCGCGTCAGGACTGCGTCAATGACCCGTCAAATCTCGACACTAAGACGAACACACCACCTTGCAGTGCTGTGGCCTACCCTGCCAGTTGATCGACCTGCGGTCGGCATCAGATTGACCATGAACGTCAGACCCCATTCAAGTGCTGTTTCCTGGCGCCCCTGATCATGATGGAACATGTTGATCTGGCATATCCTGTATCTGGTCTGGTTAATCGCCGGAGCCTTGGATTTCTCGCTCCATTGAGCCAGCAGCATCGAATCCACTTCAGGCCTGCGGGAGTCCAGACTGCATCTGGTCCAGATCGCCATCCTCGGGTTGGCGGCAACGCTGTGGCTCAGCTTTCAAGCTTCGCCGGCTGTTTTCGCCTTGCTCCTTGCGCTGGTGACCCTGCACGCAGTGACAGGCTACTGGGATACGCGCGTTGCATATCCCAAGCGCGCCATCCAGCCTCTGGAGCAGCACGTCCACAGCATTCTGGATATCGCCCCGTGGATAGCGGCAGGGGCCATTTACTGGTCGATGCCCAGCGAGGCTTATGGCTCCCCATTCATGCTGCACCCCAGACCGCTGGCTCTGTGGCTGTTCGCCTTTCTGCCGACCCTGTTCCTGACCGGCGTGCCGGCTGTCCACGAGTTCTGGCGTTGCTGGACTTACAAGAACCGTCAGACCCATCGGAGGGCATAGCACGCTCCGATGGGACGGTTGATTTCAGGACTTACTTCTTGGCCTCGACACCTGGCGTGGCGTCGCGAACCATGAACTCTTCTGTGATTTCCGGGAGGTGAGCGGCCAGCCATTCCGCCATTGCCTCTTCCTGCACCAGAATCTCCTCGCAAACCCGCGCGGTTTCGGCGTCACCCGCTGTCTTTGCTGCAGCGATGAGGGCGGTGTAAGACGCGATTTCAAAATGTTCGAACACGTAACCGGCCATTGCCCCTTTGACAATCTCGTCAGATGCAGTCATCCCACCAACCGCCTGGCCGAATGCAGCCATCTTGCCCATGACGTCCTTGATGGTGGAGGGCGAACCGCCCAGCCGTTTGATGCAGCCTTCCAGCAGCTCGCGCTGGCCGATCGTTTCCTGAATGTGCTCTTCGATGCGGGCCTTCAGAACAGGATAGTGCTCGATGCGGGACGCTTGCCCCTTGAGCATGGTTTCCGCTTGCTGTTCCATCGCGTGTGCGTCACGCAGCCAGTCCATCAGGTTTTCTTTGATTTCGGCCATCGGTTTCTACTCTTTCGGTTGGAGGAAAGACACCCTAGCGATCGAGGCATTGCCGCTAAGCGATGCTCCAGTGAAGAATGGGCGAACAGGACCGCTCCACATCTGCAGCATGCCCCTGAGCCTGCACATCACATCTACACCGCTGGGCCGCGACGTTTACCATCCCGACCGCACACTGGCCGTTCTTCAACCCCCTGGAGGCTCAGCCCATGCCCGTGCCCAACTATCCAAAACCGCCCTTCAAAGCCCAGCAGCAGTCCTTTCCTGGGAAGACTGACAAGCTTGATCCTCGGCCGGACCATGGTGAGGACAGCTACGTTGGCCACGGCCTTCTCAGGGGAAAGAAAGCTCTGATCACCGGCGGCGACAGTGGCATCGGTGCCGCAGTGGCCATCGCCTACGCCCGCGAGGGGGCGGACGTAGCGATTGCGTTCCTTGAGGGGGAGGAGAAGGATGCCGCCCGCATTGGCGCCCTGATCGAAGCGGCGGGCCAGAAAGCCGTCCTGTGCCCCTGCGACATAAGCGACGACGCGCAGGCTGCGGCGCTCATCAAGCAGGTCACGGCCGAACTCGGCGGCTTGGACATCCTGGTGAACAACGCTGCGTACCAGCGCTATTACGAGTCATTCGACGACATCACCCTGGAGGACTGGCGCAGAACATTCGAGACGAACGTGCATGCCGTGTTCAATCTCACCCGCCTGTGCGTGCCACATCTGGAGGATGGAGGTTCGGTGATCAATACCGCGTCGGTCAACTCCAAGAAGCCCACGCCCAACATCCTTCCCTATTCGGCCACCAAGGGCGCGCTCGCCAACCTGACCATCGGTCTGGCCGGTCTTCTTGCCGAGAAAGGAATTCGTGTCAACGCGGTGTTACCCGGCCCGATCTGGACGCCTTTCATTCCAGCCGGGATGGCTGCGGAAGAAGTCGAGCAGTTCGGCAGCCAGACGCCCTTTGGTCGTCCCGGCCAGCCGGCCGAGCTGGCCTCTGCGTACGTGATGCTCGCGGCCGACAGCGCCAGCTACACCTCCGGAGCGCTGCTCACCATCTCCGGCGGCGCCGTCACCCTCTGATCTCCTGGCCGACCAAATGACCCGTATTGATGAGGGGGTACTGAGCGCCACCAGCGGCATGCTGCTGCCGTGACCGCTGGGGCTGGAGATATCGACAAGGTGCGCGTGGAGCGAGACCCGGACGGGTATGCGCCCATCCACGCGTATGCCGCGCTCGGCGATGGGCGCTCAAGCGCGCTCATCGCGCCGGATGGCAGCATTGATTGGTGGTGCGCCCCCTGCATGGACGCTCCCCCATTGCTCGACCGTCTGCTGGATGCCCCTGCCGGCGGTCGCTTTGTCCTGCAGGCCCGGGACACTCAGCAGGTCCAGCGGCGCTACCGTGATAACAGTAACGTATTGGAGACTGTCGTCCGCACCGCGACCGGCCTGGCTCGCGTGACCGAGTCGCTAAACAGCGGCCCCGCCGGTCGGCTGCCTTGGTCGGAGCTCGCTCGCCGGGTGGAAGGCATCGAGGGGGAAGTTACCTTCGATCTGCTTTACCAGCCTGGCACCCGTGCCGGTACCTGCACGCCTTGGATGAGCGACACCCCCAATGGACGCGTGCATCATGCCGGCCCCGTAATGACAATGCTGCGCCATTCTGAGAGGGTGGAGATCGATAACTGCGACGACCGTGAAGTACGTGGCAGTCTCAGGCTTGCTGCGGGGCGCCGGGAAGTCATTGCACTGCTGGTCTCCCAGGACGAAGTACTCCCCGTCCCACCTTTGGCCGACATCGACACCCGTATTGACCGTTCTGACCGGGAATGGCGTGAATGGGTGGACGATCTGCACTGCCATGCAAGCCGCCATGCAGAGGTGATCCGATCAGCACTGGCGTTGAAGTTCCTGTGGTTTGCTCCCACCGGCGCCATTGCTGCTGCGGTAAGCGCCTCGCTGCCCGAACGCATGGGCGGGGACAAGAACTGGGACTATCGCTATGCCTGGGTGCGCGACGCGGCCTACGTGATCAAGACCTTCCTTCGCGCGGGCGCCCTGCCCGACGCCAAGGCCGGCTTCAGCTGGCTGATGACCACCATTGGCCGACATCGACCGGGTCTCTCGCCCTGCTATACGCTGCGAGGCGATCGCGTCGAAGAGGAACGCTACATTGATGTGCCCGGGTATCGGAACAGCCAACCGGTGCGTATCGGCAACACCGCTACTGACCAGTTGCAGACCTGTGCCTATGGCGACGTACTGGAAATGGCAAGCCGGATGGTCGCCGCCGGCCACGTTCTGGACCCGGCCACTGCGCGCCTGCTGTTCGAGCTGGCCGACGAGTGCGCCGACAGTTGGATGCGGGAGGACCACGGCTTCTGGGAGCTGGAAGACCCGCAGCACTACACCATGTCGAAAGTGGAGTGCTGGATGGCGCTGCGACGCGCCTGCGAGCTGGCCGAGCAGGGACACATCACCACTGCCCGGCTTCCACGCTGGAAGCGCGAGAAGGAACGCGTCCTGGAGTGGATCGACGAGCATTGCTGGGACGAAGGCCGGCAAAGCTACGTAATGCACGCCGGCAATGACCGGCTGGACGCCAGCCTGATGTTGGCGTCGCGCTTCGGGCTTGCCGAGGTGCGCCGGGCGCGATTTGTCTCCACCCGCGAGGCGATCCGTCGCGAGCTGTCGGACCAGAGCGGTGACCTGCTTTGGCGCTACAGCGGCATGCAAGGGAGCGAGGGCACGTTCATCAGCTGCGCGTTCTGGATGGTGGAAGCCTACGGCCTGCTGGGCGAAGCGGACGAAGCTACGCGGTTGTTCGAATCGTTGTTGGCTCGGGTACAGAACGACGTGGGCCTGATGTCGGAGATGTGGGACCCGCAGGCTGAGCAGGGGCTGGGCAACACACCACAGGGCTTGAGTCACCTGGCGTTGGTGCATGCGGCCTACGCCCTCGATGGCGATTAGCGAGATCGTTCTGGGTCCACCCGCTCAGACCTGGCGGGGCGAAGACTTACTGAGCCCAGGCCAGTAGAAACACGGTTGTCGACACTTGGCCCGCCCGAACATTCTGGCCACCAGTCCCTGCCCCGGAACAGCCATGTCAAGTACCGCCAAGAAGCCCAACATCCTCGTCATCTGGGGTGACGACATCGGGATCACCAACCTCAGCTGCTACTCGCGGGGATTGATGGGATACCAGACCCCAAACATTGATCGGCTCGCACGCGAAGGCATGCTGTTCACCGACAGCTACGGCGAGCAGAGCTGCACGGCGGGGCGCTCCTCCTTCATCACCGGCCAGAGCGTGCTGAGGACGGGGCTTTCCAAGGTTGGCATGCCCGGGGCACCGGTGGGCATGACCGACAAGGCCGTCACCATTGCCGCCCTGCTGAAGGAGCAGGGCTACGCCACCGGCCAGTTCGGCAAGAACCACCTGGGCGACCTCAACCACATGCTGCCCACCAACCATGGGTTCGATGAGTTCTTCGGCAATCTTTACCACCTCAACGCCGAGGAAGACCCCGAGGACCATAACTACCCCACGGACAAACGCTTCCGCGACCGCTTCCTGCCGCGCGGGGTGATCCACAGCTGGGCGACCGCTGAGGATGACGCCACCGAGGAGCCACGGTGGGGCCGCGTGGGGCGCCAGAAGATCGAGGATACCGGGCCGCTGACCCGCAAGCGCATGGAAACCATCGATGACCATTTTGCCGAGGCGGCAAAGGATTTCATGCGGCGCGCGGATGAGAGCGACACGCCCTTCTTCGTATGGTTGAACACCACCCACATGCACTTCATCACCCACCCCAAGCCGGAGAGCAAAGACCAGGCAGGCCGCTGGCAGTCGGACTACCACGACACGATGGTTGACCACGACAAGCTGGTGGGTGAAGTGCTCGATTACCTCGATGAACTCGGTCTGGCCGAAGACACCCTGGTGATGTATTCAACCGACAATGGACCGCACCGCAACACCTGGCCCGACGGCGGCACCACACCGTTCCGCAGCGAGAAGAACACCAACTGGGAGGGCGCTTTTCGGATTCCGCTCTTGGTGCGATGGCCCGGCCAGGTCGAGCCCGGTTCGGTATCCAATGCCATCGTCCAGCACCATGACTGGCTGCCGACCTTCCTGGCGATGGCCGGGGCTCCTGACATCGTGGACAAGCTCAAGGCGGGCTATCAGGCAATCGGCCGCACCTATCGCAATCACATCGACGGCAGCAGTCTTCTGGAGCACATCACCGGCAAGGACCCTGACGGTCCGCGCAAGCTGTTCTTCTACATCAGCGATGACGGGGACATCCTGGCGCTGCGCTACGACAACTGGAAGTTCGTGTTCCTTGAACAGCGCTCAAAGGGCACGCTTGAAGTTTGGGCAGAGCCGTTCACGCGGCTGCGCGTGCCCAAGCTGTTCAACCTCCGCACGGACCCGTTCGAGTTCGCCGACATCACGTCCAACAGCTACTGGGACTGGTACATGCATACCGGCTACTTCTTCTTCCTCGCGCAGGACGCTGCGGCCGCGTTTGCGGAGACGTTCAAGGAATTCCCGCCGATCCAGAAGCCAAACACGTTCACCATTGACGATGCGATCACCAAGATGGCTGAGGCTACAGTGCCTGGCTGATGGCGCCGATCACGGAATCTCACTGATCCTTGGCATCTTTGCGCGGACGCCCTATCCTGCCGGCAGCCGATAAGGGTAACTGCGGCGCCGTACGCGAGTGCGGTGCCGACACGAACCCGCGACGCGCTCTGATTTCCGTTCAAGGATGATGCCGTGCCCCCTGCTGTTGCCTCACACCGCCTGCGCCGCAGGCGCATTGCCCTGTTCGCCGTGCTGGCTGCATCGGCTGCACTGTCCCTTCCCGCCGCCGCACAGTCGCTGCGCTGTGGCACCTACAAGAACGCGGATAGTGGCGCGGTACTGCGGGTGGAAAGCGCGGCGCAAGGGCAACGCCAACTGCCCGGCCAAGCCGCCGAGCCGTATCACCTCCAACGCGACGGCGACCAGTTGCTCACAGCCAACCTGGTTGATCGCAGCATGGCGACCCTGTCGATCAGCGCCGATGGCCGCAACCTCGAGGACGACACGGACCACTACACGCTCGACAGCGAGGCCGCCTGCCAGGCAGAGCCGACGTTCGCGCCGGACAGTTGCCGTGCCGATGTGGCCAGCTGCATGCGCCAAATGTCCTGGGCCGGCGTGGACAGCTACCGGCAATGGTGCCGAGAGGGCATCCCGGCCGCCTGCACGCGTCTGATCGAGAACTACAATTTCATGGCACGCAGCGAGTGGGCAATCGCAACGGTCATGGCCGACGACAGCATCCCGTCCAGCAGCCCGAACGTGTGCCAGCAAGACGATGCTGCGTTCGATGCCGGGGCCTGCCGCCAGGCTGACAATGCGGAGCGCATACAGGGGGTCGGCAAGGCGTTCGAGCTGGCCAAGGACATGCCCAGCGAACCCACCCTGCCCGATGAGCAGCTGGACGAAGTGGCCCTGTTGTGCCGCGAGCAGCCCAGCGCCGCCTTCTGCACTGCGGTGGCGTCTGCACTGCGCACCGCCGGGCGGTTGCCTGCGGCGCGTGAGGCGCTGCAGCTGGCCTGCGGCATGGGCAATGGCGCCGAGGCCTGCGTTCACGTGGCCGACACGCCAGGCGAGGCGTCCACATTGCCCTGATGGGCATTGCCTTATGCTCGTGGCCCCAACACGGACACGGAATCAACCGCATGACACCCACCGATCTGCGCGCCGGCTGTGGACGTTGCCGCAACGCAGATCCCTTGCCGTTCGAATTCAGTTACGCGTTCCAGCCTATCGTAGATGTGCGTGCCCGCAGGGTATTCGCCCACGAAGCGCTGGTACGCGGCCCGGCCGGCGAACCCGCAGGTTCAGTATTGCCCCGTATCACGCCGGAGAATCGATACTCGTTCGACCAGGCCTGCCGTGAGAAGGCCATCCGGATCGCGTCGCAGCTGCAGATGCAGTCCGCGCTTTCGATCAATTTTCTGCCAAACGCGATCTACCGGCCCGAGGTCTGCATACGCTCCACACTCCAGGCGGCGGCTCGGCATAAATTTCCGGTGGAGCGCATCATCTTCGAAACCGTGGAGGGTGAGCGGATCAGCGACGGAAAGTGGCTGGCTGAGATCCTGAACGAGTACAAGCGTATTGGATTCAAGACGGCCATCGATGATTTCGGCGCGGGTTTTGCCGGCCTGAACCTGCTCGCCGATTTCCAGCCCGACATCGTCAAGCTGGACATGGCCTTGGTTCGGGGAATCGACCAGAGCCCCTCGCGGCGGGCGATCGTGGCGGGTGTGATGGCCATGTGCGGGCAGCTGGGTATCGATGTCATTGCCGAAGGGATAGAAACCAGCGATGAGGCGCACTGCCTTTCTGATCTTGGGATCAGCCTGATGCAGGGCTTCTGGTTTGGCCATCCCCAGTTCGAGCGCATCGTGCAGGATGCAGATATCTTCCGGGCCGTAGAGCTTACATGCCGCGAGACTGATTCAGGTGCCGGTGCTGTTACAGCTGGTCCTGCCCATGGAGCGCCGTGATCCCCTGCCCGCTTCGGCTGAGGCTTCACCTCCACCACACACGGCCACCATCAGCCGCCCACGCGGGCGGGCCCTGTTCCGCTGTTCTGGCCTCTCGATGGCGGAGTCAGCATTCCGACCGGCGTCCTTCCGAGTGCTGGATCGCTGGCGTTCGACAACTACTATCTCTGGCGGAACCTGTTGATCGAGATCGGCGTGCTGGGCCCGGCATTCGCGCTCCTGGTCGCTGTGTTCGGCCGCCGCGGGTTCCGTCAGCTTGCGGGATGGACGCTGTTTTTCCTCCCGGCCTGGGCCGCATTTCTGACCTGGTCGATTGCGCTGGGGAGATAGGCAGACAGCGGCACGCGTCAGCCGTTGGGTACACCCGACAGCCGCGCCAGCACGTCTGCCCGGCACACATCCAGGATCTCGTCCGCCAGCGGTGAGTCGTCCGGGCAGGCCCTGGACAACACCAGCGCACCGACCGCTTGGGCCATCAAGGCGATACGCCGCGCACGCAACTGCCCGGGTGTGAGGCTGTCTCCTTGGCCTTCTGGATATCGAGATACGGCCAGCTGCGCCTCGATACCGGCTGCAAAAGCTGCCTTGACCTGATCCGATTGCCGCGCCGCGTCCGTAGCGAGAGCTGACATGGTGCAGCCCTGGCCTGGCGTGTCACGGTGCTGGCGGGACAGGTAGTAGCTCATGAAGCTCGCCGCATCCATGTCGGCGGCGGCAAGGGCCGATTTCGCAAAGCCGCAGCTCGCCGCCTCAGCCATCAGGTCGCCCTTGGACCCGAAGTGCTTGTAGAAGCCGCCATGGGTAAAGCCCGCGGCCGCCATCAGGTCTGCCACGCCTATACCGTCGTAGCCCCGTTCCCTGAACAGGGTGGATGCGGTGTCGACGATGTGCGCCCGGTTGGCCTGGGCCTGCGCCTTGGTGACCTTCATACGGGTTGTCTCTTGATGCTCTGCCTTGCTGGATCCGGAGTTTATCACGGATAGATTATTGTCATCATCAATCCATTGACATCTAAGATTACGGTCATCATCATTAAACCCTGCAGCCGGCGACACTGCTGGCCCGCCTTTGTCACCCCACAACGATCACGACCCTGCCCCC
Organism: Stenotrophomonas sp. 22385; assembly: GCF_052045085.1. Taxonomy (NCBI): domain Bacteria; kingdom Pseudomonadati; phylum Pseudomonadota; class Gammaproteobacteria; order Lysobacterales; family Lysobacteraceae; genus Stenotrophomonas; species Stenotrophomonas sp. 22385. The sequence continues at coordinate 171,701 of NZ_JBQEOG010000004.1, forward strand.
CCCCATGACGACTTCGCCGCTCTTCCAGCCTTATCCCCTTGGCCCGCTTACCTTGTCCAACCGTATCGTGATGGCGCCACTGACGCGCAACCGCGCCGGTGCCGGTCTGGTGCCCAGCCCGCTGGCCGCCACCTACTACGCACAGCGCGCCTCTGCCGGCCTGATCATCACCGAGGCGACCCAGATCTCGGCGCAGGCCCAGAGCTACCAGGACACCCCAGGGCTTTACACGCAGGATCAGATTGATGGCTGGCGCACGGTCACCGAAGCCGTGCACGCACGCGCCGGACGCATCTTCGTGCAGCTGTGGCACGTGGGCCGCATCTCGCATGTGGACCTGCAGCCGGGCAACGCCGCGCCCGTGTCCGCATCGGCGATCCGCGCGCAGACCAAGACCTTCGTCCACAACGGCTTCGTTGATGTGTCCGATCCGCGCGCCCTGGAGATCGACGAGCTACCCGCCATCGTCCACGATTTCCGCCAGGCTGCCGCCAATGCGATTGCCGCCGGGTTCGACGGTGTCGAAATCCACGGTGCAAACGGCTACCTGCTCGAACAGTTCATCAAGGACGGCGCCAACCAGCGCGCCGACGCCTACGGCGGTTCGATCGAAAACCGTGCGCGCCTGCTGCTGGAGGTGGCTGCATCGGTGGCTGCTGAGATCGGCGCCGATCGCACCGGCGTGCGCATCTCGCCGGTCTCTCCGGCCAACGCCATCGCAACCCTCAGCGACCCGCAGCCCCAGTACGATTACATCGTCGATCAGCTCAGCGCGCTCGGCATCGTCTACCTGCATGTGGTCGAAGGCGCGACGGGCGGCCCGCGCGACGTCGCCCCGTTCGATTTCGACGGCCTGCGCCGCCGTTTCAGCGGCACCTACCTGGCCAACAACGGCTATGACCTGGAACTGGCCGACGCGCATCTCGCCGCTGGCAAGGCCGACCTGTTCGCGTTTGGCCGTGCCTTCATCAGCAATCCGGATCTGGTCGAACGCTTGAAGACCGGCGCGCCCTTGAACGCCTTGAACCCGGCCACGCTGTATGGCGGTGGCGCGGAAGGCTACACCGACTACCCCGCCCTCACCGAAACGCTCCCGCAGTAACCGTGCGGCCAGCGCCGCGCTGCGTCCCCGTTCGCCCATCACATTTCAAGAGACACACCATGAGCCTGCCTACTGTCCTCATCACCGGCGCCTCCAGCGGCATCGGCACCGTTTATGCCGAACGTTTTGCTCGCCGCGGCCACGATCTGGTACTGGTCGCGCGCGACAAGGGGCGGCTGGACGCACTGGCCGAGCGCCTGCGCCACGACACCGGCGTTGCCATCGACGTGCTTCCGGCCGATCTCACCCAGCGCAGCGACCTGGCTAATGTTGAAACCCGCCTGCGCGACGATGCCCGCATCGGCATCCTGATCAACAATGCAGGCGTCGCTCAATCCGGCGGCTTCACCGAGCAGTCGGCCGACCGCATCGAACAGCTGATCACACTGAACACCTTGGCCCTGACCCGCCTCGCCGCGGCCGTCGCACCGCGCCTGGCCAACGCCGGCGAAGGCGCGATCATCAATATTGGTTCGGTGGTTGGGCTGGCGCCGGAGTTCGGCATGTCCGTGTACGGTGCGTCCAAAGCCTTCGTGCTGTTCCTGTCGCAGGGACTGAGCCTGGAGCTGGCGCCGAAGGGCGTCTACGTGCAGGCCGTGTTGCCTGCCGCCACGCGCACCGAGATCTGGGAGCGTGCCGGCATCGACATCAACACGTTGCCGGAAGTGATGGATGTCGGCGAGCTGGTCGATGCCGCCCTGGTCGGCTTCGATCGCCGCGAAAACGTCACCATTCCGCCGTTGCATGCTGCCGAACGCTGGGACACGCTGGATGCCTCCCGCCAGGGCCTGCTCTCGGACATCCGGCAGGCGCAGGCGGCGGAACGCTATCGCCCCGCCGAGTGAAGCCCTGACCGAACGACGCCACCCTCCCTGCCCCGCAGCCCGACGCCACCCCTCATCCAGAAGCACACCGCGCATGAAAGCCTTCCTCATCGACCGCTATGGCAAGAAGGAGACCGGCCGCATCGGCGACGCCCCAGAGCCCTCGCTGCGGGATGATGATGTCCTCATCCGCGTGCATGCGGCCAGCGTCAATGCGCTGGACACCAAGATCCGCACCGGGGAGTTCAAGCTGATCCTGCCCTATCGCCTGCCGCTGATCCTTGGCAACGATATGGCCGGCACGGTGGTCAGTGTGGGTGCAGGGGTGCACCACTTCAAACCAGGCGATGAAGTGTATGCGCGTCCCGATGATGATCGCATCGGGACGTTTGCCGAGTTCATCGCGGTCAACGCCGCCTCGGTTGCGCTCAAGCCCAGCAATCTCACCATGGTGGAGGCGGCCTCACTGCCGCTGGTCGCGCTGACCGCATGGCAGGCGTTGGTCGAAACCGCCCAGATCAAGCCCGGTCAGAAGGTATTCGTCCAGGCCGGCTCCGGCGGCGTCGGTACCGTGGCGATCCAGCTGGCCAAACATCTGGGCGCCTTCGTTGCCACCACCACCAGTACGGCCAACGTCGAGTGGGTGAAGGCATTGGGCGCCGATGTCGTCATCGATTACAAACAGCAGGATTTCGCCACTGAACTGCGCGACTACGATGTGGTGCTCAACAGCCTGGGCAAGGATGAACTGACCCGCTCGCTGCAGATCCTCAAGCCGGGCGGACATCTCATCTCCATCTCCGGACCGCCCACTCCCGCGTTTGCCGTGGCGCGCGGGCTTGCCTGGCCGCTGAAGCAGATACTGCGCCTGCTCAGCCGTGGCATCCGCAGCAAAGCCAGGCAGCGGGGCGTGGCGTACACGTTCCTGTTCATGCGCGCCGACGGGCGTCAGCTGAGCGAGATCACCTCGCTGGTGGAGTCCGGTGCCATCCGCCCGGTCATCGACCGGGTCTTCCCTTTCCAGGATACCCGGGGTGCGCTGGCCTATGTGGAGAGCGGGCGGACCAAGGGCAAGGTGGTGGTGGAGATGGCGTAGCATCCAGTGTTACGGGGCGGCAAGGACCTGATCCGGAACTCATCAATGCGCATTGATCCACACTTGCGCCAAGCCGAGGAAGTCGGGATAGCTCAGTCCTTCGTACTCCAAGCCTCGGGACGAGCAGATGGACGGTAGCTCTGCCGCGAACTTTTCGTAAGCACCGAACACTCTTTGGTCACCCGGGATGTCGTTTCGTCTTGATTCCTGGGTCAGCCACGTGCGGATGATGCGAGAGATGCGACGAGGCGCGCCGTTGTGGGCCGACAGATCCTGCCCGGCTATATCGGACAGGCACTTCTGTGAAGCGAATCGCGTATGTTCCATGATCAACGCCGAGCGACCTGCAAACCGCTTTCCGCCGAAGCGCTTCGAGCCTATGACCATTCCCAATTCAAATGGCATGTTGAAGCGCGGCAGATCGTTGAAGGAATCAAGCTGGACAGCGGATAGGTCATGAATACTGTACTGCGACTATTTGATCAGGCGCGTGATCTTGTCCATTCGAACTTCAGAGCCATCCCCAGCCTCCAGCGCCGATCGTGGCAAGAACCCACACAGAAGAACAGTGAAGATCGCGCATTGGAAAAGGGGCCGGAAGTCATCTGTGAACGGACAGTTGATGAAGACGTGGTTCGCGCAGCTCGCGTCAATCCCTGACGTAATCATAGTCCAGGCTATTTCCTTTTCATTACTGAGAAGACAGCACTGATGCGCTGGGCTTTGGTCAGACTGCATCCATAGACGCGGAATTTTCTTAGCGGGAACGTGCTGGTGTGTCCTCTCACTGGCCCGGCCAGTGCAAGAGAGGATTTCGGCGCCGAGCTCTTTCGCCTGGACGCCGGCGCTTCCGCGCCGGCTTTGGCACTTGCCGTGCCGGGTGCCGCAGCCGCTCCGCGCGCAGCCTTCTTTGCCTTGTGGGTTGGTGCGCGCTCGGCTGGTGTTTTAGGGGCCGGTCCGCTTGATGTCTTTGTCATTGTTCGCCCTGCTTCGGCGTGTGAGCCGAGGTTCTTCTTGACGAAGAGTGTACGTTCGCATCGAGTTCTGCGGATCGCGAGATCGCTGTTCTGTGCGGCCAGTCTCAGCTGTGAACGATGCTGGACGTGCTCATTGCTTATCAAGCATGACGGGAGTGCGCACAGCTTTGCGATACGCCACCGAAGGCATGTCGGTGACGCCAGCTTGATCAACCGAGAGGATGATGACGCCCGGCCTTGTTTCAACATACAACCGGGTGCCAGGTTCGATGCCGAGAGCGTGAATCCACAGCCCGCGCAGCTTGAGGCAAGGAATGGGCGGGCAGCCGGGAAAGGTCACCAGGCCGTCGTGGTGGAGCGCGTTGGTCATGACGCTTTTGGGCTTACGCCACCAGAGCTTTTGACTGGCGATTGCGCTGGAAGATGCGTCGGTGGAATGGCTGGACATGGTGGAACCTCCGTTAGGGAGCGTCCCTCGCCGGGATGGCGAGGGAGTCGGGAGGTTAAGAACCGCACAGTCCGGCGCGACGTATTCCCGCGAAGGTGTTGTATTTCGTCACCCTCCCGACATGTTACGTCCAAGTTGCTTCGTACTGTGGGAGTTCTTACGCTCCGAGGTTCAACCATGTCGCGAACGTGAGCATAGCGGAAGTTGTTTTGATCTTTTGATCGGCCGCGTTTGATCGGCGCCATCTATATGTGTCGTGGAATGGGCGGTTTGCGTGCAATTTCGTGCGGTGCGGCGTGTCTTCGTCGGCACCAGATCACGTCTGCGGCGTTCAACGCGTCACAGGCGTGCAAAGCGGGAATACCGAACGCATGACGCATCCGACGCACGGTGCGCGATCAAGCGCGGGTCAGCGCAATCCAACGGTAGCCCACGTACACCCCGCCCGCGACTACCGGCGCCAGACTCATCCAAAGCGGCAGCTTGAGCACGAAGAGCATGATCATGCCGGCAGCGAGGGCCAGGATCGAAAGGCCGATCACCCACGCATTGAACACAGCTGTATCCGCCGCATCCTCACCCCACGAATTCGCCGGCCGGCCGTTCGCGGCACGCTGCCGACGCAGTACCCAGATGTCGGTCACGAAATCGACAATGCCTTCCAACAGGTCACCGATGAAGCCAGACATGGTCAATCCTTGGACGGCAGGCTGAATGCGCCGATCGTCAAGGCTACCCACTGGCCCGTCAAGTGCCCCACCGGGGCAGGCGTACACCCACCTGCCCCGTGCCTCCCCCGCCGTTGTTTCAGGGGCTATCGCGGCGAATGGCCAGCGCGACGGCTTCGGTGTAGGAAATTTTCAGCAGGTCACCCCGCTTTACGCTGGGCAGCTTGGCCCGCAGGTCTTCGCGCTCCACCGCGATGATCTGGGTGTTGCCACGCGGCCCTCGCAGCGCAATGGTGTTGGCCACCGGGTCCACGGCCGCCACTTCGGTGACGATCTCGATGGTGTTCGAACGCGCCCCACCCGGCGTGGCGCCGCGGATCGGCACGGTACCCGCCTGCGATTTGGTCACGCCGACCGGCGCACTGCCTGCCGGCTGCAGGTCCAGGGCGACGGCGGCCTGGTAGTCCAGGGTGACCGTGTCGCCCACCTTCAGCTGGTTGAAGTTGCGCACGTCGGCGCCCGCGATGAAGTCCAGGCTGCTTCCGTCGGCACCGGTGACCGTCACCGCGCGGGTGCGGGTGTCGATGGCGGTGATCTGGCCCTGCAACGTCACCGCAGCAGAAGCCGCTGTCATGGGGCCCGGCAACGACCGGGGCGCAGGCGCTGAGGGTTCAGCAGGCGGCGGTGTGGTTTGGCACCCGCCGGTGGCGAGCGCTGCAACGATGAGCGTGACGGAAGACGCAAGTGCCAGGAAGCGCATGTGACTCTCCAGAACAAGGCGGGCGGCGGATGCTGTGCTATTGCACCAGCTGCCCTACCCCTGCGCCCCCGTACAACTACTGTGCTTCGCCCAGAAAACATACCGTTTCCGGGCCTGGGCTCAGCTCCTGCGCATCAGGATCATCTTTTCCTGCGACATGTCCCGCATGGTGTACGGAATGCCGCCGGTGCCATAGCCCGATTCCCGGCGGCCGGCGAACGGCATCCAGTCGGTGCGGAACGCGGTCGGGTCGTTGATCATCACGGCCGAGGCATCCAGGCGGTTGGCGGCGCGCATGGCCACGTCGATGTCCTGGGCGAAGATGCTGGCCTGGAATGCGGTGGGCAGCGAGTTGGCCTTGGCAATGGCCTCGTCCAGCTCGCTGTAGCGATACACCGCCACCACCGGCCCGAAGATCTCCTGCGTGGTCACCCGTGCATCATCGGCTGGATTGAGCAGCACGGTGGGCTGCAACGTGGTTTCGGAAAGGCGCTTGCCGCCGGTAGCGAGCTTGGCCCCGCCCTTGACTGCCTCGTCGATCCACTCGGCCACCCGGTCGGCTTCGCGCGGCTGGATCAGCGGGCCTACTTCGGTGTCCTTCAGGGTGGGATCGCCGGTGCGCAGCTTCTCCACGCGTGCGATGAGCGCTTCGGTGAAGTCCTCGGCAATGTCGTTGTGCACGAAGATGCGCTGGGTGGATACGCACACCTGCCCGGCGTGGTAGTAACCGCCCTTCACGATGGGCTCGATGATCCTGGCCAGGTCCGCACTGCGGTCCACAATGGCCGGCGCCACGCCGCCATGCTCCAGCGCCGAGCGTGCGCCATGGGCGAGCTTGGCATGCAGCGACCAGCCCACCCGCGCCGAGCCGATGAAGCTGAGGAAGGCCACGCGCTTGTCGGTGGCCAGCGCTTCGGCCAACTCATTGCCTTCCGGAATGAAGCTCTGGCACCACGGCTCCGGCAGGCCCGCCTCGTGGACCATTGCCACGAACTCCAGGCACGACAGCGGCGTGGTGGAGGCCGGCTTGATGATGACCGGGCACCCCACCGCGATGGCGGGGGCAACCTGATGGACGATGAGGTTCAACGGGTGGTTGAACGCCGAGATGGCAGCCACGATGCCCAGCGGCTCCTTGGTCGTGAACGCCCAGCGGTTTTCCGCCGCTGCCGACAGGCCCATCGGGATCTCGCGGCCGGCGAAGTTGCGCAGCTCGTCGGCGGCGTTGTGCACGCCATCGATGGCGCGGTTGGTTTCGACAATGGCATCGGGCAGCGGCTTGCCGCCTTCGCGCGCGATCTGCAGGGCCAGGTGGTCGCGCTTGGCTTCCATCAGGGCGGCCAGCCTGCGCAGGATGGCAATGCGCTGGTGCGGCTTGAGCCAGCCGTCGCGGTCCTTGAACACGCGTTCGGCATTGCCGAGCTTGCGCTCCAGCGCGTCGGCGTCATCGAACGGAACGTCCTGGATCGGGGCGCGGTCGAAGGCTTGTACTACGGTCAACATGTGGGGTTCCTTGTATTCAGTGGGCAACGGGGGCGCTTACGCACAGCCCACATCGGGGGTGCGGTTGCGCAGCTCGTCGACCAGTACGCGGGTGTTTTCGGAGTAGTCGATCGGCACGTCCAGCAGGTGCACGCCGCCGCCGGCAAAGGCGGCTTCGATCGCGGGCACCAGTTCTTCAACCGAGGTTACCCGCGTGCCCTTGGCACCGTAGGCTTCGGCGTAGCGCACGAAATCCGGGTTGCCAAAGCGCATGCCGAAATCTTCAAAGCCATCCACGGCCTGCTTCCAGCGGATCATGCCGTAGGCGCTGTCGTTGAGGATGATCACCACCAGGTTCAGGCCCAGCCGCACGGCGGTTTCCATCTCCTGCGAGTTCATCATGAAGCCGCCATCGCCGCACACGGCCAGCACGCGCCGGTTGGGGTACAGCATCGAAGCCATCATCGCCGACGGCAGGCCCGCGCCCATGGTGGCCAGGGCGTTGTCCAGCAGCAGCGTGTTGGCCACGTGGGTGCGGTAGTTGCGGGCGAACCAGATCTTGTACATGCCATTGTCGAGACAGACGATGCCGTCTTCGGGCATGGCCTCGCGCACGTCGTGCACCAGCCGCTGCGGGGTGACCGGAAAGCGGTCCTCATCGGCCCGGTCGTTGAGGCGCGACAGAATCTTCTGGCGCAGGTCGACCATGCCCTGGTCTTCGGACACCTTGCCTTCCAGCCGCTCGGCGAGGCCATCCACGGTGGCGCCGATGTCTCCAATCACCTCGATATCCGGGTGGTAGACCTGTTCGACCGTGGCGGACTGGAAGCCAACATGGATGACCTTGGGCCCGCCCTTGCCCTTCATCAGGAACGGCGGCTTCTCAACGGTGTCATGGCCGATGGCGATGATCAGGTCGGCGCGCGCCACGGCCTCGTGCACATAGTCGCCTTCGGAAAGCGCGGCGGTGCCCATGTACAGGTTCGACCCGCCGGTGACGGCGCCCTTGCCCATCTGGGTGTTGAAGAACGGCAGGCGGGTGCGCGCCACGAACGTGGAAAGCGATTCGGTCAGCCACGGGCGGCTGCAGGCCGCGCCGATCATCACCAGCGGCCGCTTGGCGGCCAGGATCGCTTCCGCTGCCCGGTCGAGCGCGGCGGCGTGGGCGATGGGGCGCTCCAGCGGGTGGACCGGGATGACCGGCACGTCTTCCACTTCTTCGCCGGCGATATCCTCCGGCAGTTCCAGATGCACCGGGCCGGGCCGCTCTTCCATGGCCACGCGGAAGGCATCCCGCACGGTGGCCGGAATGGCCGCGCCGCTGACGATCTGGCGGGTCATTTTCGTGAGCGGCTTCATCGAGGCCACGATGTCCACGATCTGGAACCGGGCCTGCTTGGCGCTCATCACCGCCTTCTGGCCGGTGATCAGGATCATCGGCCAGGCGCCCAGGTGGGCGTAGGCCGCGCCCGTGGAGAAGTTCAGCGCGCCGGGGCCGAGGGTGGCCAGGCAGACGCCCGGCCTGCCGGTGAGGCGGCCGTGGGTGGCGGCCATGAAGGCGGCCGCCTGCTCGTGGCGGGTGAGGACCAGCTCGATGCTGGAGTTGCGAAGCGATTCCAGGAAGTCGAGGTTTTCCTCGCCTGGGACGCCGAAGATGCGATCTACGCCTTCGTTCTCCAGCGCTGCAACCAATAGATCCGAGCCCTTGGGCATGGCGTTGATCCTTGCGGTGAGATTGGGTCCGACTATACCCCTGCATGCCCGAATCCCTGATGTCCATCAGGGCCGGCATTGACACTGCCCTCACGCGATTCGGCGCGGTGCCGTCACGCGCCCCGCCGTAGCGTTGCGCGTACTTCTGCCGGAACACACCTTCCCATGCCGCACGCAAGCGATTACCCCGCCGTCCATGGCTCCCTGCTGGTCGTCGAAGACGACGCCGAACTGGCTGGCCTGCTTCAGGACGTGCTGAACATGTCCGGGTATGACGTGGTGCTGGCTGGGTCCAACGCTGACGCGCTTGCCTGCCTGTCGAGTGAGCGGCGGATCGAGGCAGCCATTCTGGATCTGTCGGTCACAGACGGCACCACCCTGCCGGTGGCGGACCGCCTGCGATCTGACCGCGTGCCCTATGTGTTCGCCTCGGGCAGCGCCTGCACCCTGCCCGACGAGCATCGCTGGGCGCCGTTCTTCTCCAAGCCATTTCCCATTACGGCGTTGATCAACGCCGTCGAGTCCTGTCGGGCAACCGGCGTGCCCTACCCGGCCGCCGTGTACTGACCGCGCCGGCGGTTCTTACGGCGGTCAGCCGCCCGGCTGCTTGCCGAGCAGGTACTTGAGCCCATGTGTCAATCCGCGCGGGGCCACGCTCAGGTGGTCCTCGTCGTTGAGCACGTCCAGCTGCAGGCGCAGTGACGGGTAGTTGTGCGCGCGCAGCGCGGCCTGCATGTTCTTCGCATCGGCCACCATGTCCGCGTCGTTGCCGAAGGCCGGCGCTTCACGCTCTCCGACATACATGTACACCGATGCCTTGAGATCCTTGTGCGCGGCTGCATAGTCCTTCTCGAACCGCGACATGACATTGCGGTCGTACCAGAACGATGGACTACCCACGATGTAGCCCGCAAACATGTCCGGATCGGTGAAGAGGATCTGGCTGCCCAGCAACGCGCCGTAGGAATGGCCCAGCAAGAGGCGCCGGCTTTCGTCCGTGCGGTAGCGGCCGGCGACGAACGGCAGCACCTGCTCGCGCAGATAGGTAATGTAGGGTGCAGCGCCACCGTGCACGGCGTCTTCTGGTGCGCTGCTGGGGCCATTGGGTGTCGGGGTGTAGTCGCGCCGGCGGCTGGTCATGCCATCGTCACCCACCGAATAGGACAGGCCTACCAGGATGAACTCTTCCAGCTTGGGGCCTTCCACATTCAGGCGCCGGCCGATCTGCCGCACCAACGGAAATGCGTAGTCGGCGTCGGTCACGTAAAGAACCGGATACCTGCGGTCGGGGCTCTCGTCGTAAGAGGGCGGCAGCGCAACAAACACTTGGTACGTCCGCCCGGAAACCGGGTCGGGAACGTTCCAGACTTCGCTGCCAACGACTTCATAGGGCGCGCCTTCGCCGCGTTGGCCACCCAGTGCCGAGGCCTTGGCCGGGACCTGCGGGGCCGTCAACGACGCATCGACGAGGGACTTGGAATCGGGGGACTCAGGCGTCTTGGTACACCCGGTGAGAATCAGTGCAAACAGCACACCTGCAATCAGTTTGTTCAACGCTACCTCTCCATGGCCATCGAGCAGAAATCATACTAGTGGCACCGCGCCTCCGGGCCGGATGTGCGTGGCGCTCACGTCAACGAGTGTATTGAATGGCCATTGGTACACACAACAAGGGTCTCCCCATGTCGAACCCCTCTTCCATCCAGGGTCCCGCCGCTGCCGCCCGCGCCTTCGACGCCATCATCATCGGCACCGGCCAGGCTGGGCCATCACTGGCCGGCCGGCTGGACGCGGCGGGCATGCGCGTGGCGATCATCGAGCGTCATCTGGTGGGCGGTACCTGCGTCAATACCGGCTGCAAGCCGACCAAGACCCTGGTAGCCAGCGCCTATGCCGCGCAGATGGCCCGCCGGGGTGCCGAGTATGGGATTTCCACGGGCACGGTGAGCGTGGACATGAAGGTGGTGGAGGCCCGCGCACGCAAGGTGATCATGGATTCGCGCAAAGGTAATGAGGACTGGCTGGCGGGCATGCCCAATGTCGAACTGATTCGTGGCCACGCCCGCTTCGATGGACCGGGCAGCATCACGGTGAACGGAGAGCGCCTTGCTGCCCCCCGCATCTTCGTCAACGTGGGCGGCCGCGCGGCGGTGCCGGACATGCCGGGCCTGCACGACGTTCCCTACCTGACCAACAGCAGCATCGTGGCGCTGGATGCCCTGCCCGCCCATCTGCTGGTGGTGGGCGGCAGTTATATCGGGCTGGAGTTCGCACAGATGTACCGGCGGTTCGGCGCGCAGGTGACCGTCATCGAGCGGGCCGACCGGCTGATCACACGCGAGGACCCGGATGTCTCCGAGGCGGTGCGGGGCATCCTGGAAGATGAGGGCATCGAGGTCCGTACCGGCGCCGACAAGATTGCCTTCAGGAAGATCGACGACGGGATCGAGGTGACCTTCGAGACCACCACCGGGCCCGCGGAGGTGGCCGGAAGCCACGTCCTGATCGCCATTGGCCGCCGCCCCAACACGGACGACCTCGGGCTGGACAGCGCAGGGATTGACCGGGATGAGCGCGGTTACATCAAAGTGGATGACCACCTGCAGACCTCGGCCCCCGGTGTCTGGGCGCTGGGTGACTGCAATGGCCGTGGTGCCTTCACCCACACCGCCTACAACGACTTCGAGATCGTGGCCGCCAACCTGCTGGATGGGGAGGACCGCCGGGTGAGCAGCCGGGTTCCCGGGTACGCGCTGTACATCGACCCGCCGCTGGGCCGGGCCGGCATGTCCGAGGCCGAGGCGGTGAAGACCGGCCGGCCCCTGCTGTTCTCCAAGCGGCCCATGACCCGTGTCGGCCGTGCGGTGGAGAAAGGCGAGACCAAGGGCTTCATGAAGGTGGTGGCCGATGCCGAAACCCGGAAGATTCTCGGCGCGGCGATCCTGGGCACTGGCGGCGATGAGGCCATCCACGGCATCCTCGACATGATCAGTGCCGACCGGCCGCTGGATGAACTGCGCTGGGCGGTGCCGATCCACCCCACGGTTTCCGAATTGATTCCCACGCTGCTGGTCGATCTTGCGCCGGCACCTGACCGAGGATGATCTGGATGCGTACTGCTGCGACCGTCTCGCTGTGCCTGGGGCTGTGTACCGCCCTGCTGCTTCCGCCGGGCTGGGCCAAGGCCCCGGTGACGCCGGAAACCCACAGCGAAACGGGCACGCTGCAGGGCGCGCCCTGGCGCATCGACGTTCCGGCCCACTGGAACGGCGAACTGGTGATGTACGCCCATGGCTTCGAGCCCGTCGGCACGCCGCGTCCGGACCCGTGGCCGGGCAACGCGTGGAGCGAGGCGCTGGTCAAGGCCGGTTATGCGGTGGCGCAGAGTGGGTACGCCGACCAGGGCTGGGCCGTGCGCGGGGCCATCGATGATCTGGAGCGGCTGCGCGCGCAGTTCGTGGCCCACCATCCAGACACGAAACGCAGCTGGATCCTGGGCTTCTCGATGGGGGGCGCAGTGGCGATCGGAACGTTGGAGCGGATGCCGGAGCACTACACCGGTGGCATCTCGATGTGTGGCGCCAACCTGCCCGGCGATGTGCTGGCCGCCGAAGTGCTCACCTCGCTGGTGGCGTTCGAGTATTTCTTCCCTGGCGCAAAAGGGCTGCCGGACGGCGGGTTGGGCTCACCTGCCGCTGCGACGTTACCGCAGGGAGTGATGGTGGATGCCATCGCCGCTGCCGTGCAGTCCCGCCCGGAGGCAGCCGAAGTACTGGCGAAGCGCCTGGAGCTGAAGGTGGATGAGCTGGCTGCCACCATCAGCCTGCATGCCCTGGTGTTCCAGCAGCTGGTCAAGATCAGCGGCGGCATTCCGGTCAGCAACAAGGACACGGTGTATGCAGGCTTCGGCGACGACAAGGCATTCAACGCCGGCGTACGGCGCATTGCCGCGGATCCCGAAGCAAAGGCGACGCTGGATCGCGACCTGGCCCTGACCGGCGCGCTGCGTCGGCCGCTGCTGCTGCAGTACAACCTCAATGACCCTTCCGTGACGCCCCGCTTCGAGCCGATCTACCCGGCGCTTGCCGCCAAGGCAGGCGCGACGCCGCCGCCGAGGACGCTACCGCCCACCGGCGAAGGGCATTGCGCGTTTACGCCGGAACAGATTGTTGAAGCCGTGTCGATCCAGAGCCGGTCGTTGCCTGCGCGCCCCACTGGCGAAGCGCGGCACCCCTGAGCGACTGCTGGCCGCACCCCGAGGGGCAGCGCAGCACGCGTGCGGCCGAGGTGCTGACGAACCCATCGCCTTCCTGCGCCTTGAACACCGCCTCGCAGGACAGGCAGCGCGCCACCATCGAGTACAGGTGCACGATCCGCCCGCTGCACGGGTCCTGCAGCGCGTTCACATCCAGCAGTTCGAACTGGCAGCTGTCCGGCAGCGGGCGGCGCGGAAGCGGAAGGGGCATGGAGGTCTGCAGGTTCACGCTATCGGCGCCGTCGGGGGAATGGCAACCACTGTAGGCAGCGCGGTGTGGAGCGCGCGTGCAGCCGGCATGCAGTGCGCGCGAAAGGCGCACCCGTACTACGCCTCGCCCAACGCGACCTTGCCGGCAGACGTCAGGTCGATATCGCTGTCTTCGGCCTGTACCGCCAGACCTTCGGTGACGGCCCAGGTGGCATCGTCCGCTGACACGGGATCGGTCGCCTCGATGGCCCGCAGAATGGCTAGTTGCTTGTCGGTCAGTGGCATGGTCGGCGTTCCGTAAGGTGGTGAGCCGACTCTACTTCGGGTAGAGCAACGTGACCGTGAACCGAACCCCCCAGTCCGGCCCGCCACGCGGGCCATCCAGATAGGCGCGCACGCCGCCTTGATAGCTGATCATCTGACTACCCAGCTTGCTCACCCTGGAGTACTGGATGTTGAGCGGGGCGGTCCATTGGCTGGCCTTCCAGTCATAGGTGGACTCGATGTTGAACGCCAGGGTTCGGCCGCCGGGGAGCGCCTTGGCCAGAAACGGCTGGACAAAGGTGTTGCTGATGTCGCGCCGGCCCGATCCGGTGCCGGCAATGTCCGAGATGTGGTTCACCAGCGCGCCCACGGTCCAGCTCTTGTCCTGCTTGAGCACCACGAAGGTGGGCCCGGCACCCCAGGTGTCGGCGCCCAGGTCGTCGGTTCCGGTAGGCAGCAGCAGGGCAGGCCCGATTCCCCAGAGGATGCCAGAGGACCCGGTCTCCTTCGGCGAGAAGAAAAAGCTCTGGGTGATGTCGCCCATGCCGGCCTGATCGGTGCCTGGAACCACGTCCTTCTGGTACGCCAGCGGCAGGATGGTCCGGGAGATCACATTCCATTCTTCGGCAATGGAAAACGGCGCAACCGGCTGGATGTTGAGCGTGTGTCGGTAGCCTCCGTTGGCGTAGCCGTCATCATAGGTGTATTGAAACGGGACGCTGATCAGCGCCGCGACGGGATTGGAGAGCTTCTTCGCCAGCGCGTCGGCATCCTGCGCCTGCACCTGCTGCGAGAGCACCAGCAGGACTGAGGCAATGAGCAACGCCAAGCGCAGAGGACCGCGCCCCTGTGGTTTGGCGGACATCGGGAGAGTCACGGTAAACAACCGCCGATCCATAGTGCATCACCAACAGTGCGCGAGGGTTCGTTCGAGGATGTCCGATAGCCTCCCGATCTGCTTCCGTACTTCTACCGACCCGCGCCCAGTGATTGATGCACGCCGGCACTGGCACCCGTACCCGGCCCCCACTATCGTAGGCGCCTTCCCTGCCCGGCTCCGCGCACTGATGCACTCCGCCCTTGCCCACCCCGCCGCCTGCGAGAACTGCAGCACCCCGCTGCAGGGCGATTTCTGCCATGAATGCGGCCAGTCCGCACACAGCCCGGTGCGCAGTTTCGGCCACGCGGTGGAAGAGGTGTTCGAATCGTTCTGGCACCTGGATGGGCGCATCTTCCGCACCCTGCACCAGCTGCTTCTGCCTGGCCGGCTGGCGGCGGCCTACCTGGCCGGCCACCGCACCCGCTACATCCCGCCGATCCGGCTGTTCGTAATCCTCAGCGTGCTGACCTTCTTCGTGGCGCGGTTGGCGGTGCACGTGGATGCGGGTTCCCTGGTAAGCCAGACTCCCCGCCCGCCGGAAGTGCCGGGTGCGTTCCGTGATGCCACCACCCACGACGAGGTGCAGCAGGTGCGCCGTGCGCTGCTGGCACCGTTGCAGCAATCGCGCGACGCAATGCCCGAGTCCCTTCGCGCGCCGATCGACAGTGCCATTGCCAAGGTGGACAGGCAAGCCGCCAAGCGCGAGCGCGAACTGAAGGAGCACCCGCCGGTCGCGTCGGCCCGCAAGCCCCCCGCTGCCAAGCCGTTCACCGTGCAGGACATGGCGACACAGAAGTCAGACCCGGTAGAGATAAGTTTCCTGCCCGGGTTCGCCAACCGCTGGCTGACCGGCCAGACCGAGATCATCCGCAGCAACCTGCCCCGTATCAGCGAACGGCCGCAGCTGCTGGTCAACGCGTTCTTCGGCTCCGTGCCTTCGGCGCTGTTCGTGCTGGTGCCGTTGTTTGCGGTGCTGCTGAAGGTGTTCTACCTGGGCAGTGGCCGGCTGTACCTGGAGCACCTGGTGGTGGCGTTGTACAGCCATGCGTTCCTGTGCGTGGCGCTGCTGGGCATCCTGCTGCTGTCGATGCTGGGCGGGCAGATGGCCACCGTGCCTGGCGCGGGGGTTGTCATAGGCCTGCTGATCACGGCGCTGCTGCTGTGGATGCCGCTGTATCTCTGGTTGATGCAGCGGCGGGTGTACGCACAATCCTGGCTGGTGACCACGCTCAAGTTCGTCGCGCTGGGATGGCTGTACTTCACCGTGGTCACCACCGCGACCGTCATCCTTGCGATCGCGAGCCTGGCGCGGGTCTGAGCCCGTGGGCTATCCCGCCCGACTCTGCTGATCCATCCCGATGCCAGGTGCGGTACGGTTCGCATGCCGCCAGCCCGCCGACTGCTGCAGCTGCTGCACCATGTGGCCGAGGAACGCCCGTACCCGCGGTGCCACCTGTTTCCCGGGTGCGTAGACGGCACTCAGCGGCGAAGTCGCCAGCGCGCAGTTGGCCAGTACTTCCTTCAAGCGCCCGGCGTCAAGGTCATCGGCCACGTCCCAGATCGACTTGCGGGCGATGCCGGCGCCCTGCACCGCCAGCATGTGCGCCGCCTCGCCATCGTCGCAGAGCGTGCTGGCGTCCAGCGGGAACGCGATGGTGCCACCCGGCTGCGCGAACACCCAGTGCGACACCGGCGGGCTGCCTGAGGCGATCAGATCGTGGTCGTGGAGGTCGTCGATGCTCAGCGGCGTGCCGCGGCGGCGCAGATATTCAGGGGAGGCGCACAGGATGCGACGGTTCGGCGCCAGTTCGCGCGCCACCAGGCGGGAATCGTCCAACGCGCCATAGCGCAGCGCCAGCTCCATGCCTTCGCCGACCAGATCCACCAGCTCATCGCGCAGCGACAGGTGCACGCGCACCCCGGGATGCGCCTGCTGGAAGCTGCGCACGGCCGGCACCACGTGGCGGCGCCCGAATCCGTTGGGCGCGGTGAGCTTGAGCACGCCGGCTACCATGTCCTGGCGCTGCTCCAGCGCCGCCTCGGCCGCTTCCACCGCATCCAGCACGCGGCGGCAGTGCAGGTGGAACAGGCTGCCCTCGTCGGTAAGCGAGGCGCGCCGTGTGCTGCGGTTCAACAGCCGCACCTGCACGCGCCGCTCCAATGCGGTGAGGCGCTTGCTGACCACGGCGAGCGAAATCCCCAGGTCGCGGGCGGCGGCGGAAAGGCTGCCGCCGTGCACGATGCGGTCGAAGGTGCGCAGCTCGTTGAGGTCGTCGATCACGCCGGTGTTTCCAGTCTGGCAAGAGTTCCTTTCCCATATTGCCATTACGGAAACAGTCGCACATCCACACAATGGTCGCATTCATGCCAGCCGCAGAAGGGCCGGCCGCATTCGGCGAGCAAGCTGCCGCGACAGGACCCGCGCCATGCTCAGCCACAGCCACCCACCAGGTAGCCGCACAATGAAAGATGATGCCGACCAGAACCGGCCGACGCTGACGCGTCGCCGCTTCTTCCAGGGGCTTACCCTGCTCCCCGTAGCCGCCGCCCTCCCCGGCTGCGCACCCGGCACCCCCGCCGAACCTGGCACCCAGGCCGCCACGCCGGCCAAGGACTACACCCCCGAATTCTTCAACGCCGCCGAATGGGCGTTCATCACCGCTGCCTGCGACCGCCTGATCCCCTCCGATGAGACCGGCCCCGGCGCGGTGGAATCGGGCGTGCCCGAGTTCCTGGACCGGCACATGCAGACCCCCTACGCGGCAGGCGCCATCTGGTACATGCAGGGCCCCTTCCTGGAAGCGCCCAGCGAGTTCGGCTACCAGGGCAAGCTCGCCCTGCGTGACATCCTGAAGGTGGGCATCGATGCGTTCGATGCGCACTGCCGCAGCCAGTTCGATGGCAAGACCTTCGCCCAGCTGAGCCACGAACAGCAGGAAACCCTGCTCAAGGCAGCCGAGGGCGGCAAGCTGGAACTGGAGGCGATCTCCAGCAAGCTGTTCTTCTCCAACCTGCTGGGCGAAGTGAAGAATGGCTACTTCGCCGATCCCAAGTACGGCGCGAACAAGGATATGGCGGCCTGGAAGATGATCGGCTACCCGGGCATGCGCGCTGACTACATAGACTGGATCGGCGTGCGCAACAAGGCCTACCCCCTGCCGCCGGTAGATCTGGCCGGGCGGAGGGGCTGAGCCATGGCGATCACGAAACCGAAGGTCGATGCGGTCATCGTCGGCATGGGTTGGACCGGGGCGATCCTTGCCAAGGAACTCACCGATGCCGGCCTGCACGTGGTGGCACTGGAGCGCGGCGGCGACCGCGATACCCAGCCCGATTTCGCTTACCCGAAGGTGGTGGACGAGCTGGAAGGCTCGGTGCACCGCAAGTACCTGCAGAGCCTGAACCAGGAAACGGTGACGGTGCGCCACACCCTGGCCGATACCGCCGTGCCCTACCGGCAGATGGGCTCGTTCAAGCCCGGGACCGGCGTGGGCGGCGCGGGCAGCCACTGGTCCGGCGCGCACTTCCGGCCGCTGCCGGAAGACCTGATCCTGCGCACCAATGTGGAAGAACGCTACGGAAAGAGCTTCATCCCGGCGGACATGACCATCCAGGATTTCCCGGTCACCTATGCCGAACTCGAGCCGCATCTGGCCATGTTCGAGCTGGTGTGCGGCACCTCCGGCAAGGCGGGCGTGATCAACGGCGTGGTGCAGGAAGGCGGCAACCCGTTCGAAGGCTCACGCTCGGGCGAATATCCGCTCGGCCCAAACCCGAACTACCTGGGCGGCGAGCAGTTCTACAAGGCGGCCAAGGAAATGGGCTGGCACCCTTACCCGATTCCGGCCTCGAACGCCTCCGGCCCGTATGTGAACCCCTACGGCTGCCAGCTGGGCCCGTGCAACGCGTGCGGCTTCTGCAGCGACTACGGCTGCCTCAACTATTCCAAGGCCAGCCCGAACGCCTGCATCCTGCCGGTGCTGCGCCAGCGCCCGAAATTCGAGCTGCGCACGCATTCGCAGGTGCTGCGGGTGAACCTGGACAGCACCAAAGCCAAGGCCACCGGCGTGACCTACCTGGATGCGCAGGGCCGTGAAGTGGACCAGCCGGCCGACATGGTGCTGCTGTGCGCGTTCCAGCTCTACAACGTGCACCTGATGCTGGTCTCCGGCATCGGTGAAGCCTACGACCCGCAGACCAACACCGGCACCGTGGGACGCAACTACTCCTACCAGAACCTCAACCGGGTGGTGCTGTTCTTCGACAAGGACGTGCAGGCGAACGGTTTCATCGGCATCGGTGGTGCCGGCACCACCATGGACGACCTCAACGGCAACCAGCTGGACAACGCCAAGGCCGGCTTTGTCGGTGGCGGCCTGGTCTGGGCGCGCCAGCCCGGCGCCGGCCCGGTGCGCGGCATCAACGTGCCCTCCGGCACGCCGAACTGGGGCGCGGCGTGGAAGAAGGCAGCGGCCGACAACTTCCGCCACAACTTCTATTACGAGGTGCAGGGTGCGTGCATGTCCTACCGGCAGCACTACCTGAGCCTGGACCCGAACTACAAGGACTCCTTCGGCCGCCCGCTGCTGCGCATGACCTTCGATTGGCATCCGAACGAGATCAAGGCTTCCCAGTTCTTCGTGGACCAGGCCATGCAGATGAGCCGCACGCTCAATCCGCTGTCGATGAGTGGAGATGCCAAGAAGAACGGCGAGCACTACAACATCACCAAGTACCAGAGCACGCACACCTGCGGCGGCGCGATCATGGGCGCAGACCCGAAGACCTCGGCGTTGAACCGCTACCTGCAGAGCTGGGACGTGCCGAACGTGTTCGTGATCGGCGCCAATGCGTTCCCGCAGAACAACGGCTACAACCCCACTGGGCTGGTCGGCGGGCTGGCCTACTGGGCAGCAAAGGCGATCCGCGAGAAGTACCTGCCCGATCCGGGCCCACTGGTCCAGGCTTGAGGAGGCGCGCATGAAGAAGCTTCTTCTCTGGATCGTGGTGATCGGCCTGGTGGTGCTGCTGGCCGCGCTGGCCTATGCGTTCATTCCCACCAAGACCCGCGTCCTGGCCGATGGCCCCACCGCCGACGCGGCGCTGATCGAGCGCGGGCGCTACCTGGCTGCGGCCGGCGACTGCACCGCCTGCCACACCAGGCCGGGCGGCAAGCCGTTTGCCGGCGGGCTGCCGGTGGCCTCGCCGCTGGGCAACATCTACAGCACCAACATCACCCCGGACAACGAAACCGGCATCGGCGCGTATTCGCTGGACGACTTCGACCGCGCGGTGCGGCACGGCATCGCCCCCGACGGCCGCACGCTGTACCCGGCCATGCCGTATCCCTCCTACGCGCGCATCACCGACGATGATGTGCGGGCGCTGCACGCGTACTTCCTGCACGGCGATATCGCGCCGGTGCATCAGGAAAACCGGGGCGTGGACATCACTTGGCCGCTGTCGATGCGCTGGCCGCTCGCGATCTGGCGCAAGACCTTCGCGCCGGACGCGGAAGCGGTGGCATTCGATCCTAGCCACTACAACAATCCCCAGCTGGCCCGCGGCGCTTACCTGGTACAGGGCCTGGGCCACTGCGGCAGCTGCCACACGCCGCGCGGCTTCGCGCTGCAGGAAAAAGCACTGGACGAATCCGGGGCTGCCTATCTGTCGGGCGGCCAGGTGATCGATGGCTGGAACGCGGTGAACCTGCGCGGCAACGCGGCCGATGGCCTGGGCCGCTGGTCCGAGCAGGACATCGTGGACACCCTGCGTACCGCCCGCAACGCGCACAGCGCGGTGGTGGGCACGCCGATGGCCGACGTGGTCCGGCACAGCACGCAGAAGCTCACCGACGACGACCTGAAGGCGATCGCGGTCTACCTCAAGCAGCTGCCGGCCAGTGCGCAGGATCCTTCTGCGTACACCGCCAGCGATGCCACCGCGCGCAAGCTGCAGACCGGCATCAACGACAGCCGCGGTGCCGAGCTGTTCGTCGACAACTGCGCCGCGTGCCACCGCACCGATGCCAAGGGCTACGCCAATGTGTTCCCGGCCATCGCCGGCAACCCGACCGTGCTGGCCGACGACCCGACCTCGGTGATCCGCCTGTTGCTGGCCGGCAGCGAGCTGCCCTCCACCGCCCTGCGCCCCTCCAACCTGGGCATGCCCGGGTTCGCCGAGCGCCTGTCGGATACCGAGATCGCGCAGCTGGCGACCTTCATCCGCCAGGACTTCGGCAACAATGCGGGCAAGGTGACCGCCGACCAGGCCAGAAAGGTCCGCCAGCACCTGCAGGACGAGGCCAAGGCGGCCAAGGCCGCGCATGATCCGACGACCGCGCGGGACAGCGAAGACGCAGAATAAAAACAGGCTGGCGCGCGACACGCGCGCCAGCATCAGCTGCGGCGGTACTGGCCAGGCGACATGCCGTACACGCGGCGGAAGGCCGCGCCGAACGCCGCGTCGGAAAGAAATCCAAGCGACGCGGCAATCCGTGACACGCTGCTGACCGTGTTCTTCAATCGCAACGCCGCGACCCGCATCCGCCACCGGGCAGCATAGGCTACCGGGGCCTGCCCCACCGCCTGCCTGAAGCGCAACGCGAATGCCGAGCGGGACATCCCGGCGATCGCGGCCAACGCCTGGAGCGTCCACGGCTGTTCGGGCGCCGCATGGATGCTGCGCAGCGCCGCCGCGATGGGCGGATCCTTGAGACCACCCAGCCACCCCAGCGCATCCACATCGGCCGTATCGATATGCTGCCGCAGCGCATGCACGAACATCAGACGCAGCAGGTCATTGCAGACCACACGGGCACCTGCGTGCCCGGCCCGCCATTCGCGATCCAGCGCATCAAGCAGCCAGGCGATGGGCGATGCCCCGCACGGCTGCGCGCGGATGACAATGGCGCCGGGAAGCAGTTCCAGCAGTTCGGACGCAGCCGGTCCCTGCAGGGTGACGCTGCCGCCGAGCAGCGCAACATCCTCACCACTGCCGTACCGCGCAGCGTCGGGAGAACCGGAAAATACCTGCGCGGCGTCGATGGCTGGCACGGCCGGATCGCTCGCCAACACGAACGGTGTTGCCTTGACCACAAAACAATCGCCCGCCTGCAGCGCCACTGAAGGCATGCCTTCCACCCGTAACCAGCAGCTGCCACGTCGAACGACGTTGAACTTCAGTGCAATGGGCCGGAAGCGCAGCGCCCAATCGCCCCCTGCTGACAGCCGCACCGAACATGCGGCGCTCAGGCCGGAAAGGCTGAGCACATCGGACAGGGGATCGGCGGGCAGGTCCTGGATGATCACGACAGAAATATAGACGCCAGCAGCTGGTTCGTCCATTTGAGACAGGGAAAATAGACGCACATCCCCGCTACAGGCCCGCCCCATGCTCACCCCCCAGCAGCCCCTTGGAAGTCCCTTTGGCCCCGCCAGCACTGCCGCCGACGTCA
This sequence comes from Stenotrophomonas sp. 22385, assembly GCF_052045085.1. Classification (NCBI taxonomy): domain Bacteria; kingdom Pseudomonadati; phylum Pseudomonadota; class Gammaproteobacteria; order Lysobacterales; family Lysobacteraceae; genus Stenotrophomonas; species Stenotrophomonas sp. 22385. The sequence goes on from NZ_JBQEOG010000004.1 coordinate 193,836, forward strand.
TGGATGGTATCGACCTGACCGGCAAGCGCGCCATCGTAACCGGCGGCTACTCCGGTCTTGGCCGGGTCACGGTCAGCCACCTGGTCCAGGCCGGTGCCGAGGTGATCGTGCCGGCACGCGACGTGACCCGCGCCCGTTCGGCGCTGGCGGGCCTGTCCGGGGTCGAGATCATGCCGATGGACCTGTTCACGGCGGCTTCGGTCGACGCCTTCGGCGCTGCGATCGTCCGTCGTGGGGTTCCGGTGCACCTGCTCATCAACAGCGCCGGGATCATGGCCACGCCGCTGTCGCGCGATGCCGACGGGCACGAGGCTCAGTTTGCGACCAATCACCTCGGTCATTACCGCCTTGCGTGCGGACTCTGGCCGGCGCTGCGGGCCGCAGAAGGCTGCAGGGTCGTAGCGGTCTCCTCGCGGGGCCATCAGCTCGCAGGGGTGGACCTGGATGACATCGATTTCGACCGGCGCCCGTACGACAAATGGGTGGCGTACGGCCAAAGCAAGACCGCCAATGCGCTGTTCGCACGCGCGTTGGATGCACGCGGCCGCGATCACGGCATTCGTGCCTTCTCGCTGCATCCTGGCCAGATCCTTACCGACCTGGCGCGCCATCTCAGCGAAGAAGAGCTCTCTGCGTTCGATGCGCTGGATGCACAGGGAAACCCCAAGGTCGACCCTGAGAAGGGCATGAAAACCGTCGAACAGGGCGCGGCCACCACCCTCTGGTGCGCAACCAGCCCACTGCTTGCCGGCCACGGCGGGGTGTATTGCGAGGATTCCGATGTCGCTCCACTCAACGATGGGGCCATGGGCCGCAAGGGCGTGGCAGCCTGGGCGGCGGACGATGCCATTGCCGAACAACTGTGGGTGTTGTCGGCGCAATGGACCGGGCACGACGTCAGCTGAGCGTGCACACGGCGGCGCCTCGTTCAGCGTTCCCCAGCATGAAAGCCCCAGATCGGGGAGAATAGCGGCCCGCTGAACCTGCGGCCCGGGCGCAATACCCCGGCCGCCATCCTGCCGTCATCTCCGGATCCAACGTGAACGCTATCGCCTCCCCTCCCGCCGACGCCCTGCCCCAGGACGAGCTGCCCCTGACCGACCGCCTGCGCGCTGCGCTGGACCTGCTGGAGGCGATCGAGGCCGACCGCGCCGTGCTGGACACGCTGCCGGAAGATGACCGCGTGCGTTTCCACCAGGTCGTGGCCAAGGTCTACCACCCCGAGCCCAAAGCGCGCCGGGCGATGCTCAAGCAGCAGGCCAAGGCCCGCCACCAGGAAAAGGTGCGCAAGGCCGAAGCGCTGCTGGAACAGACCGGCATACGCGCGCTGCGCCGCAAGCCGGTGTTCAGTACGCCGAACTACTTCCCGCCGCACAAGGCCGGCCTGCACGATCCGCACAACGGTGAAAACGCCGACGCCACGCCGGAGCCGGTGCATTCGCCGGAACTGCGCCACTGCTATGTGTGCAAGCAGAAGTTCACCCAACTGCACCATTTCTACGACCAGATGTGCCCGGCCTGTGCCGAGCTGAACTTCATCAAGCGCACCGAAACCGCCGACCTGCGCGGCCGCGTGGCGCTGCTCACCGGCGGCCGGGTCAAGATCGGCTACCAGGCGGGCCTGAAGCTGCTGCGCGCCGGTGCCGAGCTGATCGTTACCACGCGCTTCCCGCGCGATTCGGCCGCACGCTATGCCGAAGAGCCGGACTTCGCCGAATGGGGCCACCGTCTGCAGGTGTACGGCCTGGACCTGCGCCACACGCCCAGCGTGGAAGCGTTCTGCAACGAGCTGCTGGCCACGCGCACGCGCCTGGACTTCATCATCAACAACGCCTGCCAGACCGTGCGCCGCCCGCCGCAGTTCTACGCGCACATGATGGCCGGCGAAACCGCCGCCCTGCACGACCTGCCGGACACCATCCGCAAGCTGGTGGGGCAGTACGAAGGGCTGCGCAGCCCGGAGATGCTGGGCCTGGGCTCGGATGCCAACGTGCCCTCGCTGCAGGAGCAGGCGCTGGTGGGGGCCGATGGCCTGACCCGCGCGGCCGAGCTTTCGCAGGTGCCGTTGCTGGCCGATGAACTGCTGGGCCAGCAGCACCTGTTCCCCGAAGGTCGGCTGGACCAGGACCTGCAGCAGGTGGACCTGCGCGGGCGCAATTCGTGGCGCCTGCTGATGGCCGAAGTGCCGTCGGTAGAACTGCTGGAAACCCAGCTGGTCAACGCCATCGCACCATTCATCATCAATGCGCGCCTGAAGCCGCTGATGCTGCGTTCGCCCGAGCGCGACAAGCACATCGTCAACGTGTCGGCGATGGAGGGGCAGTTCTACCGCAACTTCAAGACCACCCGCCACCCGCACACCAACATGGCCAAGGCCGCGTTGAACATGATGACGCGCACCTCGGCGGCCGATTACCAGAACGATGGCATCCACATGAACTCCGTGGATACCGGCTGGGTCACCGATGAGGATCCGGCAGAGATCGCCGCGCGCAAGGTGGAGGAAGAACGCTTCCACCCGCCGCTGGACATCGTTGATGGTGCCGCGCGCATCGTCGACCCGATCATCCACGGCTTCAACACGGGCGAGCACGTGTGGGGCCAGTTCCTGAAGGATTACGCGCCCACCGACTGGTGAGGCGCGCGACGGCGCCAGCAGGATGCTGGCGCCTTCATGTCGCAATGTATCTGATGCGAATGATTCGTGATACGATTGTTAAAGTTGTCTGAAACAACGCACACGGACGTCCCAGCCATCGCCAGCGGACCCTCTTGCTCAGGAGTTTGCTCGATGCACGTTTCCTCCCGTTCCGCCCATGTCTCCGCCGTTCTGGCCGCCGCCATCACCCTCGCCCTCTCCGCCCAGGCCCATGCAGCCGCCGATGCTGCGGGCGATGCCAAAAACATCGACACCGTGGTGGTTACCGCCACCGGTGCCCAGCAGTGGATCAAGGACGCCCCCGCCAGCATCAGCGTGATCACCCGCCAGGAAATCGAGCGCAAGCCGGTGACCAGCATCGGCCAACTGCTCAGCACCGTGCCGGGCGTGACCGGTGGCTACGCGCTGTCCGGTGCGCAGTCCAAGATCCGCCTGCGCGGCCTGCCCGAGCAGTACACGCTGATCCTCATCGACGGCCGCCGCCAGGGCAATTCGTCCGGCGTGAACTACCGCGATGACCTGGGTCCGCAGGATCTGAACTGGCTGTCGCCGGACATGATCGAACGCATCGAAGTGGTGCGTGGCCCGATGTCGTCGCTGTACGGCTCCGATGCCATGGGCGGGGTGATCAACATCATCACCCGCAAGATCGCCCCGGAATGGGGTGGCTCGGTCACCTTCAACTACAGCAAACCGGATTCCTCCACGCGCGGCAACACCACCCAGATGGGCGCGCTGTTCAGCGGCCCGCTCACGGAAAACCTGGGCCTGCGCATCGGCGCCAACGTGACCGATCGCGAATCCGATCGTGGTCGTGGTCAGACCCCGGGCACCAAGGCGGAAAATGCCAACGCGCTGCTCAACTGGGCGATCAACGGCGACCACACCGTGGGCTTCGAAGCCACCCATGGCGTGCAGCGCAACCGCGGTGGCGGCGATGTCGGCGCATGGGGCCTGTCCAAGCTGGTGCACACCGGCTATGTGGTGACCCATGACGGTCGCTATGGTGATGCCAGCACTTTTAAGTCCACGCTGACCCAGAACGATTACGAGGACAAGGGCAGCCAGGTGGGCAACCACTCCAAGGAGACGGTGTTCGATACCGCCTTCGCCACCGGTTTCCACCTGGGCGTCGAGCACCGCTTGAACGTTGGCGGGCAGTGGAAGCGCGAGGAGCTGCAGAACACCGACACCATCGGCACCGTGCCGGTGACCTGGAGCGGCAGCGGCCGGATCAGCCCGACCAACGAGGCCGATTCGTGGGCGCTGTTCGCCGAAGATCACATCACCCTGCATGAGCGCTTCACCCTGACCCTGGGCCTGCGCTGGGACAACACCGAAAACTACGACGACAACCTCAGCCCGCGCATCTACGGCGTGTGGCACCCGTCCGATGACTGGACCGTGCGCGGCGGCGTATCGCAGGGCTTCCGCGCCCCGAACTTGAAGCAGGGCAGCGCCGGCGCGGCCACCCAGTCCGGCGGCAACGGCTGCCGCAGCCTGACCGTGGAAGGCTGGACCAACCGGTCGGTCAGCGCCGATGGCACCACCGGCTGCTACATGGCCGGCAACCCGAACCTGGAACCGGAAACCAGCACCAACTACGAGCTGGGCGTCGGCTTCGATCGCGGCGGCTGGTCGGCCTCGGCCACCTACTTCCTCACCGACTTCGACGACAAGATCGAACAGGTGCCGCTGCGCGAGATTCCCGGCTACGACTCCAGCTTCGTCAACGGTTTCTGGTGGACGGTGGCGCAGAACATCCAGAAGGCGCGCACCCGGGGCGTGGAAGCCAGCGTCACCGTGCCCCTGCACGAGCGCCTGAGCTGGACCACCAACGCCACCCGCATGCTGGAATCGAAGAACCGCACCACCGGCGCGAACCTGCTGGTGGTGCCGAAGATCACCGCCAACACCTCGCTGGACTGGCAGGTCACCGAGGCGTGGTCCTTGAACCTGAGCGCGCAGCACATCGGCGAGCAGCTGGTCTCCAGCACCAGCGCGACGTTCGCCAAGGCCTACACCACGTGGGACCTGGTGACCGGGTTCAACGTCAACGAAAACCTGACCCTGCGCGCAGGCGTGCTGAACGGAGGCGACGTCTCCACCATCGACGAAGGCAACAACTACGACGGTGGTGCGCGCACCTTCTTCGTGGGCGCTACTGCGCGGTTCTGATCGGTCAGAGCTTCATGTTGAAGGCGAGATGGAGCGAGCGCCCCGCAGCCGGTGAGAACATCGGCTGCGGCTGCTCCCAGAAGAAGCTGTCGTACCACGCATAAGCGTACTGGCGGTCCGTGGCGTTCTTCATCTGCACATCGACGCTCCAACGGGGCGTGATGTCATAGCGGGCGCTGAGGTCCAGCACCGCGAAGCCACCGTACTTGCCGGCCACGTTGCGCTCTTCCAGGTAGTAATCGCCCTGCGCCCTGCCCTGCAGGCCGATCTGCAGGGTATCAGTAGCCTGGTAATCCACGCCGATGTTGCTGATGTAACGCGGGGTGGCGGCGACTTCACGCCCCTCCAGCGACAGGCTGGCATCGCGACCATCTCGCTCGATCCTGGCCTCCTGGTACGCGTGGGAGGCCCATACCGTCCACTTCTCCCCCACCTGCGCGCTGATCTGCGCATCCACGCCACGCCGGCGGGTCTTGCCCAGGGTCACGGTGGTACCGGTGGCGGGCATGTTGGACACTTCGTTGGCCGCATCCTGCTGCCATACCGCGATACGCGCCTGGCTGCCGGCAAACGGGCTGAACTTCATGCCCAGCTCCATGCCGGTATTGGTGGAGGGGTTCATGGCGCCCTGCCCCGGCGTGAGGTAGGCCGGCGCAGTGGAGCCGGTCAGCACCTGGAACGTGCGGCCCCAGTTGGCATAGACGTTGGTGCTGTCGGTGAAGGCATAGACCACGCTCAGCTTGGGCTGCTCGATGGTGCCGTAGCGCTGCAGCGGGCCGGTGATGCCGCCCGGCAGGCGGGTATCGCCATCGAAACGGTCCACCCGGTACGCCGGCACGATCTTCAGCGCGTCGATGGGCTGGTAGATCGCCTGCACATACGCGCCGTAATTGTCGAAGGTGTGGCGGTCGTTGTTCTGCACGCGTGCCGGGGTAGCGCTGAAGTCGGTGGGCTCGGCGTAGCTGAAACGCTCGCGGATGTAGCCGTTGTCCTGGTGCTCGACGTTCACCCCGCCTTCCAGCGTCAGCGTGGCGCCGGGCTGCCAGGTCAGCGTGGTGAGCATGCCGGTCTGCGTTTCGTCCCACACGCGGCGCTGGCGCGGCGCATTGCCGGTGGGCAGGTCACTGAAGGTCACCCGGCGGTCGTCTTCGTAGCGGTTGTAGTACAGCTTGCTGCCCAGGAACAGGGTGTCGGCCAGCTTCAGGTCCATGTGCACGCCGATCTGGCGCATGTCACGGTCGTCGCCGTCGTTGGCGTTTCGCAGCTGAGAGCCGCGGCGGTCGGTACGCAGCTCTTCGGCCGTCATGAAACCCGGCTCATCGGCTTCGTGGTGGTAGGCACGTGCAGTGAGACCGATGCGTATGCCGTCGTCCAGACTCCCGTAGAACCACTTGCCGCCGATGGCGTACTTGCGTGAGCTGTCATGGTCACGATACCCCTCCGAGGCCTGGGTGCCGATGAAGTAGTTCTGCGCGAAGCCGTTGTTCTCCCGGCCGATGGCCAGCTGCGCATCACGCGTGTTGTAACTGCCGTAGCCGAACCGGCCGTCGGTGTAGGTGCCGCCCTGGCGCGTGCCGAAGTTCACGTTGCCGCCGATGTTGTGCAGGCCGTAACGCGGATCGTTGGTGCCACGCACCACCTCGATGAAGCTGATTTCCAGCGGAAACAGCATGTCGATGAAGCGCTGGTTGCCGCTGTTGACGTTGCTGGGCACGCCATCGATCAGCGTCTTGATCGCATTGAGATAGCCCTCGCCATTGAAGGCGCGGAAGCTGACCTTGCCCGATTCGGCGCCCTGGCGGGTTTCGGTGAGCTGGATGCCGGGCATCTGGCCGAGCAGTTCCCAGCTGTGCGAGACGTTCTTGTCCTCGATCTGGTCGGCGCCAAGCACGTCCACCGAGGTCAGCACCTGATGGGCGGTCAGCTGGCCTTCGGTGTGCTGGTGTGCGTCTACCCGGCCCAGCGTGAGCGCAGCGTCGGACGATTGGGCGCGGGAGTCGGGAGCGAGCAGAACGGCGGCGAGGGCCGCAACGAGGGCGTGGATCTTCATGTCAGAGCGCTGGAAGTAATGTGACACTATAACATTACGTTACTCAGACGTAACACCGGATTTCACCGGCCACTGCCCGGCGGCTCTCTACGATGGGTCCAGACGCGACGGAGGGTCGCGTCGAAATACGCTGTGGAGCCACCGGATGACCGAAAGTGCACGCCAGGCAGCATTGGATTCCCTGCGGATCCTGGATTCGGACCCCGAACCGTTCTTCGATGCGTTGACCCGCGCCGCACATGCCCTGACCGGCATGCCGGTCGCGATGATTTCCCTGATCGATGGCGAACGACAGTGGTTCAAGGCCCAGGTGGGCCTGGATGTGGCCACCGAGACTGCGCGCGACATCTCGTTCTGCACCTGGGCGATCCAATCCGACATGGTGCTGGAAGTGGAGGACGCGCGGGACGACCCACGGTTTGCCGACAACCCGATCGTAGTGGGCCCGCCGTACGTGCGGCATTACCTGGGCGCGCCGATCCGGCTGGAGGGCGGCAGCCGGATCGGCACGCTGTGCCTGCTCAACCCGGAGCCCGGGCGCGCGAGCCTGGGGCAGCGCGAAGCACTGGCATGGCTTGCGCGGGTAGCGGCCATCGGCATGGAGCAGCGCGCCAGCCTGCTCAACCGTATTGCCGAGAGCAACCGGCTGCACCACCAGCTGCAACGCAGCCAGCGCTTCCTGGAGCGCACCAATACCCTGGCCAAAGTCGGCGGCTGGGAGCTGGCGCTCGACACCCGCATACTGGACTGGACCCGGGAAACCCGTTTGATCCATGGCGTGGCCGAGGAGTTCGATCCGAGCCTTGACGCCGCATGGGCGTTCTACCCTGACGCAAGCCGGGCCCTGCTGCAGGATGCCATTGCGTCCTGCGCCGCCGATGGGACCCCCATCGACCTCACGGTAAAGGCAACCAAGGCCGGCGGCGAACGCAGTTGGGTCCACATCGTAGGGCAACGCGTGGATGACGCGACCGGTACCCGGCTGATCGGTGCCATCCAGGACGTGACCGAACAACGCACGGCCAGCGACGCGTTGGCGCACAGCGAGGCACGCTACCGCCGGCTGTTCCAGCACAGCCTGGGACTGATCTGCACTCATACCCTGGACGGGGTGATCACCTCGGTCAATCCTGCCGCGTCGTTGTCGCTGGGACGACCGGAGGCCGAACTGCTGGGGCGTTCGCTGGGCGAGATCATCCCCGTCGAGAAGCAGCCGCACCTGCAGCACTACCTGCAGCGGGTCGTGGAGAACCAGAGCGATTCGGGGCTGATGGAGCTGGTGGCCGAGGACGGCTCGAAGCGCTATTGGGCCTACCACAACGTGCTGGATACCGAGGCCGACCCACCCTACGTGCTGGGCCACGCACAGGACATCACCACCCAGCACCTGCAGGAGCGGCAGCTGCTCGAGCTGGCCATCCGCGACCCGTTGACCCGCGCCTTCAATCGCCGGTATCTGAGCGAGCTGGCCGGGAATCAGCTGGATGCGTGGGGCTGCCTGGTGTTCGACCTGGATCACTTCAAGGAAATCAATGACACCCAGGGGCACGCCCACGGCGACGCCGTGCTGGTGGAGTTTGTGGCGTTCCTGTCAGCCCCGCTTGATGAAGGCGAAGTGGTGGTACGTCTGGGCGGCGACGAGTTCCTGGTCTTCGTCCCCGGCGCAACGCTGGGAAGATTGCAGGCACTGGAGGCCGGGTACCAGCAGCGCGCCCACCTCGCGCCGATCCGCTTCTCAGGCGGCTGCGCGATCAACCGGGCGTCGGAAGCCGTCGCCGATACCATCAACCGCGCGGACATGAAGCTGTATGAGCGCCGGCGCAGGGAAAGGCGTGCCGGTGGCTGACAACGCCCCCACCTTCAGGCATGCACCGTCTGCCTGCCACCGTGCTGGACCGCAGCGGGAACGCACGGGCCCTGCACTGCGCGCCCCTGCACCACCGCCAGCACCCGGCTGACCCGCTGCACGGCGCCCCGCAGCTCCGGCTCAAGGCCGATGATGTACACAAATCGCCCATCGAACCGTGCGCTGGCGTCTTCCAATCCTTCGCCCTGCAACAGTGCCTTGTCGAGCGCATGGGCCCAGGCGCGCGACGGCGCAGCGTCCAGCTCGATCACCACCGCCATTTCGCCCAGATCCAGCGACATGGTTTCGATCCGCAGTACCTGCGGCGCCTTGAAACTAGTATGTGATGCGCTCATGACCCGTCTCCCGCTGGACACGCTGGAAGTATCCTCAGCCGGTGCCAAGGCGGCGTCAAGACAGCCATCCGACCACGACGCCTTAACCCGCGCTCCTTATGCTGACAGCCGGCCTTGGGCACAGCGCCCGGGCTGACCCTCGTTCCGTCCGGATCGCTTGACCGAAGCACTGGGCACTGCAAAGGAGTCGCAATGAAGAAGCTGCACGCTGCCGTCCTCGCCGGATGCCTGTTGGGCATGAGTTCCCTCGCTTTCGCGGAAGTCGCCAACCTGACCAACAGCGCCGAGGGTGCGAATCGCGACGCGGGCATCGCCGCGGTCAAGAAGAAGCTGCAGGATGCCTGCACCGAGCGCAAGGGCACGCCGGATGTGGCTTCCTTCGAGGTGGTGTTCGAGAAGACCAGCGAGAACCCGAACGTACCCAAGCCATACTATGTGGACGGCAGGATGAAGTGCGATCTGCCGTAAGCAGGTTCAGCGCTGCGCCAACGCCACCTTCAACCCCTCCAGCGCCGCCCGGTGCAGCTGTGCGATGCGCCCCTTGCTCAGGCCCCACTCCCTCGCAAGATCAATGAAGGGCGTGAATTCGAAGTAGTGCCTGACCACGATGATTCTGTGCCGGGGCGGCAGCTGGTTCAGGGCGCGGGCAAGACGCGTGGCGATCTCGCGGTCTTCGGTATAGCGCAGCCCATCCTGAGGGTCGGCCGCCAATGCGGTTGCAGCATCGTCCAGCAGGTAGCCAATGCCAAGGCCCACAATGGAGCCCACCAGCACATCGAACGGATCGTACTCCTGGGCCTGCAGCGTTTCCAGTCGTTCCTGGTAGCGCTCGCTGGCCTGGCCGCCCAGGATGGCCCGCAACCCATTGAACACAGAGCCGCGCACCCGCGCCATGGCATAGGCCTGGAACGCGATGCCACGGCCGGCGTCATAGCGGTCGATGGCCTCCAGCAACCCCATGTTGGCGTTCTGGACGAAGTCGTCGCGGTCAGCCGCGAGGCGTGGGAAGCGACGGTGCACCCGCCGCGCTACCGCCGACGCCCAAGGTGTGTAGCGCACGTACAGGGCCTCGCGCGCCGATGGCGCGCGATGCTGTCGAAGTTGCTGCCATAGCGAATCCTCACCTTCCCTGGTGTCGGCATCCATGTCAGTTCCAGTAACTTCCCAGCAGCGCCTTGGACAGCAGCACCCAACCGTCGATGAGGATGAACAGCAATATCTTCAGCGGCAGGCTGATCGTCGTGGGTGGCAGCATGGTCATGCCCAGCGCCATCAATGCCGCCACCACCACGGTCACCAGGTGCCCGAAGCGGATCTCTTCCATGGTCTTGGGCTGCGGCGCCTTGGCCATCTCGATCACCGCGCGCAGGTCCGATTCGCGGGTCTGCGACACCATGAACTCGCGCAGCGGCTTGGTGCCCAGCTCGATCGCCTGCTGGGCGGTGATCTGCTCGCTCATGTACGGCGCGATCGCATCGTGGTTCATGCGGTCCAGCACCGGCGACATGGCACGTCAAGGCAGTTTCAAAATATCGTTATTCCGTCACAGATTTAATCAACGAGCTGAACGAGTCGCGATGAATCTCATTGGCTTCGAGACTTTCTACCAAGCTGTCCAGCATGGGTTGCCACTGGCTGTACTCACGTAGTTCTGCGCCGAGTTCAGCCAGCAACACGGCACGGATCACCCGCCGGCGTGCGGAGCGCATAGCCACGGGGTCATCGACATCCACCCCGCGCAGCATGGCCGCGACCTCGGTACGCAGGTTTCCGGTCGGTCGCGGGGGTGCCTGGGTGGCCGGCTTGCTGCCGGCGTTCACCTGGGTGCGCAAGCCGCGTTGCGTGAGCTCGGCCCGCGCGGCGCGATCAGGGGTGATGAGCTGTGGGCGCGGTCGATCGGCACGGGAAACTCAATATCAAGGGCTAGTTGGTTCGACCATAGCCGGTCAGGAACATCGCTGCCGGGGTTTCGTTGATCGCGACAACGTCACTGGCTACCTGCGAAGTGACACCGCCCAATTGTTCCCTGAGCCGGCGCATGTCGATGGTGAGCGCTGGAATCGACTGGGGCAGCTCCAGCCCTCTGTCCAGTTCACGCAGGCTGTCCTGAATGCGATCCTGCCCTGCCGCACTCAGAGCGCGGGCGTAGGCTCCCAGGTCATCGACCTGCTCCAGGATCGGCGCAAGCATGTCAGCCGCCTCTTCGTTACGCCCTTGACCCATAAGCAACTGGCCGTATTGGAAGCGTGCAATGGGTAGGCTTGATGCACCCACGACCACCTTCTTGAACCCGTGTTCTGCACGGTCGACCATGCCTAGCTGGGCATATTGGGCAGCGAGTAGGTAGATGGCGTAGACATGCGCCGGATCCCGTTCAATCACCGTCTTCAGCAGCACCATGGCGTCTGGCGTTCTGTCCCTGCTAACCGCATCAATGGACAATCGAAGCAGCTCGTCTATATCAAGCTTGTCAAAATCCATAATGGTATCGCTCCAGTTCAAAATCATCGGGCAAGCATTGAACGTGCAGATGGGATGCCCAATGCTCAATTCATCCTTCAGTCTTCCCCACCAATAGTGAGGAGCGAATTCAGTCGCTGACAATCAGTCCGAGCCGAGCCTCGATGAACGAGACCCGACCGACACTTGAACTTACTGCCACGACGCAATCTCACTAAATTTCTGCGCGATGAATGTCGCGAAGTCAGGCGCTACCTCGACTGCTGTCGGATCTTCCGTGTCAACTTCAACAACCCGCCAGGTCTGGGCATCGAAGCCAGCCGCGAAGCCACAGAGATCATCTCCGAACAGCAGTACGCTTCCAACCAGCTTGCGCTCGCCGTAGATCTCTTCAGCCGGAATCAGCCCTGTATAGATCATATAGTTTTGGCTTCCAACCTCGCCGGCACCGATGCGCAAAAGGAACTCAACATAGTCTTCTGGCAACCCGGGATACTGTTCCCGCAACGACGCTGCCTTCTCGTTCGAAACGGAGACAAGCTTCTTCAACAAAGCGTCTATGCCTTGAATATCGTTCAATCGCCCGTAATCAGTCATTCTCGCCTCACCTTACGAAAAGATCTCTGCCAGGCGACCCTGACCTGTGGATGCCCGCCTGATGTTGATCAGGGTACCTCGCCGGATGAATATTCCACCATTCATTCGGCGCTCCATAACCAAGCTCTATGACGTGATGAGCTTCATAGTGCTGACCAACTCTTCTGCTGACTTCCCCGGATTTGCTGATTACTGGCTGCGAATAGGTTGGCCATACCTGGCCGGTGTTGCGCTCCCACTCTGCGATGAGGTCGCCCTTAATTCGACCGAATTGAGATCGACTCTTTGCTGCAGCCTCCTTTGATATGGGTCCGTATTGATTCGTCTGCAGCGCGTCGGCAAGGATGCTCCTCTGTTTCGCTGGAATTCGCAATCCTGTCTGCAACTCTATATCTCTTATCCACGCCCTGACCTTACGAGCCAAGGGAGTCCACCCAGAAGTTGCAGACGGTAAAGCCCTAAGCCCCGGCCCGACCACCGCTCCGGAGCTACGCAGTGCAGAGGCTTGCGCGGCGGCGCTTGCGAGCGAGATGATCGCCCCGCCTCCGCTGATGAGCCGCTCCTCGTCCGTCTTGTCGGACCACTGCTTCCAGGCCAGCGCGCCAGTGGTCAGCGGGTTGGTGGTCAACAGAACACCGATCCCTTCTAGGGTCTTGCGTCGCTCTTCTCCGTTCGTGAAGAACCTCAACGAGTCGACGCCACCCGATACAACGTTGCCCGTAAGGCTGTTGATTGCGTACAACGTCAAAGCAAACCCAGCTTCGATCCCAGAGCTTGAGTTACCTGTCGATTCCCGTGAGCTCTCCCGGAGAGAGTTCATACCGTTCTTGATGGCCACCAGTGCGGTGTCCTGCACATGCATATTAAATTCAATGATGCTGGTGAGCGGTCGGAAGTAGCCAGAGATCGCCTCTCGTGCAACGCCGCCAATTTTGGATGCAATCGTGGGCTCGATCGGCTCAGACAATACGCGGCTGGGGACCGGGCTGGGGCTTTGGATGTATGTCGCATGGTGACTTGGGACGTCGCCGCCCCCATCAAATGCGCTTACATCAATCTCGTTTCCGCGCCCGCGATCCTGTGCGGCCGCTGCATGGCTGGCGAATGCCCATCTCAGCTCTGCAATCTGCTGCATGTTGAGGCCCTGCGCCATCCACTCCGCGTCGGACACGCCCACTTGAACTGCGGGAAGGTTGGTAATGTCGTCGGTTGAACGCATCGTACCGACGTACGCCATCGCGCACGTCGTTGCCGGTGGCGTCGGAGCGAGTGTGCAGGAGGCGCCCCTGCGCGTCATAGCTGAGCCGGGTGACGGCGCCTTTGGGCGACACCTCGGTGACCAGCTGGCCCAGCGCGTCGTAGCTACGCAGCGTGGTCCGTGCGCTGCCGGCCTTTGCCGCTGCCAGCAGGGAGGAGAAGCCGCCCTGGAGGGCATTGCCCCCCAGCTTCAGCGCGTAGGCAACCACGGCGCGCTGGTTGCGCGCATGGTCGTACACGTACTCGGTCAGATACCCTTCGGCGTCCAGCTCGCCGACCAGGGCGTTGCGGCCATCGTAGAAACTCCGGCTGGTCGCATCCGCCTCGCTGGATAGCGGCCGCAAGGTGGCCAGGTCACCGGTGGCTCGGTCCTGCTCGCGGGTGGCGTTCGCATAGCGAATGACCAACACGCGCCGTCCACCCGCGTCGTAGGTGTACTCGGTGAGATAGCCGGCCGCATCCAGCACGCCTACCTCGCGGCCGCTGGCATCGTACAGATGCCGCACGCTGCGCGCGGTGTCCGCGTTACCGGCCGCATCCGTGCTTCGTACCTGCAGCAGTCGGCCAGCGCCGTCGTAAGCCCAGGTGGTGATGCCACCTTCCGCGTCCGCTTCCTGCAGCTTGCGCCCTGCGGCGTCATAGGTTGCCGTCGTGGTCCGGTCGCCCGCCGTAGCCGCCGGCCGGATTGCGGACAGCAGGGTCGGCACCACCACGCCGCCGCTCATCCACGCCGTACTCGTGACCCGTTCTGCGTAGGCCACGGTGCTGACTACCCGGCCCAGGCCGTCGCGGATGAACTCCACCACGGCACCGGTGGCGTCCACCTGCGCATTCAACCGCCCTGCAGCGTCGCAGAGGTAGTACGTACGGCCACCGTTGGCGTCTTCGCTGGCGCTGAGCTGACCGCTGGCGTTGTAGTACTGGCGGGTCTGCCGGCTGCCGCCACTGCTGCCGTCCACGACCGACTCGGTAACCGCTACCAGCTGGCCTGCGGCGTTGCGCAGCTCAGTGCGGATCAGATCATTGGCCGTGCCATCCCCGGCAACACCGGCCTCAATGGCGGTGCGCACCGTGCTGCCGGAGTCCTGGTACAGCCATGTGGTGCTACGCAGAGTCTGCGTCGCCTGCGGTACGCCGGCGAAGATGGCGCGTTCCTGCACCAGCTCGGACAACAGGCGGCCAAGCCCGTCGTACGCGTATACCGTGGACTGGCGAATGCTGTTGCCAGCAACCTCGCGCCCCTCCGGGTAGCGGATGACCGCCTTTTCCCGCAGCAGGCCCTGAGCGTCGTACACGTACTCCGTGGTTTCCGGGTCCGGGCTCACGCCATCGAAGCTGCGGGTCTGGCTCAACCGCCCGCGCAGGTCATAGCTGTAGTCGACCCAGCCGCTGCTGGCCTGCTGCGTGCCATCGGCCCATGCCTGCAGTGCCGCCAGCGAGTGCGTACCGGCGTACGTTGCACCGAGATAGCGGCGCTCGCTGGCCAGCTGGCCGATGCCGGTTCCGCTTGCATGGTAGCTGCGCTCGGCCACCTCCCCGGCCGCGTCGATGATGAAGCGGACCCGGTCCTGCGCGTCGTACACGAAGGTGCTTGTGGCCCCGCCTTGCGCCGTCGCGGCGGCACCGGCGCCGTCGGCATCCAGGCCGCTGTACACGGTTTCCGACGCCAGCTGGTTGCTGGCGGTGTAGGTGCGCTGTACGGCGGTAGCCAACGCGGAGGTCCCAGGCTCCAGGGCGGTCCACTGCCAGGTCAGGTTGCCGTTGGCGTCGTACTGGTTGTCCACCTGGGTGAGCAGCTGGCTGCCGCGCCGGGTCTGGACCTGGGTGACATTGCCGTCCGCGTCGTAGCTGTACGCGCTGACGGTGCGCTGCCCGTCCGTTGCCGGGGAGTGGATCTCGGTGAGCTGGCCCGCCGCGTCATGGAAGTAGGACCAGGTTCGGCCGCCATCGTCGGTGATGTCGGTCTGGCCGCTGGCGAGGTTGTAGCTGTAGGTCAGCGTGGCATGGGCGCCCTGCGCGTCGCCGGTGACCACGGTGGCAACGCGGCCGGCGGCGTCGTAGGTGTAGCCTACGGCACTCCCATCGCCCTGCCGCACCTGGCTGATCTTCAGGCTGGTGGCGTCGGCGTAGGTGTAGACGGTGCGGTACAGGCGGCCATCGTTGGCTGCCGCATTGGCGCTGTCCCACACATCACTGTCGCCGTCGCCATCCTGCGGGGTCAGGTCGACCAGTACGCCGCTGAGGCGGCCGACACCGTCGTAACCGTAGCTGACCTGGCCGATCACCACGCCGTTTTCGCGGGTGGACAGGGTGGCGAGACGACCGGCCGTGTCGTAGCTGAAGACCAGGGCATCCGGGGTGGCCCCGGCGCTGGTGTCCTACTCACTAGGATACAGCCCTGACCATACAGTGAACCGAAACAGCGGTGCCCCACACCCGATAGGGGCGCATGCGCTCTCATCTCACAGGCCAGATGCACATACTCGCCCAGATCCCTCAAGCGCATTCAGCCATCCCCGCCCCCTCGTCAACTTCACTAAGGCAGACAACAAACTCGATAAACAGAGGTAGAAGGAACTTATCCCGGCATCATGAAATCTTGAAAGCCAAGTAGAACGATCACGATTGAGTGCCTCTTCAAAAGGGCGATTGTATCTGGACGAAAGCACGCACTTCCGCTCTCCAGTGAACTAATGCTCCTTGAGTCGTGAATTCTCACAGCACTAAAGTTTCTGGAGATGCACGCCCGCAATCCGCCACATCCTTCCTTATCGAGTCAACCTGCATCCCAAATGCCCATTTCCGCCCCGACAAGCACAACAGAGATCCGCTCTCCCAGAACTGGTTGCTGTAATCGGCACTCTTCACATTTAGCGTGATTGGTCGACCGCTTTCATCGAGAGCCTTCAAGCGACGCATTCCAGCCCTAGAGCCCCCTCCCCAACCTTCAACACTGGTAAGCCGGTAGACTCCCGTTGCTGGCCTGGTCGCAGCCACACCAGTGAACACTGCCACTGGCGCAAAGCTTGTTAAGGCTAATGCGCCACAGATGAAGATCGCTCCGACACCTGAGCCAACCACCTGCGTCAATCCTCTAGCCCCTCCTCCCGCGGCATCGTAATGTGTTCGAGCTGCCGAAGCCCCCGTTGAAGGAACGCGTTTCAAATAGAGAAAGTAAAAACAAGTGCCGTAAAGAACTATAAATATGATGGCTGACCGCCAGGTCGCGGACGAATCAAGTTCCAAATACGGAAGTCTCCGCCCAGCTGTGACCAGCGCCAGCCACGCCCCCACGAAAGCCAACGTGGTCCAGACTACGATGCTTTTGCCTAATTTACGGATTCCGACTCGCATTCATTGCCTTCACTTTGTCAAGATCGACACCAGTGAGACCTGTTTTAGCGAAATCACTGATCTTGCTTTCAGACAACCAATCTCCCCCATAGCCTCCCAGCGCGATGCCTACCGGAATGCTCAACCCCCGGTGAAAGGAGCAAGGGAGGTTCCGGCCAAACCGCCGATCCATGCTCCGCCAGCTGCCAGCTTGACCATGCGCATCTGCATGGAGGCCTTCAGCTCACTGCAGGCACGCGCGTTTACGATCTTTCGATGTATCCCGGGCCCTGCACCATCGGCCGCCTCATCCAGCATCTCCGAAGGTGCCGCCTCGCCGGAGGCGTGGAAGTATGCCCGGACAAGGCGCGCTCAACACTATGCACCCCCGAGAGCATGCGGGACGAATTGGCGGCCACCGAGGCCCCACCACCTACAAACATGCTCGCCACAGCAAAGGAGAACGATCCAGCCTCCTCAAGTGGACAATTGATCTCGAAAGTTCAATGGACGATGAACTTGGCCCTGCAATCGTCGATCTAAATGAAAACCCTGTCCAACACACAAGTCTCTTCTGGCAGAAACAAATGCGTGACGACCTCAGGCGCTTCAGCGCACATCTAGGCAAACCACGGGAGCATGCCGTCCTGAGCCCATAATATATAAGTACCATCTACTCGGCGCGAATAATCGGGATATCCAAACTTGTACACAACAAGGTATCCTCCGAAACCCGATCAAGACCGTCACCGGACAAGAATACTTCTCCAGTCACTCCTCTCCACAGGGCTTCCACACTTTCCCGCATGGAGTACATTCCATCCACCCTAAGCGACACTTCAGCAACCATTGCTGGCTCCAACGAAGCCGTACCAAGACGTCTCTCTTCCGCCGTGCTGGGCAATTCGTATCTGACTCGAAAAACATCTCCAACACGAAGCTCCGGACCGGAGACCACGAATCCCGTGTAAGCAAGGCGGCCCGACCGCTTAGTAACAGCGCCAACAAAATAAACTGAGGCGGGTTTCATACTCATTCTCCAGTGCCTTCGCTACGCACGCGGCGCATGTATTCATTGATCTGATCTGGCGTCATTCGGGGCGCCTCTCGAATCCAATCCCACCGCTGATGTCCGGGGAACGATCTGGGCAATGGGGGCATTCCCATATCGCTCAGAATGGCTCTTGACCTGTCCACCGACACGCTCATTGATGCTCGATTTGCAAAGCCCATTGAACCGCCTTCCACTGCAACTTCGCGCTCAATCCTGGCGGCGACGGGGTTTCCCCTGCCGAACGAACCCAACTCCGTACGGCTACCGAAGTACACCACTCCGCTTCCGTTCTGCGTCCGCGCCTCAAGAGCGAATACTGTAGCAATGTACGGGTCCACTGTCGCGGATGCTTTGGTCGACTGCGCAGCTGGATTTCCCTGGAAGTTCGCCGTGGATGTACCCCGGAAAAGGTAGATGTCGCCGTTGACAGACACGCTCTTGGTGATCTCGGCCCGCGTCATGCCGATATCCCTTAGTGCCCTAAGCTCAGAGTACGTGAACTTACGAGGACCAGCCGGGGCCTGAATGCGCGGCCCCGCAACTGGGGACACTGAGGAAGGCCCCCCAACAGTTCGTCCAATGCTCGCCGGCGTCGCGTCGAGTAACGTCGTTCTTGACCCCCGCGCACCACGACCGCGGATGCCTATGGGAGCCATAGCCATCGCAATCTCACCGGCAGCCTCGCCCACGCCGGCAGCCCTGTTCTGAGCATATTCGTCAGCACCTGCTGCCATAGCTGCTGTGGCGTAGACGGCTGCAACAGGACTGTGCTGCATTGCCTCTATTCGCCGCCAGTTGGCGGCTTGCAGCTCCCTGCCCTGGACATCATCGTATCTCATTTGGGGCATAGGGCCGTAGGTCGCCAGCGACTCCATTCCGGCCTCCATTCCCTTTATCGCAGCGTCAAGACCGGACACTCGGCCAATTGGTCCGTAAGGTGCATCGACTGAGTCTCCACGCAGGTACTGATCCGCACCCACTGGCTCCATGTTCATCGCGGCATAGATGGCTACGTCAAGAGGATCCGGAAGCACATTGATCCTGCCAGATTCCCAGACGTCATCAGAGAAGCCAGCGTGGTCCTCAGCCAAGAAGAAGTCCGCTCCTCCCCCAGACAGCGGCGAGGTGTATCCAGCATTGCGCCACGTTGCCTCGAATACTACGGAATCCGCCAATTCCCCTGGTCCGAAACTCTCTCCATTGGATGCAACGGCGTAAGCAAATCTCCCGGTCGGCCTGCCTACCCAATCTGCTCCCGCCGTGGAATCGCCGAACAGCCAATCAGGCCGATAGTCAGGGTCGAGTGCGCGCCCAATCTCCGGTGCAGCTCCTTCCACGCGCGCACGGATCGGTGATCCACTCCCTCGCGCCACGCTGGCAACGAAGCTCTCTCCCAATGCGTTGCCAAACGCATCCGCCGCAATCGCACCGTAGTTTATGTCCGCCTCCAAGCCAAACTGGCGGAAGGTATGCAGACTGACAACGCCCCCCACCATTCCCTGCAGGGTCCTGTTCGCCACAGAACCTACGGTCGTACCTGGGAACGTTGACCCCACCGTCCGGCTGATCGGAGCCGCTACCACCGCGCTGACCGCAGAGGCAGCGACAGCCCGCCAACTGAAGTGAGTGTCAGGGACACCCGCGATTTTGGCGCCTACGTACGCGCCAGCCGCACTGGCAGCTCCCGCCGCAGCGATCTCACTGATGCTGCCAGCACCACCCACGCCCGCGGTCACCATGGAGCTGACGCCGCCAGCAACTGCCTTACGTAGGCTGAAGCTATCCACGACTCCCAGCGACTTGCCTACCGCCTGACTGGCGATGCTCCCTGCCATACCTCCCACAAATGCCGCCCCAGCCACCGCTGCGCCGACCCCAAGCGCTGTGCCGGTGGCCACCACGCCACCAGTGAGTGCGGCAAAGCCGGTTGCCATGAGGGTGGTTCCTGTCGCGATGCCGAGCGACGGTGCCAGCGCAGCAATGGCCGTCAACGCCGCACCCGCCGTAAACACCGCAGCCACAACGGCCACCACCACCATCAACACCATGGCAATGCCGTTGCAATGCTCCTTCGGCGGCGGCTCGATGTACGGCAACGAAGGCGAGGTGTTACCGATGGCTTCCTGCGGGCTGAACGGCTTGAACGTGCTCGCATCGTTGGCGGTCACCTTCACTTCCGGCACCACCAGGGTGGTACCGGCGGTCAGGCCGCTGTCGTCGGTGATTGCATTGGCTTCGGCCAGCACATACCAGAGGTTGGCGTTTCCGTAGACCCGCTGGGCGATGCCACGCAGGGTCTCGCCCGCCTGCACCGTGGTGCGGCTGCTGCCGGCGGCGTTGTTGCTCTGGTAGGCGGTGAGGCGCCCGACCACGTCCACTTCACCGGTGCGCTTGCCTGAAGCCACGAGCTGGCCGCCCACATACGCGTACAGCTGGGTCTGGGTCTTCTGGGCAGCGTCCTGAGTGAACAGCCCGTTTTCGAGCGTACCCTCGCGGCGGCGCAGGATGTTGCCGGTGGCGTCGTAACTGAAATAGCGGATGCGGTCGTCCAGCGTTCCCAGGTTGCTGGCCAGCGGGGTGTTTTCGCGCACCGCCACGCGGCGGCCCCAGGCGTCGTAGGTGCTGAAGGTGCTGGAGGCGCGGAAGTTCTGGTTGCTGCTGGCGCCGGTGACGCGGGCTTCCAGGTAACTGTCACGCGCTTCGTAGGTGTAGTTGTAGCGGTGGGTGTAGCCCTTCGGGTCGTCCGCCGCCGCGCCGCTGCCTTCCTCGTGCTGGGCGTACTGGTAGGTGTAGCCGCGAAGCCGCCCAGCGACGTCGTACCCCATGCCGTAGTTGACGCTTGCCAGGTTCTGCAGAGCGCCCAGATTGGTCACCTGGAACGCGCCACCATCGGTGGGCGCACCGGCGCTCCAGCCGAGCTGACGACCCAGGATCAGCTGCTGCTGGATCCGGCCGTCAGCGTCGTAGCTGAAGGTCTCGGCATGTTTCAGCCACCCCGATACGTTCACCCCGTTGCGCACGGAGCCATTGTCGAAGTAAGTGCGCTGCTCGATCAGCCGGCCGACCGCGTCATACCGGTAACTGTCCTTCAGCACCAGGCCGGAGGTGCCGTCCAGTGGTACTGACTGGAAAACGTTCAAGCGCTGGCCGCGCTCGTCGTACTGGGTGGTTTCGGCCACCTGGACATGGCCGCTCAAGTAACGGCGGCGCACCGCATTGCCAGCTTCGTCGTAGTCCAGCGCGTAGCTCACATCGGCGTTGCCGAGCACGATCTGCCCGTCCTTCATCTTACCGTTGGCGACCGTTACGCGGTTCTGAGCGTCGTACTGATACCAGTAGTCCTTGAACGGCTCGGCCATGTTGTACGGGTTGGACGGATCCGGATCCACGTAGTCACCGACATCCCCCAGCTCGCCGCCGCGCTCGTAGTTCCAGCTGAAGTCGTCCATCCAGACGGCCTTTCCGCCACTGCGGCCGGACACGCCGCCGACCGACATGCTGACTGCCCCCTCGGGCACCCGTGCATTGATGTAGGAGGAGTGCCAGGCGCCGCCGGAGCCGCTGTCGACGCGATTGCCGAGCACGTCCGTGATGACGTTCCCATCGGCATCATAAAAGCGCAGGAATACCGCGCCCCACGCCGTCCCGGCGCTGGATGCGCCCTGCTGCACATTGCCGCGGGCGTTGACCACGCTGCCCGCGCGGACAGCGATGCGCTCGTTGTTGACGGCTTTGCTTTCTTCGTCGCGCTGAAAGCGGATCGATCCGCCAGACTCGGACGTCCACGACGTGCCCGTGCCGAAGGTCCACCCGGACGAGTTGGCCAGGTTGCCATTGGCTGGCGCCGAGCCCCAGGTGAAGTTGTCGACGTACAGCGCGTCGCCTCCCCCGGTTCGGAACGCATGCACCCCGATGGACATGAACACGGCGCCCGGCGGCACCTGCATCGACACCCTTGAATCGTAGATGTTGCCGTTGGACGCAGAGTCCACCATGTTGCCCAACGACAGCTTGATCGCATTACCGGCATAGTCGTACCACTGGATGACGACAGCAGCGCCGGCCTCGCCCTCGCTGGAGGCGCCCTGGTCGACCCGCACCGAAGCGGTAATGGTCTCGCCCGGCTTTACCTCCACCCGCTGCTTGTTCAGGAGCGTGGAGCTGCCGGTGAAGTCGAACTGGGCCCGCTGGGTGCTGCCCTGCTCGCCACCGCTGACTACGCTCCAGCCCTCGGTCATGGTCCAGCCGATATCGCCCCGCTCGAAGTCCGGGTTGGTGATGCCGCTGATGTCCAGGCCCGGCGCATTGGCGTCGAAGGAGGTCCGTGCCAGCACGCGACGACGGTTGCCCACCGCGTCATAGTCGTAGTTGAGCTCCAGCTGGGTGTGGTTGGCGACCATGTCCTTCTGGGTCACCTTGGTGATGCGGCCATGCGCGTCGTAGCTGACGCGTGTCAGCACGTGCAGCAGCTGTCCGTCCGCGTCATAGGTGTACGCCTCCTCGGAGGTACGGTTGCCGGCCGCGTCATAGGTGTACCGGAACCAGTTGTTGCCCTCGCGCAGCTCCTTCAACGCACCGGAGCGGAAGTAGCTGTAGCTGCGCTCGGGGTCGTTGAGCAGCAGCGGCTCGGGCAGGTCCAGGTTGGTCTGGTCGGCGTCCAGGCCGTACTGGGACCAGTCACGTTCGTACCAGTAATCATCGATCGGCGTGGAGTACTGCCGAGCCTGCTCGGTCCACTGGCTGTTCTCGCGCAGCAGCTGCCCGGTTTCGCTGTCGTACTCGTAATCGTAGTCGGCGCCGCTCAGGTCGTTATGGTCGGTCAGGCGACCGAAGTAGTCGTATACCCAGGTGAGCTCGTCGAGGTTCATGACCTCGCCTTCGTCGTCGCGCTCGTAATCGATGACAGTACGCCGTCCACTTTCGGTCCGGCCTTGGACCTCCATGTTCAGGGAGCTGGAACGTCCGTTGGTGCCGGTCGCGGTGATCTGGACTTCATAGCGCTGAACACTTGACAGCGTGCCGGACAGGGTGCCGGTCGCAGGGTCGAAGCTCAGACCCGAGGTGTCCCCCGGCGAGCCGATGGTTACCCACTCGTCGTAGGTTATCTCCTGCCGCCGTTCGTAGTCGTACTCGCTGATTTTCACCAGGACGGACGCGCTGTACGAGATGCCTTGGCCCTGGGTGTCGACGAAGGTGCCCGCCGCCATCTGGTATCTGAAGGGCTGGCCGGCGGTGACCCTCTGGTTGAAGAGGCCCATCGCCGGAGCCGGGGCGCCTGCGTAATAGTTGGCGTACGCGGTCGCATTGACCACATGCAGGACAGAGCTGGCCGTGGCAGTCCTGCCACTGGCACTGGTGGCGGTGAAGGTGATGCGATATTCGCCGTTCTGGGTACCGGCGCCGGTCAAGGTCCGGGTCTGCGGGTCGTAGCTGAAGCCATCGGCCATACGGAACGCCCGCGCCGCCGAATCCCAGTATTCCACTCGCACCGAGACCGCGGGTATCTCACCTTCGGCGGTGGTGAACGCCGCAGCTGGCACGCTGAAACTCACCGTCTGCCCAATCGCCGCAAACTGCGTATCGACCACTCCTCCATTGAACACCGGCACGCCGTCGGCCGCCAGGCTTGGGTCGGACAGCGCATTGGTCTCGCGGATCTTGTTGCCCTGCAGGTCGTAGCCGTACGACATGGCCACGCCCGCCGCCGTCAGGCTTCGGATCACCAGGCCACGGCTGTCGTAGTCATAGGTGTTGACGTAGCCCAACGCGTCGGTGACGCGCAGGCGGTTGCCGTTCTGATCGAGCGCATAGCGCTCACGCACGGCCTTGGCACGGGTCTGGCCATCGCTATCGCGCAGGAAGTCGCCCTGCGCGACGACGCGGCCGGCGTGGTCATAGTCGAGGAAGGTCAGGTAGCCGAGCGGATTCTGGGTGTAGCGCTTCTGCCCGAAGGCATCATAGGCGAAGTGTGTCCGGTCGCCGGTGGCGGTTTCGGTGTAGCGCTGGCGGCCACTGGCGTCATACGCCGAGCGTTGCCAGTTGCCATTGGCGTCGCGGGTACCCACCAGCCGGCCGAGGGCGTCATAGTCCCACAGGGTCTCGGGAGCAATGTTGCTCACCGAGCCATCGCTGTTGAGGACGCGTACCGTGGGCTTGACCTCGCGCACCACCTGGTTCTGCTGGTTGTACTCATAGAACGTGGTACCGCCACGCTGATCGAGCATCGAAAGCACGTTGCCCCAGGCATCGTAAGTACGCTCGACGGTGCTGACATCACCGGGCTGATCGGTGTTGCCGGGAAGTATCTGCTTGACCAGATTCCCCCGCAGGTCATATTCCATGGTCGTTTCGACGGTGACCAGGTTGCCGTTCGAGTCGCGGACGACGTGCGACTCCTTGATGGCTCGGCCAGCGCGGTCGTATTCGTAGTTCCGCTTCACGCCGCCTTCGGCGTTGCTGGAGATCATGTTGCCCTGTTCGTCGTACTGGTACTGCACCGCAAACTCGGAGGTGTACACCCCCATGTCGAGATTGCTGTCCTTGGCGATGATCTCGCCAAAAGCGTTGTAGCGGACCTGCGAGGCGGTGTCGACCACGACTTGCAGTACGGCACCGCCCTCGCCCTGGTGCAGCTCGCGGGACACCTTGTTGATGATCTGGCGCCCGACCTTGTCGTAGACCGCTTCATTGACCGCCAGCGACCAACGCCCGGAGTTGCCGTCCAGCCGCGAGCGGGTAGCCAGCAGATGGTCGGCTGCGTCATACGTGCGGGCATGCAGCGTGCCCGCAGCGTCGCGCTCCAGCACGCTCCGGCCCTGCCAGTCGTAGAGGGTGCTGATGACCTGGTCGCGCGCGGACGCCACCCCCCCCTGCCCGGTCTCGGCGCCATCGGCGTAGCGACGCACCTGCACCACGTTGCCGAAGGCGTCGTAGGCCATGGTGCTGTACGGCGAGGCGCGGCGGTACAGCGATTCGGACTGCAGGTTGACCCCGGTGGAGCCGAGCTGGATGTCCGAATTGCCGTTGATGACATCGCGCTCGCTTTCGCGCACGGCGGTGACCCGGCCCATCGCATCGTAGTAGGTGCGGGTCTGCTCGCCCTGGACCGTCACGGCGGTGGCGCGGCCCGAGGCGTCGTACTCGGCCAGGCTCTCAACGAATGCGCCATCGTCCGGATTGCCCTGGCTGCGCCGCTCGGAAATCTTGCGGCCGAGGGCGTCGTAGGTCCATTCGGTAACGCGGTTGTGGCCTGCGAACAGTGGGTCGAACGTGGGCTCTGCCGAAGAGCGCGACCAACCTCCATTGTTTCCGCCCCCCTCATAATCCGGTGGCGCGCCATCGCCAGCTACGGCGTACTGGATCTCACGGATCAGTTCGCCATTGACGTTGTACTCCCAGGCGGTAACGAAGCCGCCGGCATCGATCTTGTGGGTCTGGCGGCCGGTATTGTCATAGTAGTAGCGGGTCTGGGCTTCCCCGTCCTGGGAGCTGGGATAGCCTTCATCAAGCTCCCAACCTTCGGCGTCTGTCGTCAGCCGCTCGGACACCACCTCGCCAAAGATGTTGTACTGGTAATCCGTGGTCCGGCCGTACGCCTGGATGAAGCTGTCGCCATTCCAGGGAGATACCCGGTTGTAGACCTGCACTACCTGTTGCTTGCGTCCGGCCAGATCATAGCGGGTCAGCAGCAGGCGGTCCTGGTTGTAGGACACCTGGACCAGTGCCGACACATCGCTGGTGCTGGGTGCGGTGTTGCCGGGGATCGACACCGGCGCGGCGTAGCGCAACAGGCGGGTCTGCTGGCCGTACAGGTTGTACCCGTACTCCGTCACGTAGCCTTCCGCGTCGATGTCATACACAACCCGACCGGCTGAATCGTAGGTCTTGAAGCTGTAGTAGCCCAGCACATCCTTCTGGGCCACGGCCTGGCCCAGCGCGTTGTAGGTAACTTCAACGGTGGGACGCACGCCCGTGGCCTGCACCTGCCCGTCTGCCCCCATCACACCAGCATCCGGGAAGCGGATCAGCACCTGCAACCCACGGTTGTCGTAGACGTACTCGGTGGCACGGGCCGTGGCGGTGCCCAGATCCTCGATCCGCCGGGTCACGTTGCCGAACGCGTCGTACTCCGTCAAGGTGACAACGGACCGCGCAACGTTGGACAGGTTTCCAGCCGCGTCTGCGCGCGACACGATCACCTGCGGGCTGGTTTCGGAGGTACGGTTGCCAACGGCGTCGTACTGATAGGTCCAGACGGCCTGGTTCTTGTCCGTGTACGAGATCAGCTGGCCGATACCGTCATAGGCATAGCGCTCCACCGCCTGAAGCGCGTCGTAGCGGGTAACAACGTTGCCTGCCTGGTCATACTCCTGCCGGGTGACACGGACGGTGCTGATGCCAGCGACCTGAGCTGCGATGTCCTCAACACTCGACCACTGCTGAACGTCAACGCGCTCCCCGAATTGGCGGGTCTCAATGACCCGGCCCTGCGCGTCGTAGATGGATTCCTGCGCCAGCCCGTCAGGGCCGACGCGGAACTGCTCGCGCCCGGCCGTGTCGCGGAAGTACTGTGTGGTGCGCTGCGGCCTGCTGAACAGGTTCCCCTCACCGTTGTAGGTGAGGAATTCCATCACCGCCTGCATGCTCCAGAGGCTGTCATCCCCACGGCGAGCTGCCATTCGCGACGGCCAGTAAATCTGGGGCGACTCCGCGTATGCCGTTTCGCTCGTGACCCGCCCGGCGGCGTCATACCCGATGCGCTCAATGAGAATCGAGTTGGCACCTTGGGTCCAGTACTCCTGCGCATCGCTGCGGACGTAGGTCAGCTTGAAAACGAGCCGGCCGCCGTCGTCATACAGGTACTCGGTGCGCCCGTCGCCGGCGTTGAGGTAGTCGAAATAGTAGAGCTGTTCTGCCGAGTCGCCGCGGGTTCCACCCGCTGCCATGCCGGCATGGTAGTCCCACGGCAGCGGCTGTGCGGAACGCTGCTCCAGTATGACCCTGCCCGAGCTGTCGTAACTGGTTTCGGTGTAGTAGCCCGCACCATCAAGATGGCCGATCACCCGCCCTGCAGAGTCATACAGATAGGAATCGAGCCGGTCGGCCCCATCATCGGCGGTGATCGACTGCACGATCTGATCGGCAGAGAGGGTTCCTGCGGCCAGCTGTTGGCGAGCGGCGCCTGTCAGCGGGAAGGCGGCCGCGTACGACCGCACCTGTGTGGCATTACCGGCCACATCGAAGGTGCGTACCGTTGTCGCCCCTGAGCCGTCGACCACTACCCTCTGCCGGCCATCCTGGTCGTACACGAAGTAACTCTGGCGATCGCGCGCATCGTCGGCCACCAGCAGGGCACGGATCTGTGCCTCGGTCGCTGCCTGCGGCAGTACCCCCGGCGCAACCAGGTTTGCATAGGACCGGGTCGCGGTACGCTGCCCGGCTGCATCGTAGCGCTGCTCGGAAACGCTGCCGCGTGCGTCAACGGTGAACGTCAGCCGGCCGGCCTCGTCATACACGAAGCGGGTTACATGGTTGGCCGCGTCCACGCTGGCCACGACGTTGTCGTTGGCGTCGTAGAGATACTGCGTGGTCAGGTTCAGTGATCCGGACGCGACCACTTGGCTCGTGCGACGGCCCAAGCCGTCGTAGGCATAGTCGGTTACCCGCGCCACGGCGGTGCCAGCGGCCTCGGTGACTGTCAGCTGACGACCAAGGCCATCCCAGGTGTACTGGGTCTTGAGGGCAAAGCCATCCGGGTCCAGGGTGGACTCCGTCAGGCGGCCATCGAGGTCGTATACCAGCGCGGTTTTGACCCCGGTCGCATCGGTGACAAGCACCTGACGGCTCTGACCATCGTACTGATAGGTCGTGCCGGGGCGGCGGTCGAGCCAGAACACTTCCTTGTCACCCCAGCCGTCGCCATCGGTGTCTTCCCACTCCTGTACCCACACGGCTTCGGACGTTTCCAACACCCGCCCCCGCGCGTCGTACCGGTATGCGGTGACGTAGCCACCGTCATCCTTTGCCATCAGCAGGCCGCGACTGTCGTACTCGTAGCCGACACCCCCGTCATGGATATCCGGGCCATCGCCCTGCCCCTGCCAGACCAGGCGCCCTTCCTCGTCATACTCAAAGGTGGTGCCGGTTCCATCCGTTCGCCGGATCTCCACCTGCTGCCCATGCACGTTGTACGTCGTCACCACCACCAGCCCTTCCGGGGTGGTCATGGTCATCGTGCGGTTTTCGTTGTCGTGCACGAAGGTGGTCACGCGGCCCAGCGCATCCACCTGGCTGACCACGCGGCCCCAGGCGTCGTACGCAAGTTCAGCGCGTTCCTGTCGGCCGGATACGGTCTGCTGCACCGCCACCTGGCGGCCCATGCGGTCGAAGCTGTACAGCGTGGTGGTTCCCCGGCCGTCGGTGGTCTGGGTGGCACGCCCGAACGCGTCGTACTGTGCCGTGGTGATCCGCGCCAGCCCCTGTGCGTCTTCGGTCAGCGAGAGGCGCTGGCCACGCTGGTCGTAGGCGCTTTCGGTCACGCGCCAGCTGTTGGCGCTGATCTGGTCGTCCTGCCGAACCAGGTTGCCGAAGGCGTTGTAGGCCATCAACGAGCGGTAGCCCTCGGCGCTGGTGCGCTCTGTGACAAGACCACGGCGGTCGTACTTGAACTGCTGGCGGCTGTCGTAGGTGGCAATGTACTGCAGCACCTGGATGGCCGCTGCGGCCTGGTCGCGGCCGAAGGGCGGGCTGAGCAGCACCCGACCGGTGTAACGGATGGTGTCGCGTGCCTGGCCGAAGGCGTCGTAACGAATCTCCTCGACCTCACCTTCGGCGTTGCTCAGGCCCTCGCTTTCCGAGTACATGCCATACACGGTGTGGGTGAGGCGGCCCACCGCATCATGGAAGTACCAGGTGCGGTTGCCTTCGGCATCAACGCTCTCGCTGCGGCGGCCCAGCGCGTCGTAGCTGTGGCGGATGCCGTAGCTGGCATACAGCGCCTGCAGATCGCTGTCGCTCATGTCGTCGCTGTAGAGCGCCGATCCTTCGCCGTTGAGCTCGGCCACCAGGTTGCCGAAGGCGTCGTAGCGTACGACGGCATGTCGGGCCTCGGTCGTGTCCACGGCCGACACCGTATGCACCAGCCGGCCCTGGCTGTCATAGCTGAACGTGGTGACCAGTCCTTCCGAGGTAGCCTCCACGCTGAGCTGGCCCAGCGCGTTGTAGCTGCGCACGGTGCTCCGCGTCTGTCCACCGGCCTGCACCAGCTGGCGCAGCGCGGAGAAGCTGGTCGCCGGGTCGGCGGCGTCCAGCTTGAGGCTGTAGGACACCACGCCGCGCTGGTTGCGGGCCTGGTCGTACACGTATTCGGTGAAGTAGCCCTCCGCATCCAGCTGGCCGATCAGGTTGCCGCGGCCGTCATGGAAACTGCGGGTGACCGCATCGCTGTCGGTAGTCTGCGGGCGCAGGTCATCCAGCGTCCCGGCGGAGCGGTCGCCAATGGCCGTGGCTGTAGCGTACGCAATGGAGCGCACCAGCCGCCCGCCTGCGTCGTACTGGAACTCGATCAGGTAGCCGGCCGCATCCAGGCGGCCGCTCTCACGGCCGGCCGCGTCGTAGAAGTAGCGCAGCACCCGCGCTGTGGCGGCGGTGCCTGCCGCATCGGTGGCGCGCGCCTCAAGCAGGCGGCCGGCACCATCGTAGGTGTAGCGCGTGATGCCGCCTTCACCATCGATCTCGACCAGCTTGCGGCCCAGTGCGTCGTACTGCACCTGGGAAGAACGGTCCTCGGCCGTGGCCGCCGGCAGCACGCTGTCCAGGGCCGCCGGAACCACCACACCCTCCACCAACCAACCATAGGTCGGTACCTGGGTGGCGTAGGTGGTGGTGGTGATGACGCGGCCGAGCGCGTCGCGCACGAACGCCGTCACGGTGCCGGTGGCATCCACCTGCCCGGCCAGCTGGCCTTCGGCGTCGTAGAAGAAGTACGTACGGCCGCCATTGGCGTCTTGGCTGGCGCGCAGTTGGCCGGTGCTGTCGTAGAAGTGCTGCGTAGTGCGCGCCGGAGCGCTGCCATCCAGCACAGATTCGGTCACGGCAATGAGCTGGCCGGCGGCATTGCGAACCTCGGTGCGCAGCAGATCGTTGCCGGTGCCGTCGCCGGCCACTCCACCTTCGATGCTGGTGCGCAGGGTGCTGCCCGAATCCTGGTAGGACCAGGTCGTGGTCCGCAGCGTTGCCTCTTCGACCAGTACGCCGCCGGTCCGGCGGCGTTGCTGCACCGTTTCGGCCAGCAGCCGGCCCAGACCGTCGTAGGTGTAGCTGGTCTGTTCGGTCAGCGTGGTGCCGCTCTCTTCGCGACCGGCCGGGTAGCGGACGATGATCTTTTCGCGCAGCAGGCCCTGGGCGTCGTACACGTAGTCCACGGTTTCGGTGCCATCGCTCTGCACACCGGCACCGGTGGCATCGACCTGGTCGAAACCACGGGTCTGGTTGAGGCGGCCGCGCAGGTCGTAACCGTATTCGGTGAGACCGCTCTGTGCGCGTCGCTCCGCCGTGGCCCACGCTTCCAGGTCGCTGGTGGTGAAAGCGCCGCTGTAGGTGTCGGCCAGGTAGCGGCGCACCGACGCCACCTGGCCGATACCGGTACCTGCGGTGGCGTAGGTGGTTTCGGTGACTTCGCCAGCGGCACTGATGCTGAAACGAACCCGGCCCTGCGCATCGCGCAGGAAATGGGTGGTGGCGCCGCCCTGCGGGCCCGAGGCGCTGCCGGCACCGTCGGCATCCAGTCCGGTGAACACGGTTTCCGAGGCCAGCTGGTTGTTGGCCGTGTAGGTACGCTGCACCGCCATGGCGCTGGCGTTGTGGGCCGGATCGACCAGGTTCCACTGCCACAGCAGGTTGCCGTTGGCATCGTACTGGCAGTCGCTCTGGCTGAGCACCACGCCACCGCGCTGGGTGCGCGCCTGGACCAGGTTGCCGTCAGCGTCGTAGCTGTACTGGCTGGTGTCACGCTGGCCGTCCACGGCCGGTGCCTGCACGTCGGTCAGGCGGCCGGCAGTATCGTAGCCGTACGACCAGGTGCGGCCGCTGGAGTCGCTGACATCAGTACGGCGGTTGGCCGTGTCGTAGCTGTAGGTGAGGGTCTGGCCAACGCCGTCGGCGTCGTTGGCATTGTCGTCGCCCTGGGTGACCGAAATGATCCGGCCTTCGGCGTCATAGCCGTAGCTGACCAGCGTGCCATCGCCCTGCCGGACCTGGCTGATGCGCAGGCTGGTGGCATCGGCGTAGGAATAGACGGTGCGGTAGAGGTAGCCGTCGTTGGCCGCGGCGTCGGTCGCGTTCCAGGTCTCCAGGTCGGCGGCACCGTCGCGCGGGGTCAAATCCACCAGGACCGAGGACAGCCGGCCGATGCTGTCGTAGCCATAGGCCACCTGGCCGAGCACTACGCCGTTCTCGCGGGTGGACAGCGCGGCCAGGCGGCCCGCCGTGTCGTAACTGAAGACCAGCGCATCCGGGGTAGCGCCCGCGCCGGTGTCCTTGCTGCGGATCTGGGTGATGCGGCCGGCACCGTCGTACAGCACGTCCCAGCTGGTGGGTGAAGTGGCATCGCCGAGCAGATCGCGGATGCGGGTCAACCGCCCCTTGAGCGTGGCGTTGGCATGGTCGGCGTAGGTTTCCTCGCGGCGCGAGCTGCCTTCGACATAGGTCCAGGTCTTGGTACCGGCTGCGTAGGTCAGCGTATCGTGCGCGCCGTCACCGTCGGTGGACAGGTAGGTGTTGCCACCGGTATGGGTGAAGTCCTGGTAGCCGCCATCGCCGGTGTGCAGGCGCATCACGCTGCCGACGGCACCGGCGGTTCCAGAGAGCAGCTCAACGCGGCGCTCGAATCCGGTGATCCAGCCGTCGCTCCCGACCTGGCTGGACAACCCCTGGCTGTTGTAGGTGCGGAACTGGCCCAGGGTCATGCCGCGGAACAGCAGCTGTTCGTCCTGACTGTGCAGGATCAGGTTGCCGTTGCTGATGTTGACGTACTGGCGGTCGCCTCCCTGCACCCCCAGCCGCGCACCGCTCCCCAACCCCAGGCCTGCCTGGAGCGAAGAATTGAACAGACCCAGACCATTCCCTGCAATAACTGCGGCCATTACGCGCCCCTTGAGTGGAGAAAGGCCGCACCTTCCTGCAGCTCCTTTCCCTCTATCCCGAGGGGCGCGAAAAAGTTTAGGCCCGCTTAGATCGCTGCGTGCGCAACCTGCTGCAGGCCGGGATGGGTCTCAGGCCGCCACAGCAGCGGGCCCGCATCGAACGACGACGCCGAGGACACCGCCATTGCTGCCACCAGCGACTGCAGCTCCACGCCACCTGCAGCGTCGGCAGCCGGCAGTGCGCCGATGATGCTGTAGGCATCCCATACGGTGCCATCGGCGAACCACACCTCGTCGATGGCGGTCGGCCAATCGCCTTCGATCTCGGGCAGGAAGTCGACCAGGGTCAGGCTGTCGTCGGTACCGGTGAGGCTCAGGACCACGTCACGGCCTTCGCGGCTGAGGCCGATCTGGTCGGAGGTGATGCCTTCGCCGAGCTGGACCACGTCCCAATAGATGCCGTCCGGGTCCTGGCTGATCACGCGGTCCTGGCCGAAGCCGGCCGAAAACACGAACATGTCGTTTCCATCGCCGCCATTGAGCACGTCATTGCCGGCGCCGCCGTCCAGCACGTCGTCGCCGTCACCGCCTTCCAGCACATCCGCGCCGCCACGTCCGTAGACGAGGTCATTGCCACCCAGCCCCTGGATCTGGTCGGCCTGCGCGGTGCCGTATTGGTACTGGTCGGCATCATTGCCCAGCATCTGCTGGGCATACAGGTCGGCGACGGTCCAGGTGGTGCCGTCGTCGAACCGCACTTCCTGGATGGCGCCGGGGTCGGTAAAGAAGCGTTCCAGGGTGATCCGGTCGCCATTGACGTGCTGCAGGGTCAGGTCGGCTACGTTGCTTACCAGGCCAATATGATTGGCCGCGACGCCCGCGCCGAACGAGATCACATCCACGTCGGTCGCGCCTGCAGCCGGTCCGCTGGCAACCACGACGTCCTGCCCCCAACCCAGCTGAAAGTGGTAGGTGTCGCTGCCACTGCCGCCATCCAGGCGATCATTGCCGGCGCCACCGTCCAGAATGTCATCGCCGCCGTAGCCGAACACCTGGTCATTGCCGCCGCCGGCATCGATCGTGTCAGCGCCGGTGCGGCCGTGGATGTACTGGGCTGCGCTGGTGCCGAGCTGCTGGCCGAGGATCAGGTCGTCCACGGACCATGTCGTTCCGTCGGTGAACCGGACCTCGTCAACTCCCCGGTCACCACCTTCCGCAATCTGGGAGAAGAAGCCCCCAGGGTGATCCGGTCACCGCTGGCGCCATGGGTCATGGTCAGGTCAAAGGCCGTGCTGCCTACCACGATGTCAGTGGCAAGGATGCCTTCGGCGAAATGAATTCGGTCCAGCCCTGCGCCATCCACGAGCGGATTCGCGTTGCGGATCGTGTCCTTGCCCCAGCCACTTTCGAAATAGTAGGTGTCGTTGCCCTCGCCACCGACCAGTACATCATCGCCCGCGCCGCCCACCAGCACGTCGTCGCCAAGGTCACCATCGAGCTCATCGTCACCGTCTCCGCCCATCAGGAGATCGTTGCCGTCATTCCCATACAGCCGGTCGTTTCCTTCGCCGCCATCCAGGCTGTCGTTGCCCTCTTCGCCGTCAGATAATCATTACCTGTCCCGCCGGACAGGATGTCGTCCCCCCCCCCGCGACCCTAGAGGGAGTCGTCGCCACCACCACCATCGATGATGTCTACGCCGTCAGTACCGGTCAGGCTCTGATTCGCGTCGGTCGGCCGGTTGGACTGCCGCTTGATCTCGAGCTGATCCCAGTAGGTTCCATCCGCGAACCGGATACCATCAATTGCGTAGGAACCACCGAAGAAATGGTTGTCCACGGAGATCCGATCATCAGGATGCCCATCGATGGTGATCAGCAGGTGTCCGCCAGAATTATCTACGCGCACGCTCTGCACCGACACATCTGACGTGAACTCGATCACGTCCATGTCCGTGCTGCCACTGCTGGTATTAACGATTCTGTCGGTACCAAACCCTGCACTGAAGCGGTAGGTATCCGAGCCCTGCCCTCCTTCAAGGTTGTCCTTGCCGGCCCCGCCGTCAAGCACGTCGTCGCCAGTGCCCCCGTAAGGGATGTCATTTCCACTTCCCCCCCAGCAGCAGATCGTTACCGTCCTCGCCGTACAGGTAGTCCCACCCTTCGCCGCCATCGAGGAAGTCGTCGCCGCCGCCGCCGAACAGGCTGTCCTCTCCGGCGCGGCCTTCGATATGGTCAGCGCCGGCTCCGCCCATCAGAAGATCCGGGCCTCCTGTACCAATGATATTTGGATCGGACATCGTGAGCTCCTCGAGAAGAATGGGGCGGAGGAACTGCGACCTGCGCGACAGCTCCACTTCCTAGCCCATCCCGGAAAGCGGAAAAGGGTTTAGGCCTTGACCGGCCGAATACGCCCATCCGATGCATGCCCCGCTGCTATAGTTCCCCCATCGTGACGGGCACCCCGCCCGTCCTTGGAACTCAGGGAGCGGGTCATGGGTCTCATCCAGGCAGTCAAAGGTGCGGTAGGCGGTGTTCTGGCCGACCAGTGGAAGGACTTCTACACCGTGCCGGCGGGCCTGCCGGCCACCGCGGCGCTGTTCGCGGCGGTACCCCAGAGCACCAATGCCGGGCGCGGGTCCAATACCAGCAGCTCGTCCAACATCATCACCAACGGCTCGAAGATCGTCGTGCCGGAAGGTTACGGCCTGCTGCTGTTCCAGGATGGCGGCATCACCGGCTTCGTGGCCGAACCGGGTGGCTACGAATGGCGCTCGGATGACCTCAATTCGCAGTCGATCTTTGCCGGCGACGGCATCGTCACCCCGCTGATCAAGCAGAGCTGGGAGCGCTTCAAGTTCGGCGGCCAGCCGGGCGGCCAGCAGGCGGCGTTCTTCGTGTCGCTCAAGGAACTGCCTGACAACCGCTTCGGCACCCAGTCGGAAATCTACTGGGACGACGGCTTCCTCAACACCCAGGTCGGTGCGGTCACGCGTGGCTCGTACACGTTGAAGATCGTCGACCCGATCCTGTTCGTGAAGAATTTCGTGCCGGCCAGCTACCTGCAGCCGGGCAAGGTGTTCGACTTCACCGACCTGGACAACGCGGCGGCCAGCCAGCTGTTCAACGAAGTGGTGGGCTCGCTGGCCCCGGCGTTCAGCCTGTACACCAACGATCCCGGCAAGGGCAACCGCATCACCAAGCTGCAGCAGGATTCGCTGGGCTTTGCCCAGAGCCTGTCGGCGGCGGTTGAACAGGGCTACCAGTGGAAGTCCGACCGTGGCCTGGCCATCGTCAAGACCGCCATTGTCTCCATCGAATACGACGCCAACACCCGCGAGCTGCTCAAGACGGTGCAGCGCGCCGATGCGCTGTCCGGTGGCCGCGGCAATTCCAACCTGCAGGCCAGCGTGGCCCAGGGCATCCAGTCGGCCGGTGAGAATGGCGGCGCGGCCGGCCTGGTCGGGGTCGGCATGGCGACCGGCATGTTCGGTGCGGCCGGCCTGCAGCAGCCGGTCACCCCGGCAGCACCGGCGGCCGACGATCCGGTGGCCAAGCTCCAGAAGGCCAAGGAGATGCTGGACCTCGGCCTGATCACCCAGGACGACTACAACGCACTCAAGGCCAAGGCACTGGGTCTGTAAGGCGGACGAACGAAATTATGTCCGACCCGAAGACTCCGCCCCCGCTACCCGGGGGTCCACCGCCGTTGCCGGCGGGCGTGACCGGCCCCGGCTCGCCGCGCGATGTACCGCCCCTGCCGGGCAGCTTCCCGCTTGACCCGGCCACCCTGCCCGATCCGATCCGCGCCGAGATCGAGGCGCCGGATCCGGTCGCGCTCGATACCAGTGCCGAAGAGCTCAAGGACGGCCTGAACCGCTGCCCCAAGTGCGGCTCCACCGATGTGCGCCTGAAGCTGGGTACCGATGTGCTGGTCTGCCAGTTCTGCCGGAACGAATGGCATGGCGCGCTGGTCGAGCAGGAGTTCGGCCTGGGCGAAGGCCTGGACCAGCTGCGCGGCACCATCATCGCGTCGGGCGCACGCGACATCGAGGCCGGCACCGCCAGCCTGATGAGCTTCAAATGCACCGGCTGCGGCGCCGAAGTGACCATCAACACCGAAACCACCATGACCGCACGCTGCCACTGGTGCCGCCATGTGTTCGGCGTCAACGAACAGGTGTCCAACGGCGCGGTGCCCGATGCGGTGCTGCCGTTCCGCATCACGAAAGACGACGCGGTGGCGCGCATCCGCCAGTTCGTGGACAAGCGCCGGCTGTTCGCGCTGAAGGCCTTCAAGGACCAGTTCACGCCCGAGAACGTGGTGGGTGTGTACATGCCCTACATGATCGTGGACAGCAATGTCAGCGCGAGCGTATCCGGCAAGGGCGAAATCCTGACCCGCCAGTACACCCGCGGCGAAGGCGACAAGAAAAAGACCTATTACGACGCCGATGTATACCAGGTGGACCGCGCGGTGGACTTTACCGTGGATGACCTGCCGCTGGAATCGTCGGCCGAACGCGGCAACCTGGATACCAGGGCCAACACCAACAACATCATCAATACGATCCTGCCGTTCGATACCAAGAACGCGCTGAAGTGGAACGCATCGTACCTGCTGGGCTTCTCGTCCGAGAAGCGCAACCTGGACGTGGAAAAGATGAAGCCGCGGCTGGAAGACCAGCTGCTGTCCATCGCCCGCGCGCAGGTGGAAGGTTCGGTGCGCCGCTACGACCGCGGCGTGCGCTGGGAGCAGGAACGCGTGGACCTGCACGGCTCGCGCTGGGTATCCATGTACCTGCCGGTATGGCTGTATTCGTACCACCAGCCTGGCCGCAACGGCGGCATGCTGCATTACATCGCGGTCAACGGCCGTACCGGTGAAACCATGGGCAGCGTGCCGGTACAGCAGTGGAAGCTGCTGCTGGCCGCGCTCACCACCGGCACCATCGTTGAAGCCATCACCCTCTGGTTCCTGGTAGCAGCCTCATGAGCGATGACAGTGGACTCTGGTTGCTGCTGGCGGGTCCCGCCAGCGCGACCGCCTTGTACTGGGGCCTGTACCGGTACTACCGCAACACCGACAAGTCGCATGCGTTCGAGCGTGAGACCACGGTGGAGGCCAAGCCGGTGACCGGCTCGGACCGGCAGGTCGACACCATCACGGGCACGCAGGAAACGCGGATCCGGGGCGACAACGTGCGCGATTACCGCAAGCGGGTCGTGCGCAACAGCGGGTGAGGTAGAATGCCGCCACTTTCTACCCTTCAGATTATGGATAGCCATGAAGAAGCTTGCCTTGCTTGCCCTGCTGCTCACCTCGCTGAGCCTTCTCACTGCCTGCGCCCGCGGCGGCGACAAGGCCACTGAGTCGAACGACCCGAAGGTCGGTGACCTGTATGCCGCGGTGCTTTCGGAGTTTGCCGAATTCCAGCAGCCAGGCGAAAAGGCCTACGGGCTGCTGAAGGTCATCAAGGTCGAGCCGGACACCGTCACCGTGGTGACCGACAGCAGCGCCTGGGATGACGAAATGTCGGCCAAGCGCGAGCTGCGTGGCGATCTCAAGGAGGTCGTGTGGGATATGGACGACGAGATCGTGGTGGCCCGCTCGGAGCTGGCGGAGATGCACCGCAAGGAGATCATCTTCGCCGTACGCCATGGCGAAGGAAATCAGTGATCGCCACTTGCATCGCGTCAGCCGCTTGAACCCTGGTCACGTGTGACAGGCGACGTCGATACACTGCGCCGTCGCCATTTGACGTGAAGAATCGTCAGTGCCTGGATCGTCATGGCGGAGCGTGTTCCTCCCGTGCGCCCGGTTGCCGCGCAGGTGGGCGCTTCCAGGGCCAGAAGCCCTCGACCTCCAGCACGACTGACCAGCTCAGGAAGGTGCGGATGATGACCAGCAGGCCCAACGACAATATCGCGTTCAGCGTGCTGTCCAGCGCCACGGTGCGGACAATGTCGGCGGCGACCAGGATCTCCAGGCCCAGCAACAGAGCGCGGCCCAGCCGACGCCGGTAGCGTTCGTAGCTGTCGGCATGGTCCTTGTGCTGGACCACCAGCGCCACGACGTAGACGGCGGTGGACACCAGGATCGTGGCAACAATGAGCGCGATGGCCAGCAACTCGATACCCAATGCCGACCATTCGACCCAGTGGATGGCGGAGGCTTGACTGGGCATGGCACGCGGGCTCCCGGAGCACTGCGACGGCAGCGTTGCGCACAGGGTGGTGGCACGCAGATACCGCAGCCAGCGTTGAACTACGGAGCGCGACTCAGTAAATCTACGTGAGGGCAGCCGGCGACATCTTCGCGTGCACTGCACTGCGCCTGCACCCCGGTTGGACGCCACATGGCGCACGGTGGAGCGTATCGCCCCAGCCGGAACTGCCATGAGCGAGTCTGTCGCCCCCCTGCTTGCCGCCACACCCCCACGGCCTGCCCCGCGCCCGCGGGTGCTGTACCCGCTGAGTCTGACCATCAATGGGGCGCCGCATGCGCTGCAGGTCGAATCCTCCACCAGCCTGCTTGACCTGCTGCGTGAACGCCTTCAGCTGACCGGCACCAAGAAGGGCTGCGACCACGGGCAATGCGGGGCGTGCACCGTGCTGGTGGACGGGCGACGAATCAACAGCTGCCTGACCCTGGCGGTGATGCAGGACGGGGCACAGGTGCAGACCATCGAAGGCTTTGCCGAAGGCGACGACCTGCATCCGCTGCAGCGGGCCTTCATCGCCTGCGATGCGCTGCAATGCGGGTACTGCACGCCCGGGCAGATCTGCTCCGCGCAGGGCCTCATCAACGAGGGCAAGGCGTGCAGCCGCGACCAGGTGCGCGAGCTGATGAGCGGCAACGTCTGCCGCTGTGGCGCCTACCCGCAGATCACCGATGCAGTCATGTCCGTGTTGGAAACGGATCAATCCCCGGGAACCGACGCCCCGGCGTCTGAATGGGTTCCAGGTACGGTGCCGGCATGATTCCGGCCACCTACCAGCGACCCGATACGATCGCCTATGCCCTGCAGGCCCTGGCCGGCTCCGCCGGCAGCAACGATATCCGGCCCGTTGCGGGCGGCACCAACCTGCTGGACCTGATGAAGCTGCAGCTGGTTACCCCGGCCGCACTGATCGACGTGAACCGGCTGCCACTGGATCGCATCGAAGCACGCGATGACGGCGGCCTGCGCCTGGGCGCTACCGCGCGCAACGCCGACACGGCCTGGCACCCGCTGGTGGAGCGCGACTACCCGTTGCTGTCAGCCGCCATGCTCGCCGCCGCATCCCCGCAGATCCGCAACATGGCCAGCAACGGGGGCAACCTGCTGCAGCGCACCCGCTGCACGTACTTCTACGACCGCGCCACTCCCTGCAACAAGCGTGAGCCGGGCAGCGGCTGCTCTGCCATCGGCGGGTTGACCCGCCACCACGCCATCCTCGGCGCGAGCGAGTACTGCATCGCCACCCACCCGTCGGACATGTGCGTGGCCCTTGCCGCCCTGGACGCAGTAGTGCATGTAGCCAGCGTGCGCGGTGAACGCGCGATTCCGTTCGCCGACTTCCATCGGCTGCCCGGGAACACGCCCGATGTCGACACCTCGCTTGCCGCCGATGAACTGATCCTGCGCATCGAGCTGCCCCCGGCCATGCGCTTTGCCGCCCACAGCGCGTATCTGAAGGTGCGCGAACGCCTGTCCTACGCATTCGCGCTGGTCTCGGTCGCGGCCGCACTGGATATCGGGCCGGATGGCACCATCCGCGCTGCGCGACTGGCACTGGGCAGCGTGGCGCACAAGCCGTGGCGAGTGGCTGCCGCCGAAGCGGCATTGGAGGGCGCACGACCCGGGGCCGAAGCCTTTGCCGCCGCCGCTGAGGCACTGCTGCAGGGCGCGGTGTCGCAGGGCCAGAACGCCTTCAAGATCCCGCTGGCCCGGCGCACGGTGATCCGCGCGCTCGAAACCGCCGCACGTGGCACCGTCGACAACCAGGGCAGCTCGCGCCCCCAACCGGAGACGCCGGCATGAATCTTCCCAACCCGCTCCATCCGCCGGTAGCACCGGCAGGCACCGGGCACGTGCCGACCGGCACCGGTACGCCGCGCATTGACGGGCGCGCCAAGGTCACCGGCCAGGCGCGCTACGCCGCCGAGTGGCCGGCGCTGGACCTGGTGTACGGGGTGGCGGTCAACAGCACCGTCGCCAAGGGAAGGATTCTGGGCTTCAGCCTGGACGCCGCCCTGGCAGTCCCTGGCGTGCTGCGCATTCTCACCCACGACAACCGCCCGCGGATGCGCAGTGCAGGTGTGTTTTACAAGGACATGACCGCGCCGGCCGGCAGCCCGTTCCGCCCCCTGTACGACGCCACCGTGCTCTATAGCGGCCAGCCGGTCGCGCTGGTATTGGCCGAGACATTCGAAGCCGCCCGCGAGGCTGCCGAACGCGTGGAGGTGCACTACGACGTCGAGGAGCACGACACCAACCTGTTGGCCGCCATGGCCCGGGCACGCCCACCGAAGAAGCTGAAAGCAGGCTTTTCCGCGCCGCCCAAAGACAAGGGCGAGCCCGATGACGCGTTCACGCAGGCGCCCTTCCAGGTCACCGCCGATTTCTACCACGGCGTGGAACACCACAACCCGATGGAGCTGTTCGCCAGCACGGTGATCCGCGGGGAAGACGGGCACTTGACCATCTACGACAAGACACAGGGGTCGCAGAACAGCCGGTGGTACGTATCGCATGTGTTCGGCCTGCCCAAGCGGAAAGTGACGGTGCGCAACCCGTATGTGGGTGGTGCCTTTGGCGCGGGGCTGCGCCCGCAGTATCAGCTGCCGCTGGCCGTGATGGGCTCCCTCGCGCTGGAGAAATCGGTGCGGGTAGTGCTGACCCGGCAGCAGATGTTCACCTTCGGCCACCGCGCAGAGACCGTGCAGCGGGTGAAGCTGGGCGCGGACGCCGACGGCACCCTGCGCTCGATCTGGCACGAGGCCGTGGGGGAAACCTCACGTATCGAGGATTATGTGGAAGTAGTGGTGAACTGGAGCGGCCAGTTGTACCGCTGCGACAACGTGCACCTGGGGTACAAGGTGGTGGACCTGGACCAGTACACCCCGATCGACATGCGCGCACCCGGTGCGGCCCACGGCGTGCATGCGCTGGAAGTGGCAATGGACGAGCTGGCCGCCGGCCTCGGCATGGACCCGCTGGCGCTGCGCCTGAAGAACTATGCCGAGGTCAACCCGGCCGACGGCAAGCCCTATTCGAGCAAGGCACTGCGTGAATGCTACGAGCAGGGCGCAGCCCGCTTCGGCTGGGCCGACCGCCCGCAGCAGCCGCGTTCGCGCCGCGAAGGCAATGAGTGGGTCGGTTGGGGCATGGCCACCGGCCAATGGGATGCCATGCAGATGTTCGCCCGCGCGCGCGCCGTGTTGCATGCCGATGGCCAGTTGGTGGTGAGCAGCGCCGCCAGCGACATTGGGACCGGCACCTATACCGTGATGAGCATGATCGCCGCCGAAGCGCTGGGCCTGCCGCTGGAGCAGGTGACCTTCCAGCTGGGCGATTCCACCCTGCCGGTGGCCCCGATCGAAGGCGGCTCCTCGCACGTCAGCACCGTAGGCTCGGCGGTGGAGGGCGCCTGCACCAAACTACGCCGCCGGTTGCTGGCACTGGCGCGGTTGGCACCCGGAACCGCGTTCGCGCGCGCCCGTCTGGAGGATGTG
The DNA here is from genome assembly GCF_052045085.1 of Stenotrophomonas sp. 22385. NCBI lineage: Bacteria > Pseudomonadati > Pseudomonadota > Gammaproteobacteria > Lysobacterales > Lysobacteraceae > Stenotrophomonas > Stenotrophomonas sp. 22385. Next base: position 235,487 of record NZ_JBQEOG010000004.1, read on the forward strand.
GTGTTCCGCGATGGCACCCTGGCGCTCCGCGACGACGCGGCCAGCGCGGTACCGCTGACCACGCTGCTGGCCGGGGCTGACCGCGCCAGCATCGAGGCCAGTTACCTGCTGCTGCCGAACCTGCTGGAGCAACGCAGGTTCACCCGCGCCACCCACAGTGCCGTGTTTGTCGAAGTGCGGGTCGACGAAGACCTGGGCACCGTGCGGGTGATGCGGGTGGTAAGCGCAATTGCCGCCGGGCGCATCCTCAACCCGACCACGGCACGCAGCCAGATCATCGGCGGCGTGGTGTGGGGCATCGGCGCGGCCCTGCACGAGCACACCGAGGCCGACCATCGGTTCGGCCGCTTCATGAACCGCGATTTCGCCCAGTACCACGTCTCGGTCAACGCCGACATCCACGACGTGGACGTGGTGTTTGTGGATGAAGATGACCGGGTGGTCAGCAGCCTGGGCGCCAAGGGCGTGGGCGAAATCGGCTTGGTGGGGGTATCCGCCGCAATCAGCAATGCGATTTTCCACGCCACCGGAAAGCGCATCCGCAGCACCCCGATCACCCCGGACAAGGTGATGCGCTGACGTGAAATGGCGATCACGCAGGAATCGCCAAACTGGGCCATTCCCTGCCACCCATACGCACTGATGAGGCCGTTGATCAGCGTAGAGGAAGCCGATGCCGTGCTTCGTTCCAGCACTCCCGACGTCGTCACCGAACAGATCGCCCTGCCGGAAGCGGTCGGCCGCGTGCTGGCACAGGCCGTGGTCGCCGAAGGCCCGCAACCGCCGTTCGACCGGGTCATGATGGATGGGGTGGCCACCCGCTGGCAGCCGGTGATGCCCGCGGTACTCCGCATTGCCGGTGCGCAGATGGCCGGCATGCACGGCCAGGTCCTGGAGCACCCGGGCAGCTGCATCGAGGTTTCGACCGGCGCCGTGCTTCCCGAGGGCTGCGACTGCATCGTGCCGATCGAACAGCTGGAACGTACCGCCGACGGCTATGCACTGCGCGCTACGGCCACGCCGGTCGCCGGCCAGTTCATCCACCGCCGTGGAACCGATTGCGCCGCCGGCACGCCGGTGCTGGCGCCCGGCAGCCGCATTGGCGCCCCCCAGATGGCGCTGCTGGCCGCCAACGGCGTGGCCCGGGTGACCGTCGCAAGGTTGCCCCGCGTGGCCATCGTCGCCACCGGCGATGAGCTGGTGGACGTGGACGCAGCACTGCCACCGGGGCGGATCCGGCGTTCCAACGACCTGGCCTTGATGGCCGCGCTGCAGGCGGCCGGCCTGGGCCGCGCCTCCCTGCATCATCTGGCAGACGATCCCGCCCTGCTTGCCGAGGCGCTGGGCCGGCTGCTGGTGTCGCACGACACGCTGGTGCTGTCCGGCGGTGTTTCCATGGGGCAGCGCGACTACCTGCCCGACACGCTGGCGGCGCTGGGCGTGCGTTGCCACTTCCACGGCATCGCACAGCGCCCGGGCAAGCCCATGTGGTATGGCGTGGGGCCTGAAGGTCAGCGGGTCTTCGCACTACCGGGCAACCCGGTTTCGTCGCTGGTCTGCCTGATCCGTTACGTACGTCCGGCGCTGCTGGCGGGCATGGGCGCTGCACCCGCTGCAGCGGCGCAGGTTCCCCTCGCCACCGCCCTGCCCGCCTTTGCGCTGGCCCAGTTCATCCCGGTCCATCTGCATGAGGATGACGCCGGCAATGCGGTGGCCGAGCCCGTGGCCTCGCGGAATTCCGGAGATTTCACGGCGTTGGCCGGCACCGCCGGCGTGCTGGAACTTGCCGCCGGCCGCGTGGGTGCAGCAGGCCAGCCACTGCGGCTGCACCGGTGGTGAGATGAGCGCACCCACACCCCTCCTGGATCGCCGCAATCGACCCCTGCGCGACCTGCGCATCTCGGTCATGGACCGCTGCAACTTCCGCTGCACCTACTGCATGCCGGCGTCGACCTACGGCGAGGACTATGCGTTCCTGCCGCCGGAAGCGCGGTTGAGCTTCGACGAAATCGAACGCGTATGCCGCCAGGCTGCGGCACTGGGCGTGAGCAAGCTGCGCCTGACCGGCGGCGAACCGCTGCTCCGCCCGCAGTTGCCCGACCTGATCCGCCGCCTGCGTCGCATCGACGGCATCGACGATATCGCCCTTACTACCAACGGGGTGCTGCTCGACCGGCAATCGAACGCATTGGCTGACGCGGGCCTGGACCGGGTCACGGTCAGCCTGGATACGCTGGATCCCGCGCTGTTCCGCCAGATCAGCGGCGGGCGTGGCGACGTGGATGCCGTGCTGCGCGGGATCGATGCGGCCAAGGACGCTGGCTTCCGTGACGGGGTGAAGATCAACGCCGTGCTGCAGCGCGGGCGCAACGACGCCGGCGCGCTCGACCTGGTTGAACGCTTCCGTGGCAGCAGCGTGGTGCTGCGCTTCATCGAGTTCATGGACGTGGGCAACCGCAGCGGCTGGTCGGCCGACTGCGTGGTTAGCTCGCAGGAACTGCACGCCCGCATCGACGCCCGCTGGCCGCTGCTGGCGTTGCCGCCCCGCCATCCGGGCGAAGTCGCCACCCGCTACCGCTTCGTCGATGGCGCCGGTGAAATCGGCCTGATCTCGTCCATCTCCAAGCCGTTCTGCGGCGACTGCACCCGGGCGCGGCTGTCCTCGGAAGGCCAGCTCTATACCTGTCTGTTCGCCACCCGCGGCACCGACCTGCGCGGCCTGCTGCGGGCCAGCGCGGACGACGCCGCCCTTCGCGCAGTGCTGGCGGGGGTGTGGTCGGCCCGCAACGACCGTTACAGCGAACTGCGCGGCCGCCCGGCGTCCAAGCCCGGGCGCCGCATCGAAATGCACTACATAGGTGGATGATGGAACCCAATCCTTCCCTGCTCTCGCACCTGGACGCCGATGCACGGCCGCGCATGGTCGATGTAGGCGGCAAGACCGCCACCGACCGCGTGGCACACGCCCAGGCCCGGGTGCGCTTCCCGCCCGAGGTCGCCATCCAGCTGCGCGAGGCCGGCTTCGTGCTGCCCAAGGGCGCGGTGCTGACCGTGGCCCACATTGCCGGGGTGATGGGCGCCAAGGTCACCTCGCAGTTGATTCCGCTGTGCCACCCGCTTGCCCTGCAGCGCTGCGACATCACCATCGACATGGACGGTGACAGTGCGGTGGTCGACTGCACGGTCGCCTGCCACGGCACCACCGGCGTCGAGATGGAAGCCCTGACCGGGGCCAGCATTGCCGCGCTCACGCTGTATGACATGTGCAAGGCCCTTTCGCACGCCATCGTGATCGAGCAGGTGCGGCTGGTGTCCAAACGCGGCGGCAAGTCCGACCTGGACCATCCGTCATGAGTGCACCGCTGTCGGCACTGTTGCTCACCGGTGGCGCGAGCCGCCGCATGCAGGCCGACAAGGCACTGCTGGATTACGCCGGGCAGCCGCAGCTGCTGCGCGCCTGGGCCCTGCTGCGGCATATCGAGCTGGTGCAGGCGTTTGTCTCGCTCCGGCCGGACCAGCGCAGCGAAATGTTGCGGGGCAGCCTGCCCGCTCTGGCCGACAGCGTTGACAGCGTGGGTCCGGTAGCCGGCATCCTCTCCGCGCAGCAGGCCTACCCCGGGCACGCATGGCTGGTGATCGCCTGTGACCTGCCTCTGCTGGATGCGCGCACACTGCGGTCACTGGTGTCGGCACGACAACCGGGCAAGGACGCCACCGTGTTCGTCAGTCGCCACGACGGCCTTCCAGAGCCACTCTGTGCCATCTGGGAGCCGTCATCGGCACCGCTGCTGCGCCAGCGCTTCGAGGCGCACCACTTCTGCCCGCGCAAGGCGCTGCTGCAGTTGCAGATCCATGCGCTGCCCTCCCCTGGCAACGCGTTGGACAACATCAATACCCCTGGCGAGCTGCTGCAGGCGCGCCAGCAACTGGAACCGAACTGATGCCCCAGGTTGAACTCAACTATTTCGCGCAGCTGCGCGAACAGGCCAACATGGGCGCCGAGCGCGTGGACACCGACGCAGACTCGCTTGGCACCCTCTACCAACAGCTGCAGGCCAGGCACGGCTTCACGCTGCCGGCGTCGGCGCTGCGGGTCGCCGTGAACGAGCGCTTCTGCGGTTGGGAACAGCCCCTGCAGGACGGCGACACCGTGGTGTTCATTCCGCCGGTCAACGGCGGATGAGCGCGTTTTCGGTGAGCGCGTCTGCGCTGGATGTTCCCGCCCTGCGCTCGGCATTGCAGAACCCCGCCCACGGCGCCTTCTGTGCGTTCGAAGGCTGGGTGCGCAACCGCAACGACGGTCGCGACGTGGAAGGGCTGGAGTACGAGGTGTACACCGCGCTGGCCCAGATCGAGGGCGAGGCGATCCTGGACGAAGCCCGCGAGCGCTTCGGCGACATCGACGCCATCGGCGTACACCGCAGCGGACGCCTGGCCGTAGGCGAGCTGGCCGTATGGGTCGGCGTCTCTTCGCCCCACCGCGACGCCGCCTTCGGCGCATGCCGCTACATCATCGATGCGATCAAACACCGGCTGCCGGTCTGGAAGAAGGAGCTGTACGTGGAAGGCGACAGCGAGTGGGTGGTCTGCTCGCACGGCGGCAACCCCCATTCACACAGCGCTTCACCGCATGCCGACCCCCGCTGAACCATCATCGTCGTACCGACCCCGTGAGCCAGGCTGCAGCAGCCAACGAGGAGCCACCGCATGAGCACGCCCCCCCAGCTATCCCTTTCCCGCCGCGACGTGCTGAAACTCGGCGCCGGCTCGGCCACGAGCATGGTAATCCCCACCGTGGTCGCCGAAGCCCAGGGAAATACCGCCGGCGCACGCGCGCCGGTGACCGCCGAGGTGGCCTTCGAGGTCAATGGCAAGCCCCACACGCTGCAGGTGGACACCCGCGTCACCCTGCTGGATGCACTGCGTGAGCACCTGCAGCTGACCGGCACCAAGAAGGGCTGCGATCACGGCCAATGCGGTGCCTGCACCGTGCTGGTCGATGGCCGCCGCATCAACGCGTGCCTGACCCTGGCGGTGATGCACCCGGGCGCGAAGATCACCACCATCGAAGGGCTCGGCGCTCCGGACAGACTGCACCCGATGCAGGCCGCGTTCGTCAAACACGATGGCTACCAGTGCGGCTACTGTACCCCCGGGCAGATCTGCTCGGCGGTGGCAGTGCTGCAGGAAGTGCGCGACAACATTCCCAGCCACGTCACCGATGACCTGGGCGCCCGCGCCACGCTGACCGCCGATGAGATCCGCGAACGCATGAGCGGCAACATCTGCCGCTGCGGCGCATATTCCAACATCGTCGAGGCGATCGAAGACGTCGGAGGAACGCGCGCATGAGGGCCTTCACTTATGAGCGTGCCACTACCCCGGCCCAAGCGGCCGCAGCGGCCGCCCGCACCCAGGGCGCGCGCTTCATTGCCGGGGGCACCAACCTGCTGGACCTGATGAAGCTGGAGATCGAGACGCCGGCGCACCTGATCGACGTCAACGGGTTGGCGCTGGACACCATCGAAGCGACCGCTGACGGCGGCCTGCGCGTCGGTGCACTGGTGCGCAACACCGACCTGGCGGCCGACCGGCGTATCCGCCGCGACTACGCCCTGCTCACCCGCGCACTGGTGGCCGGCGCCTCCGGCCAGCTGCGCAACAAGGCCACTACCGCCGGCAACCTGCTGCAGCGCACTCGGTGCCCCTACTTCTACGACACCGCGCAGCCATGCAATAAACGCCTGCCGGGCAGTGGCTGCGGCGCCATCGGTGGCTTCAGCCGACAGCTGGCCGTGGTCGGCACCAGTGCCGCATGCATCGCCACCCATCCGAGCGACATGGCGGTGGCGATGATGGCGCTGGATGCCGTGGTGGAGACGCTGCGTCCCGACGGATCCAGCCGGCGCATTCCATTGAACGACCTTTACCGCGCGCCGGGCACCACCCCGCACCTCGAGACGGTGCTGGAGAAAGGCGAACTGATCGCCGCGGCCATTCTGCCCGCACCGCTTGGCGGCACCCATATCTACCGCAAGGTGCGTGACCGTGCCTCCTACGCGTTTGCACTGGTATCGGTGGCGGCGGTGCTGCAACCGGATGGCAGCGGGCGGGTTGCACTGGGCGGCGTGGCCTACAAACCGTGGCGCAAGCCGGAAGCGGACGCGCTGCTGCCGCAGGGCGCTGCCGCGGTCATGGCCAAACTGCTGGAGGACGCTTCGCCCTCGCCGCAGAACGCCTTCAAGGTGCAGCTGGCCGAGCGCACGCTCGCCGCCGTCCTCCAGCAAGCGAAGGGATAAGCCATGAAATTCGACACCCCCGCCGGCACCAACCCCATCGACCAGCTGCAGGTGGTGGGCAAGCCGCTGAACCGGATCGACGGCCCGCTGAAGACAACCGGCCATGCTACGTACGCCTACGAGTGGCACGATGCCGTGCCAAACGCCGCATACGGTTACGTAGTCACCGCCGGCATTGCCAAGGGCCGGGTGACGTCGATGGAACTCGACGCCGCGCGCCGCTCGCCCGGTGTGCTGGCCATCGTGACCGCCGACAATGCCGGTCCATTGCACAAGTCGCAGCGCAATGCCGCCCCGCTGCTGGGCGGCCCGGACATCACGCACTACCACCAGGCGTTGGCGCTGGTGGTCGCGGAAACCTTTGAACAGGCGCGCGCCGCAGCTGGGCTGGTGAGGCTGCGCTATGCCACCCAACAGGGTGCCTATGACCTGGCTGCAGCCAAAAAGGCAGGCACGAATTTCCAGAAGACCGATCCGGACGCGCGCGTCGGTGACTTTGAAAAGGCCTTCGGCGACGCACCGGTCACGCTGGATGCGATGTACCACACGCCGGACCAGTCGCACGCCATGATGGAACCGCATGCCACGCTGGCCGCCTGGGAAGGCGACAAGCTGACGGTGTGGACCTCCAACCAGATGATCGATTGGGGCAGGACGGACCTGGCCAAGACGCTGGGCCTGCCCAAGGACAATGTGCGGCTGATCTCGCCCTATATCGGCGGCGGCTTCGGCGGCAAGCTGTTCGTGCGCTCCGATGTGGTGCTGGCCGCGCTCGGTGCGCGCGCTGCCAAGCGCCCGGTCAAGGTAACGCTGTCGCGGCCGATGGTGGCCAACAACACCACCCACCGCCCGGCCACGCTGCAGCGGATCCGGCTGGGTGCGACCGCCGAAGGCACCCTGACTGCGATCGGTCACGAATCGTGGTCGGGCAACCTGCCCGGCGGCTCGCCCGAAGAAGCGGTACAGCAGACCAAGCTGCTGTACGCCGGCGCCAACCGGCTGGCCGGACTGCGCCTGGCGCACCTGGACCTGCCGGAAGGCAACGCCATGCGCGCGCCGGGCGAAACGCCCGGATTGATGGCGCTGGAAATCGCGATGGACGAAATGGCCGAAAAGCTGGGCCTGGATCCCATCGAGTTCCGCATCCGCAATGACACCCAGGTGGATCCGGCCAATCCGGAACGCCCGTTCTCCAAACGCCAGCTGGTGCAGTGCCTGCGCGAGGGTGCCAAGCGCTTCGGCTGGGACCAGCGCAACGCCCGCCCTGGCACCCGGCGCGACGGCCGCTGGCTGGTCGGCATGGGCGTGGCCGCAGGCTTCCGCAACAACCTCGTCATGAAATCCGGCGCACGCGTACGGCTGGATGGCAGCGGCCGGGTCACGGTGGAAACCGACATGACCGACATCGGCACCGGCAGCTACACCATCCTCGGCCAGACTGCCGCGGAAATGCTCGGCGTGCCGCTGGAGCAGGTTACGGTGAAACTGGGCGACTCCAGCTTCCCCGCCTCGGCCGGTTCGGGCGGCCAATGGGGCGCCAACAGTTCCACCGCCGGCGTGTTCGCCGCCTGCACCAAGCTGCGCGAGGCCGTAGCGGGAAAGCTGGGTCTGGACCCGGCGAAAGCCACCTTCGCCAAGGGCAAGGTCAGCGATGGCGGCAAGAGCGTCGCGCTGGGCAAGGCCGCGGCCGACGGCGAGCTGGTGGTGGAAGACACCATCGAGTTCGCCGAACTGGAAGAGAAGTTCCAGCAGTCCACCTTTGCCGCGCATTTCGTCGAAGTGGGCGTGGATGTTGCCACCGGCGAAAGCCGGATCCGGCGCATGCTGGCGGTGTGCGCCGCCGGGCGCATCCTCAACCCCAAAACCGCGCGCAGCCAGGTGATCGGCGCGATGACCATGGGCGTGGGCGCCGCGCTTTCCGAAGAGCTGGCGGTGGATACGCGGCTGGGCTTCTTCGTCAACCACGACCTGGCCGGCTACGAAGTGCCCGTGCACGCCGACATCCCCCACCAGGAAGTGGTTTTCCTGGACGAGACCGATCCGGTGTCGTCGCCGATGAAGGCCAAGGGCGTGGGCGAACTCGGCCTGTGCGGTGTCAGTGCGGCGGTGGCCAATGCGATCTACAACGCCACCGGCACCCGCGTGCGCGAGTATCCGATCACGCTGGACAAGCTGCTGGCCGGGCTGCCTGCACTGGGATGAGTGCCGACCTGGCCACTACGCCGCTGGATGCCGAGGACGGTAACCCCGGCCTCGTGTTCGAGGCGACCCTCGATGCGCTGTACGAGGGTCGCCGCGCGGCGCTGGCCGTGGTGCTCGAAACCGAGGGTTCCACCTATACCCGCGCCGGCACGGTGGTGCTGTTTTCTGATCACGGCCACGTCGGGTGGCTGAGCGGTGGCTGCCTGGAACCGGAGATTGAACGCCGAGCGATGCAGGCCGTGGACGGGAACACCTTGGCGTGGATGGAGATCGATACCCGCGATGATGACGCATTGTTTGCCGGCAACGCGGTGGGATGCCGGGGGCGGCAACGGGTGGTGTTGATTCCGCTGGCAGCGCTTGCCGGCATTGATGGCATGTTTGGCCGGTGGCTGCGGGGAGAGGGAACGCTGGAGCTCAGGCTGCACAGCGACGGAGCACTGCAATGGCGCTGCGGCGCTATGCGTCTTTCCCATGACATCGCCAGTCCGCCGGTCGACTGGGAAGCCCCTCGCGCGGAGTGGCAGCTGCAATGGCGGCGTGCGCCGAGCGTGGTGGTGTTGGGGGCTGGGCCGGAGGCCGCGCCATTGCTGCCCTTGTTGAGGGGCCTGGGATGGCGGGTGGAGATTCATGAGCCACGGGAGCGGTGGCGGGAGCGGCTTGCTGTTGTCGCGACACCCGACCAACGGTCGGGTGCTACCGGGGGTTCGTCCACTGATTGCAGGACGCGGTGGACGAACGCGCCGTTGCCGGATGCGGTGCTGGTGATGCACCACAACTTCGAGCTGGACCGCGAGGCGTTGGACGCGCTGGCGGCCACGGCCATTCCGTTCATCGGATTGCTGGGGCCAGGACGACGGCGCGATGACCTGTTCACCGTGCTGCCCCCCGAAACGCGGGCATCGCTTTCCCCTCGCCTGCGTTCGCCCGTCGGGCTGGGACTGGGTGGGCGGGGGCCGGAGGCCATTGCACTGAGCATTGCCGCGCAGCTGCAGGCGTGGCGGCACGGCGTGCCGGAACTGCCGTGATGAACGCCCATGCCGCCGTGGTACTGGCCGCCGGCGCAAGCACGCGGCTGGGCCGCCCCAAACAGCTCCTGCGCCGCGGCGGCGAGACCCTGCTGCACCGGATGGTCCGGTTGACAGCCGCTACAGCACCTTCACTGCTGGTGGTCGTGCTGCCTGAGGCCTCCGGAGCGCTCAGGGACGCGGTGGCCGACCTCGATTGCGTGCAGGCGCTCAATCCCGACGCGCAGCGCGGCATGGGCAGCAGCCTGGTGGTCGCCGCGCCTGCCGTGCAGGCATCCGCACGGGTGCTTGTGGTGGCCTGCGACCAGCCCGCGCTGGAGGCTGCGCATCTGCACGCGTTGCTGGAGAGCGCCAGCCAGTCCACCTCAGGCTGCGCGGCTACCCTGTTGCTCGGCACGCTCGGCGTGCCGGCGGTGGTGCCCGGCGCGTGGTTCGCCGACCTTGCCGATGGGCAGGGTGACAGCGGCTTCCGCGCACGGCTGCGTGCGCTGGAACCCGGAACGGTCGGCGTGCTGCACGCCCCTGCCCTCGCGCTGGATATCGATACCCCCGACGATCTGCGCGCCGCGCACGAACTGGGACTGATCGACGACTGACGTCGTGGTTTCAGGATTGCCAGTCGAGGCCGCGTGGCGCGCTGGAGAAACCCGCCGCGCGCAGTGCCTCGGTTACCGGGTCGCGCTGGATGGGCGCATCGTCAATCAGTTCCAGCGTAAACATGCGCCGCCCGCGTCGCAGTGCGATCACCAGCGCCTGCGCCGCCGCCGTCAGCGCAGCATCTTCGCCGGGCGCTCCCGGCGCGAACCATGTGAGCAATTGCCGACCGCCCTGGGCCAGGTACATGCGCAGGCGACCACCGCCGATCACCACGAGCGCCCCGGGCCGTCGCACCGGCCGCTGCGTTGCGTGGTGCGCCGGCCACGGCAGCACCGGCCCGAACGGATTGGCCGGATCCACCGCCGACAGCCCCAGGCTCAGTCCAACCTGCCCCGGCTGCTGTGCCTCGGCCACCTCACGCAACGCATCGACCATGCCACGCTCTGCGAACTGTGCGCCGCCCATGCCATCGACGAACCGCCCTCGCAGCACCCGGCCGGCATCTTCCATGCCGCGATACACCTGCACCAGCGCCGGGAAACCGCCGGCGATGCCTTCGGCGATGGCCGCGCCGCGCGTCACGATACCGTGGCGCTCCAGCAGCCCGTTCGCCAGCGCGACCGCGCGCACCGTGTCGCTGACCGGCGGCCGCTGCAACAGCGACCATCGGCCCGCGAGGGTGGGTGTGGCCAACGTGGTCGCCATCGGCTGCAGGCCGCCCGCCGCGCCGAGTGGATCCATCATCGCCCTGCCCCGTGCGTAGCGACTCTGCCGCGCAGACGTCGTCGCCCGTGGGCGCGCGGGTCGGGTGGCCGACAGGTGGCGCAGCGGCGTCCATAGATCGGTAGTCACGACACCCGCCCACGCCAGTTCCCATAGCGCGGTGTGCAGCGTCTCGGCGTCGACCACGACGTCGTCCACTCCCGCAGCCGCCAGGCGCGCCTGCACTGCGGCGGCCAGCTGCCGTGCAAAGAACGCGCCCCCGTCTGCCAGCACCGTCAACAGCGCCGTCTGCAGGGGCGAAGGTTCGATCGCCTGCACGACAGGCAACGTTTCGCCCATGCCCTCCTGCACGTGAAGCGACACCAGACCGTCATCCTCGCCCAGGCGGCCGTGCCCCACCCACGCCACCGCGCCGGTTGCCAGCAGTTCGTCCAGCATCGTCGGTGTGTAGTCGGCTACCCGTGCCGACAGGATCTGCTGCTCCCACGCCGACACCGGCAGTGGCACGCCGGCCAGCAGCTCGATAACACGCAGTACGCCGTCCGCGCCTTGCAACGCGCCGTGCGCAGGGACCGCGCTGGAGCGGGACGCCACCGTCGCGTCGGCCACCAGCCCATGCCGCTCCAGCAGCAGCGCCGCATACGCCTCACGGCTGGCCGGACGGGTCGCTTCGCGCGCGGCCTGCAGGGAGCGCAGGCGCAGGCGCTGGAACACGGCCTCCCCCACCCATTCGCGGCGCGCCAACGGAACCGTTGCAGCATCGTCGCCATCGTCGCGCGCCTGCCCCGCGCCGAAATGACCACTGAGCACCTTGCCCTGTCCGGCCAGATGCTCCAGCGCCGCGTCCACCACGGCCACCCCCAGCCCCCAGTGACGTGCGGCGTCGCCCGTCGTGAATGCAGCATGGGTGCGCGCGTAGCGACCCAATAGTTCGCCCAACGGGTCGCTGGCAGGCTGCAGGAACACGGCAGGTACACCGTCCGGCAGTTCAACGGCGAGCGCATCCCGTAAACGGGCGGCGTCCTCCACTGCGGCCCAGACCTGCCGTCCGCCTATCGGAACGGACACGATGCGCTGTTCGCTCTTAAGCGACAGAAGATGCACGCTGACGCCGTCTGCATCGATCAGGCGCGCCGCGATGTCGGTTTCGCTCAATGGCCCCAGCTCGCGCAGCAGGTCGGCAACTCCTTCCCTGCCGTTCGCCTGGCGCCCCGGTGCCAACCGCTGCAGCTCCAACCCCACCTGTTCCACCACCGCAGGATCAAGCAATTCACCCAGATCCACCTGGCCCAGCAGGTCGCCCAGCAGTCCAGCATCCAGCGACAGCACCGATGCACGGCGCTCGGCCAGCGGCACATCGGTGCCGTACATGAACTCGGCCACGTAGCCGAAAAGCAGGTTGGCGGCGAACGGCGACGGCACCTCGGTGGTGACCTCGGCGATCTCGATGCGGCCCTCGGCCAGCCGCTGCATCACCGTGTCCAGCGCATCCAGGTCGTAGACATCCTGCAGGCACTCGCGCGCCGCTTCGATCAGGATCGGGAATTCGGGATAGCGTTGTGCGATGGCCAGCAGCTCGGCGGCGCGAAGGCGCTGCTGCCACAGCGGCGAACGCTTCCCGGGCTTGCTTCGCGGCAGCAACAGTGCGCGTGCGGCACACTCACGGAACCGCGCGGCAAACAGCGCTGAATTGCCTACCGCCAGCGTGACCTCACGACGCAGCCGTTCCGGCTCGAACAGGAACAGCTCGGCACCGGGCAGCCGCCCGGACGAATCCGGAATGCGCACGATGATGCCGTCGTCGCTGGCCACCACCGCCGGGTCCACGCCCCAGCGGTCCTGGATGCGCCCTGCCAGTGCCAGCGCCCAGGGATCGTGGATGCGCCGTCCGTAGGGCGAATGCAGCATCACCCGCCAATCGCCGGATTCGTCACGGCAGCGTTCCACCACCAGCCGGCGGTCGGTCGGCAGCACGCCGGTTGCCGCGCGCTGCTCGTCCAGCAGGCCGACGATGTTGGCGATCGCATTGGGCTGCAGGCCCGCCCCCTGCAACCGCGCGAGCAACGCCGGTGCAAGCGTGTCGTTGCCCGCGTCGGCATCCAGCGCGGCCAGGAACGCGCCTACCGCCTCACCCAGTTCCGCCGGACGGCCCACGCCTTCGCCCCGCCAGAACGGCAGCCGTGCCGAGCGCCCGGGCGCGGGCGTAACCACCACCTGGTCATGGGTGATCCGCTCGATCCGCCAGGAAGTGGCCCCCAGCGTGATCACGTCATTGACCCGCGATTCGTGGACCATCTCCTCGTCCAGCTCACCGACCCGGCGCGAGCCGGCACGTTCTTCGCCTTCGGGCAGCATCACGCTGTACATGCCACGGTCGGGAATGGTCCCGGCGCTGGTCACCGCCAGCTGCCTGGCCCCGGGGCGCGCGCTCAGTTCACCGGTCTGCCGGTTCCATAGCAGGCGCGGACGGAAGCCTGCGAAGTCGTCGGACGGGTAGCGCCCGGCCAGCATGTCCAGCGTGGCATCGAACGCACTGCGCGGCAGCGTGCGGTACGGTGCCGCGCGACGTATGCGCGCATACCAGACCTCGACATCCAGTGGCTCCATCGAGGCCGCCGCCACGGTCTGCTGGGCGAGCACGTCCAGCGGGTTGCGCGGCGGATCCACCGCTTCGATGCGCCCTTCCAGCATCCGCTCGATCGCCACTGTGGCGTCGATCAGGTCGCGTCGCGTGCGCGGGTAGACCAGCCCGGTGGAAGTCCCGCCGACCTGGTGGCTGGCCCGGCCGATCCGCTGCAGCGCACTGGCCACAGACGGTGGCGCCGCGACCTGGATGACCAGGTCCACCAGCCCCATGTCGATGCCCAGTTCCAGGCTGGAGGTGGCCACCACGCAGCGCAGCGAACCGTCCTTGAGCGACTGCTCGATGTCGCGCCGCTGTTCCTTGGAAACCGAGCCGTGGTGCGACCGCGCGATCAGCTCGGGGCTGGCCACCACCCGCGACACGGTGCTGCCGGTGAACGAGCCGTACTGCTCGGGTACCGGCGCGACCGGCGGCTGGCCGGCTGCGCGCGCGCTGCGTTCGGCATGCAGCTCGTTGAGCCGCGCGGTCAGCTTCTCGGCTACGCCACGCGAGTTGGCGAACACGATGGTGGAGCGCCGCGCCAGCACCTGGTCGAGGATGCTCGCTTCCACGTGCGGCCAGATCGAACCCACCCGGCCGCCCGGTTCACGTTCCGCGCCGGGCCCTGCGTGCGGCGGCAGGTCCGCCATGTCCTCCACCGGCACCACGATGCGTACGTCGAGATGGCGCGGACTGTCCGGGTCGACTACGGTCACCGGCCGGTCACCACCAAGGAAGGCAGCCACCTGCTCCACCGGGCGCACCGTGGCGGACAGGCCGATGCGCTGCGCGGGCACCTGCAGCAATGCGTCCAGCCGCTCCAGGCTGAGCGCCAGATGGGTGCCGCGTTTGCTGCCGGCCACCGCATGGATTTCATCCACGATCACGGTATCGACCTCGCGCAGCGTCTCGCGCGCTTTCGAGGTCAGCATCAGGAACAGCGATTCGGGCGTGGTGATCAGGATGTCCGGCGGCCGCCGCACCAGGCGCGCACGCTCAGCCACCGGCGTGTCGCCGGTGCGGATGCCAACCGTCAGGGCCACCGCGGGATCGCCACGCCGTTGGCGCTCGGCGTCGACGCCCTGCAATGGCACCTGCAGGTTGCGCTGGACGTCAGCACCCAATGCCTTGATCGGCGAAAGGTAGAGCACGCGGGTCCGGCGCGGCGCTGCTCTCGAAGCGCCTGCCTGCGCCGCTGCCTCCTGCTGTCGCGCGCGGTACAACTGGTCGATCGCATGCAGGAAGGCTGCCAATGTCTTGCCCGATCCGGTCGGCGCGATCACCAGCGTGTGTTCGCCCGCCGCGATGGCGCGCCACGCCGCCGCCTGCACCGGAGTGGGTGCGGGAAACGCCGACGCGAACCAGGCGTGGGTAGCGGGCGTGAATACGGTCGGGGCGGAAGCAGCGTCGGAGGCCATGGCTGCCCACCTTACCTGCTGCTGCGTAGAAATACCGATCACGTCCACGCAGATTTTCCGATGCGGACGGCGCCTTTTCATGCAAGGCTCACGCTGGGTTGTTTCCTCGGCCAACGGCGGAGCGTCCAGCATGAATCCGCAGGCGATCAGAAACACCCTGGTGGCGGTGCTGGTTGCCATCTGCGCGCTGCCTGCCGCCCCTGCGCCTGTCCACGCGCAGTTCTCCCCGCTTCTCATGCCGAAAGCCGACCAGGCACCGCGACCCGAGCCGGCCGACCGCTGGCGGTTGGAGTTCAGCGACGCGGCCGATTCAGACGGCATCATCAGCTTCCGTCTCTGGGTGCATGAGGAGTCGCCGATGCATGTCGATATTCCGATCCGCAAGGGCGAGTCGAACGTGGACATCGCCATCGCCGTCCGCGATGCACTGGGCGGGCGGCTGGGCAACCGCTATACGGCGGTGCTGGTCGGTGGCGAGGAAGTGGTCATCACGGCGCGACGCGGCTCACCGCGTTTTACGGTCGAACTGCTACGCGACGCCGCACGGGACGTGGACGTCGACGTAGAGCGCGACTGATCCGATGCGTGGGCTATCCTTGCATGGCACCCGCCCCAAGGTTTCCTCCATGCGCACGCTCTATCCGTCGATCACCCCGTTCCGCGAGCACCACGTTCAGGTCGATGACCTGCACACCCTGCATGTGGAGGAATGCGGAACGCCTGACGGCATCCCGGTCGTGTTCCTGCATGGCGGTCCTGGCGCGGGCGTTTCGCCGACGCACCGGCGCTTCTTCGATCCCGCGCGTTACCGGATCGTGTTGATCGACCAGCGCGGCAGCGGCCGCTCCACTCCGTTCGGCGAACTGCGCGACAACACCACCGCGCACCTGGTGGCCGATATCGAAACCGTGCGATCCCGGCTGGGCATCGAACGCTGGCTGGTGTTTGGTGGCTCATGGGGCTCCACGCTGGCCCTGGCGTATGCGCAGGCGCATCCCGAACGCGCCACCGGCGTGATCGTGCGCGGCGTCTACCTGGGCCGGGCCGAAGAGAACCGCTGGTTCAATGAAGCCGATGGCGGTGCACGCTGGGTGTTTCCCGAGCGCTGGGCGAACTACGCTGCCCATCTGCCGGAGGGCGAACACGGCAACATGATCGAGGCCTATTGGCAACGCATGGACAGCGACGACAGTGCCACCCGAATCGCAGCGGCGCAGGCCTGGCTGGGCTGGGAGGACTTCGCCGCCACGCTGGTACACGACGTGGACGCCGTCTCCGACGCCGACCCGTTGGATACCCTGGCCAAGGCGCGGATCGAAGCGCACTACTTCCGCCACAACGCGTTCCTGGAGCACGGCCAGCTGCTGCGCGACATCGACCGCATCCGCCACTTGCCCGGGGTGATCGTGCAGGGGCGCTACGACATCATCTGCCCGCCGCGCAGCGCATGGGACCTGTCCCAGGCATGGCCGGAAGCCAGACTGGAGATGGTGCTGTCCGGCCACAGCGCGACCGAGCCGGCCACGGTGGACGCGCTGGTGCGCGCCACCGATGCCTTCGCCGATCAGGCCGCAGCGTACGCCGGGTAATCGGTGTAACCCTTCGCACCACCGCCGTAGAACGTGGTGCGGTCCGGGGTGTTCAGCGGCCAGCCGTTCTGCAGGCGCGCCACCAGGTCCGGGTTGGCGATGAACGGCGTGCCGAAGGCGGCCAGGTCGATCAGGCCGGCGTCGATCAACTGCTCGGCGCGTGCGCGGTCCAGGCCACCGGCGAGGATCAACGCGGTGTTGGGCAGGTTGCCCTTGATGGTGCGCAGCAGGCCCTGGAAGCCCCCCTCGGCGCCGGGGTCGACCACCACATCGCCCACCTTGAACCCGGACTGGTCCATCAGATGGACGAAGGCCAGTCCACGTTCGCCGATGGCCTTGCTCAGCACGCCGTAGGTCTGGTCGATGCCATCGTGCAACGGCATGTCGAACAGCTGCCCATACGGCGACAGGCGGATGCCGGTGCGCGCCGCACCAATTCGGGCCACCACCGCGTCGATCACCTCCAGGGTGAAGCGCAGGCGGTTTTCCATGGTGTCGGCCGAGTACTGATCGGTGCGGTCATTGACCAGCGGGTTCATGAACTGCTCGAACAGATAACCGTTCGCGCCGTGGATTTCCACGCCGTCGAAACCGGCGTCGATCGCATTGGCCGCCGCCTGCGCGAACTCGCCCACGATGCGTGCGATCTCGTCGGTGGCCAGCTGGCGCGGCGCCGGCGGTGCCACCAGGGTCGGCGTGCCGGTTTCGTCGTAGCCGAACGCCTGCGCGCCCACCGGCTGCTTGGAGCTGGCGCTCACCGGCAGGCGGCCATCGGCCTGGATGGTCGGGTGCGAAACCCGGCCCACGTGCCACAGCTGGGCCACGATGCGGCCGCCCAGGGCATGTACCGAGTTGGTCACCAGGCGCCAGCCCTCGATCTGTTCCGGGCGGAAGATGCCCGGGTTGAACAGGTAACCCTGCCCTTCCTGCGAGATCGGGGTGCCTTCGCTGACGATCAGGCCGGCGGTGGCGCGTTGCGCGTAATAGAGCGCGATGCGCTCGTCGGCGATGTCGTTGGGCGCGCGGGCGCGGGTGAGCGGGGCCATCACCACGCGGTTACGGAGCGGCGTGCCGGCGAGATCGAACGGGGTGAACAAGGACGTCATTGCGGTGTTCCTGGGGAGGGGCCCGCCAATGCGGGCAGGTGTGCATGCTAGACAGATGCCGATACAGCTACAATCCAGCCAACGGGCAAATCACAATTGCTCAAATGGCATTCATGGAGCACGCCCCATGCAGCTCAAGGCCCTGCGCTACTTCCTGATGGTGGCGAGTACCAGCAGCTTCCTGGCCACCGCCCGGCATTTCCGGGTACCGGCCTCCTCGGTGTCGCGCTTCATCGCCGCGCTGGAAAAAGACCTGGGCCGCCAGCTGTTCTACCGCAGCACCCGCGCGGTGCGGCTCACCGAGGACGGCGAGCGCTTCCACCAGCAGGTGCGCGAAGCCATCGAACTGCTCGATGCGGCCGTGGACGACCTGGGGCGCGATGACGGCGGGTTGAGTGGCCGGCTGCGGATCAATGCGCCGGAAGCGTTCGGGCGGCTGCACGTGGCCGCACTGATCAACGCGCTCCAGGCCGGGCACCCGGCGCTGGATGTGGAACTGCAGCTCACCGACGCCTACATCGACCCGGTGCAGGAAGGCGTGGACATCACGGTGCGGATCGGGCCGCAGGTGGATTCGGGATTGATCGGCAGAACCGTCGCTGCCCAGCAGCAGATCGTGGCCGCCAGCCCGGCCTACCTGGCCGCGCACGGTACGCCGCAGGTGCCCGCCGACCTGCTGGACCATCGCTGCCTGCTCTACAAGGGCCAGTTCGGCACCCAGCGCTGGTACTTCCGCGAGGAGGCATCGCAGCCGTTCGAAGGCATCAACGTCAGCGGGCCGTTGTGCAGCAACAACGCCGAAGTGCTGCTCGCCGCGGCGCTCGAAGGGCACGGCGTGGTCTTGTTCCCCAGCTGGCTGTACCACCGCGAAAGCTTCGCGAAGCAGCAACTGGTGCCATTGCTCGGGGCGTGGGAGGGCTCGGTCGCGACCGAGACCTCCTACATCCAGCTGCTCTCGCCCGAGAACAAGCTGCGCTCCCGCAAGGTCCGCGAGGTGACGGCGTTCCTGCTGGAGGGATTCGGCAACTGGGATCGCCCGTAGGGACACGCCATGCGTGTCCACGCGCTGCGGGAATTACTGTGGAACCGGGTCCGGGTCGATGCCACGCTGGGCGAATGGATGCGATCCATACCTTCCGCCGCCTTCCGCTTCTGGCCGCTGTCCTGGCGGCCAGCCTACTGCTGGGCGGCTGCGCCACCCTGCCCCGCACCCCCGTGCCCGCCGATCAGGTAGCCTGGGCGGTAATACCCGGCATGCCGGATGTGCGCGCCTGGGCCGGCCGGCCGAACCGCGACATGGAGCTCGATTTCGAGCAGTCCATCCGCGATGAACACCCGGACCACTTTCCCGTGGCTGCGGACGGGCGCATCCATTACCCACATCTTGCGCTGTCCGGTGGCGGTGCGAATGGCGCATTCGGCGCCGGCTTTCTCAATGGCTGGACCACTACCGGCACCCGCCCCACCTTCAAGATCGTCACGGGTGTGTCCACCGGTGCGCTGATGGCGCCGTATGCATTCCTCGGGCCGGACTACGACGAAGCGCTGCGGCGCTTCTACACCACCACCTCCAATGCCGACGTGTTCGCCGCCGGCAACCCGCTGATGGCGCTGCTGCGCCGCGACTCGCTCGCCCACACCGCGCCGCTGGAAGCGCTCATCGCCACGGCGATCGATGCGCCGCTGCTGGCAAAGATCGCCGCCGAGCATCGCGCCGGGCGGCGGCTGTACATGGGCACGGCGGACCTGGATTCGCGTCACTTCGTGGTCTGGAACATGGGCCTGATCGCCAGCCGCGGGACACCGGAGTCGATGGCGTTGTTCCGCCGCGTGATGCTGGCGTCGGCCTCCATCCCCATCGCGTTTCCGCCGGTGCTGATCGAAGTGGACGTACACGGCCACCGCTACGACGAGATGCACGTGGATGGCTTCGTTGCCGCCAACATCTTCCTGCATGCCGGCGTCATCGATCCGCAGCGGATCTACAACCGCCTGTCCCGCGCGCCGGCCACCTATGACACCTTCATGATCCACAACGGCCAGCTCAATGCCGCCTCCGATCCGGCGGAACGTTCGCTGCGTGGCATCGCGTTCCGCACCATCGACGTGGCCGGCCGCGCCGGCATGATCGGCGACCTGTTCCGCGAATACGCCTATGCGCGCCGCGACCGCGCGCGGTTTGCCTGGGTCACCATCGATTCCACCCTGGCGTTGCCCGAGGCGACCAGCTTTGACCCGGAACGCATGAAAGTCCTGTACGAGGTCGGCCATGACCGCGCCCGCGCCGGCCCCGAGTGGCTGTCGCGGCCACCCGGGATGACGCCCGGCGACGATCCCTGACGCGGGTCAGTGCGACCCGCCGCCACGACTGGCCAGCAGGGCGATCGCACGATCCGGCAACCGCCACGTGCCGTGGTCGTCGGCCTGCACCGGCGTGTCGTCCACCGAGGTGATCAGCAGCCGCCACGGGGTATTGTCGGCCGTGGGTGGCACGAACACCTGTGGTTCAGCGGCAGCATTGATCAGCAACAGCAGCTGTGTGCTTTCGGCCGCGTGTGCCTCGCCCTCCTGCGGCATGGCCGGCAACTGCAGCATCAACGCGCGCTGCTGCGGAGCGTGCCAATCGGCCTCCTGCATCGGCTGCCCATCCGGACGGATCCAGTGCGCGGCGTCAGCCTCGTGGCCGTCGCGAGCGTCAAGGAAGCGGCTGCGACGCAGCTGTGGATAGCGGCGGCGCAGCGCCAGCAGGCGGCGGACGAACTGCGACTGCTGCTGGCCCTCTTCACTGGCCGCGCGCTCCCAGTCGATCCAGTTGATCGGGTTGTCCTGGCAATACGCATTGTTGTTGCCATTCTGGGTGCGGCCGAATTCGTCGCCGGCCAGCAGCATCGGCGTGCCCTGGGCCAACAGCAGGCTTGCCAGCAGGTTGCGCATCTGCCGACGGCGCAGCGCGAGGATGCCCGCGTCGTCCGTGGCGCCTTCCGCGCCGTGGTTCCAGGAAATATTGTGGTCGCTGCCGTCGCGACCTTCCTCGCCATTGTCGATGTTGTGCTTGTCGTTGTAGCTGACCAGGTCGTGCAGGGTGAAGCCGTCGTGGGCGGTCACGAAATTGACCGAGGCCGGCGGCCGACGGCCGTTGTGGTCGAACAGATCGGCCGACCCCATCAGGCGTGTGGCGAATTCGGACAGCTGCCCTTCATCGCCCTTCCAGAAGGCGCGCAGGTTGTCACGAAAACGATCGTTCCACTCGGCCCAGCCGGGTGCGAAGTTGCCCAACTGGTACCCACCCGGGCCGATATCCCACGGTTCGGCGATCAGCTTGACCTGGCTCAGCACCGGGTCCTGGCGTACCGCGTCGAGGAAGCTGCCGGACGGATCGAACCCGGCCCGCTCGCGGCCAAGGATGGTGGCGAGGTCGAAGCGGAACCCGTCCACGTGCATGTCCTGCACCCAGTAGCGCAGCGAATCCATCACCATGCGCAGTGCGCCGGCATTGGTCAGGTCGAAGGTGTTGCCGGTGCCGGTGTCGTTGATGTAGTAACGGCGGTCATCGGCCAGGCGGTAGTAGCTGGCGTTGTCGATGCCCTTGAACGACAACGTGGGCCCCAGTTCGTTGCCCTCGGCCGTGTGGTTGTAGACCACATCGAGAATCAGCTCCAGGCCGGCATGGTGCAGGCTGGCCACCATCTGCTTGAACTCGGCGATGGTAGTGGTGGACAGATACGCCGGGTCCGGCGCGAAGAAACCCAGCGTGTTGTAGCCCCAATAGTTCTTGAGCCCGCGCTCCACCAGGTACTGGTCATCCACGTGCGCATGCACCGGCAGCAGTTCCAGCGCGGTCACCCCGAGGTGACGCAGATGGTCGGTGATCGCGTCGGCGCGCAGCGCCGAGAACGTACCGCGCGAAGCCTCCGGAACCTCGGGATGCTGCATCGAAAGCCCCCGCAGGTGCGCTTCGTAGATCACGGTGCGGTCCCACGGTACCGATGGACGACGGTCGTCGCCCCAGGTGAACGCCGGGTCGACCACCACGCAGCGCGGCACGTACGCGGCGCTGTCACGCCGGTCGAAACTCAGGTCCTTGTCCTTGTGCCCGATGGTGTAGCCGAACAGGTGCGGCGCCCATTTGATCTGCCCGACCAGCTGCTTGGCGTACGGGTCCATTACCAGCTTGTTGGGATTGAAGCGGTGGCCGGCATCGGGCGCGTACGGCCCATGCACACGATACCCGTAGCGCTGTCCCGGACGCGCATCGGGCAGGTAGCCGTGCCAGATTTCGTCGGTATATTCGGGCAGGCGGATCCGCTCCACCTCGCGGCCTTTTTCGTTGAACAGGCACAGCTCCACCTGGGTGGCATGGCGGGAGTACAGGGCAAAGTTCACCCCCAGCCCGTCCCAGGTCGCGCCCAGCGGATAGGGCCTTCCGGCCTTCACCCGAGAATGGCTGGTGCTGGTGGCGCGGCTCATCGGTTGGCCTCCTGGTCATGCAGGGACGCTTCGATCTCAGCGGCGACCAGCCGCTCGGCCATCTGCCAGTGACGCGCCGAGTGCCCATCCGGGCGCCCCTCGGCCTCCCAGATCTGCCGGGCCAGTTCCCGGGTGCGTTCGGCCTTCTGTTGTTCGTCCATCATCGTCGTCTCAGCAGGTGGAGTAGATCGCAACCGGGCTGCCGTTGAACAGCTGCCGCAGTCGCATGGGAGAACCGTCGCTCACGAGGGAGGCGCCGGTCAGAACGTTGCGGTACGTCCCCTGGGGAATCACCAGGAGCGCACCGGCTGCGTGTGAGTCGCCCAGGGCTGCACCCTGTCGCGCAGGTTGCAGCACGGTATGCCGCGCCACCGCGACCAGCAGCGAGTCGTGCGCATGCCGACGCAGGAAGGCAAGCATCGGCACCTCGCGGTCGGCGTGCAGCGGCTGGTAGTCTCCGCCGGCGAACAGCGCGGGTCGGGCCTGCCGCAGCGCAAGCAGGCGCTGCACAAGGCGTGCCTTGACCGCGCCGTCCTGCCAGTCTGAAAGCAGCTGTGCCCACGAGCGGCGATCTTCCAGCCAGGCACGGCGCTGCGCATGATCCACCGGCGCTCGATTGTCCGGATCCACCAGCGACAGGTCCCAGCCTTCAGTGCCCTGGTACAGATCGGGAACACCGGGTTGGGTCAGCCGAAGGGCGACCTGTGCAAGTGAATTGCGCGCGCCAGCGGCACCCACGTGGGCGACCGCCTGCTCCAGCACGTTGCGCAGCGACCCCGTAGCCGGATGCAGCAGGAGCGTTTCAATGAAGGTCTGCACCCTCTGCTCCATCACCGCATCGGGGTCGGTCCACGAGGAGAACAGGTCGGATTCGCGCAGTGCCTTGCACTGCCACGCCACGATGCGCGCGGCGAAGCGTGCGGGATCCTCGATGCCCTGCGTCGGCCAGGCGCCCAGCAGGGTCTGCCAGAGCATCTGGCAAACTGCCGGCGGCGGCAGGGCCAGACCCAGGCGGGCCGCGCGGCGGTCCAGCGAGCGGGTCTGCCGCGCCCACCACTGCGGACGTTCGGACAACACCGCCAGGCGGGCGCGGCTGTCTTCGCCCCGCTTGTGATCGTGGGTGGCGGTCGCCAGCATCGCCTGCGGGTGGCGGCTGGCGCGCATCTGCGTCCGCGTGTGCAGGGCACGGCTGGACAGCGCGAAATGATCGGGGTGGCTGCCCACTTCATTGCGCGACAGCAACACGCCATGACGGTAGAAGGCCCGGTCTTCGACCGCTTTGGCATTGAGCGGGGCGCTGAGCTGCTGGAATCGCCGGCGCAGCGTTGCGCGCGCCTGCAGATCGGCTTCCGCGGTGGCGTCCTGCCAGAATCGTGCGGCGATCCAGCGTGCGGCCAGTGCCGTGTCCTCGGGCTCTTCGCCTGCCACCCCGTCCAGCACGTTGTCCCAGCGCTGGCGATCGGCGTCATGGGCCGTCGTCGCCGTCGCATAGGTGCGGTACACCGGGAACCGGACCAGCAGTGCGGTCAGCCCCCGCGACAGGACCGCGCGGCCCAGCCGTGCGCCCGGCTGCACCGCACTGCGCTCGTGTTTCACCACGAGCCGCAGCAGCGCATCGAACTCGCTCCGGAGGCCGCGCTCCAGGACTTCACGGCGCGCCAGCCGCTCCTCGCTGCTGAAACGTGCGGTCCGGGCCGTGGACTGGCGCCACTGCCGCGCCAGTGGCGCTTCACCCGAGGACTGGTGCAGCCACGCCCCGACCTGGTCCATGAAGTCGTAGCCGGTGGTGCCGTCACAGTCCCATCCGGATGGGAGGTCCTCGTCCGGCGCCAGGATCTTTTCCACCCACAGCAGGGGCCGCTCCGCGCGTTGGCCCCACGCGTGATCCATGGCGGCCCGCAGTCGTTGCAGGTAGGCCTGTGGGTCGGCCAGACCATCGACGTGGTCCACGCGCAGCCCGTCAACCAGGCCCTCGGCCAGCAACGCCAACGGCAACCGGTGTACGGTATCGAACACGTCGTCGTGCTGCACCTGCAGTCCGACCAGCGAGGAGATGGTGAAAAAACGCCGGTAGTTGAGGCGGTCATCGCCCAGCCGCCACCACAGCGGCCGGTACGCCTGCGCGCCCACCACCGCGCGCAGGTCAGGCGCGGGCGTGTCGGGCACGCTGCCCGGCGCCAGCGGCAGCCGCGTGTCGTGGTGGCGCAGCACCGGTTCGCTGGCGCTGCTGTCGATGCGCAACGCGCCTTCGTCCAACGCAGCGTCCAGCGGCCGGTCCAGCACGGGCACCTGCAGGCGGCCCTGCGACAGGGGCGCGCGCCAGTCGATGTCGAACCAGTGTGCGTACGCGCTTTGACGCCCGTGCCGAAGCACGTCCCACCACCAGCGGTTGTCGGCGTGCGCGGCCATGTGATTGGGCACGATGTCGAGGACCAGCCCCATGCCGAGCGCACGCGCCTGCGCCGCCAGGGCGCGCAGGGCGTCCTCGCCCCCCAGGGCGGGGTTGATCGCACTGGGATCAACCACGTCGTACCCGTGCGTTGAGCCTGGCACGGCGTGCCAGACCGGAGACAGATACAGGTGGCTGATGCCAAGCGCGGCGTAATAATCGAGCTCGCGCGCGGCGTCGTAGAGGGTAAAGCCGGCATGCAGCTGCAGCCGGACGGTCGCACGCACGATGCTCATGCCTCGGCCCTGCGGCGTGCGGCTGCGAAACGGGCCATCGAATCCTCCAGTGTCTGTCCAGCGCCCGATACGGGCAGGCGTTGCCGCCAATTGGGATGGGTGGCCACGGTGCCTGGCAGGTTCACCTGTTCGGCCATGCCGAGCGCGTCTTCCACCGGCAGCAGCGCCAGCGCGGCCGGGCTGGACGCTACATACTCCAGCGCAGCCAGGCGCACGTCTGTTTCATTCCCGGCCGGTTGGCCCAGCGCGAGATCGAGGCGCTGCACATCGGCCGCGCGTTCGGCGGCCTGCGCCTGCAGGGCAATGTCATCCATCTCACCCAGACGGTACCGCCAGCCCAGGTCGAGGCCACGCCGCCATCCGACCAGGGTAGGAAGATCATGGGTGCCGGTCATCGCCACCGCGTCCGCGCGCCAGGCCCGGGGCGACAGGAAGCCGCCTGCCTCGTCGCGGGCGAACGCAAGCACATCCATGCCCAGCACACCGCGCGCGGCCAGTGTCTGGCGGATGCCGGGCGGAACCACGCCAAGGTCTTCGCCGATGACGATGCAGCGCTGCTGCCAGGACTCAATCGCCGCGATGTTGAGCAGGTCCTGCAGCGGGTAGCGCAGGTAGGCGCCCTGCCCTGCGCCGGCCCCTTCCGGCACCACCCACAGCCGTTGCCAGCCCAGGATGTGATCAATGCGAAGTCCGCCGCGGTCGCGCATCACCGCGCGCAGCAGCGCGATGAAAGGCGCAAAGCCCAGTTCATGCAGTCCCTGCGGAGAATAGCTGGTCACTCCCCATACCTGGCCGCCGGCGCAGAATGCGTCGGGGGGCGCTCCCAGCACCAGGCCCTGCAGGCGGGCGCTGCCCGCAGCATCAGCTTCGGCACCACGGGGATCGAAACCCACCGCCAGATCGGCGATCAGGCCGATACCCATGCCGGCGCCTCGCGCCAGATGCTGCGCCCGCCGCCAGCCACGGCTTGCCACCCATTGCCCGAACCGGTACAGCGGTGCGGACACGCCTGCGTGCGGGTGCGAGAACGCGACGTGCCGCTCCAGCGCCTGCCCTCCCTCTTCAACGAAGCGCTGCAGGTCCTCGGCTGCTGCTGGATCTGCAGAAACGGCGGCGCGCACCGCGGCCAGCCACGCCCACTTTGCCGCGGCGGCAGCGGGCCAGTCGATCAGCGTCGCGTCCTCCAGCGCGGCGAGCTTCTCGCGCAGCGCAGGATGCTGGTCCAGTACCTGTAGTGCGATGTCGCCAAAGGCGTCCACAGGCGCGGCATGGATCGCCTCCAGATAGCGTCGGTCGCCCGGCGAATAGGGACTGTAGGCGGCGTCGATGCCGTTGGCGGCGTGCACCGGCCCCAAGGCCAGCGCGTCCGCACCGGCGATCGCAGCGCGTTGCGCCCACGCAGCACACGCGGCGGTATCGCCCACCCCACCATCATGCGGGCCGCGCGCCGCGTACGGCTGCAGCACGAGCCCCCAGGGGTGCGATGGCCCCTTCACCGCGTCCGGCACTCCGAAGCAACGTGCGGGAGCGACAGCAACGCGCTGGCTGCGCGCGCCGCAGGACAGGGTCCAATAGCCGGGGCGCGCGGGTGCCTGCGCGTTGCCGTGCGCGTCTGCACGTCCTTCCTCTCGACCGCCGTCCTCATGCTCCCACAGGCAAGGCGCGTCGGCGGGACCCGCCTGCACCCGCTCACCCACAAGGGTGGTGCAGAGTACGGGGCGCTGCCGTGCCAAGCGCAGTGACAGCAGGGCGTCGCGTCGGTGTGCGGGATTCGCGCTCGGTACCCCGAGCGCCTCCAGCAGCGGCACCAGCGCGTCCTCGTGCACCCGCTGCGGCCGTCCGGCGACGTCGGTCCAGTCGACACTCAGACCGACCGCGTCGGCCAGCGCGCTTAGTGACGCGGCGCCCTTCATGCGCCATCGACCAGAACGGCATACAGCCCGTTCGGCTCCAAGCGCCCGTCATCGCGCGCCGCACCCAGCCTGAATACTTCACGACCGGACGGAAGGCCCACGGCCTCGGCCGCATCGCTGGCGTTGAATGCGATCCACCACTGCGCATCGGGCAGTTGCCAGCCGGCACGCAGCACCCCCGGCGCCAGCACCTCGGCACCCAGCGGACGCACGTCGACCGCGGTTCCGAGACAGGCCGCACGTACCGCCAGCAGCGCGCTGAACCAGCCCAGCCAACACGCTGCCTCCGCATCGCCCGGGTCGGGCCAGGGGCAGCGCGACGCCTTGAACGTACCGAGCGCATTCGGGTCGGGAATGCGGGCGCGCAGGGCGTCGTCGCGGAAACTGCTGAAATGGGCAAACTCGGCGCGTCGCCCGTCGCGTACCTGCACGTCCAACGGCGGACGGTGGTCAGTGAAAAACAGGAACGGCGTCGTGGCCCCCCAGGGTTCGCCCATGAAGAACAGCGGAATCGCCGGGGTCAACGCGGTCAGCGCCAGCGCCAGCGCGGTCCGGCGCGGGCCGATGAGCTGCAGCAGGCGCTCGCCCTGCGCGCGGTTGCCGATCTGGTCATGGTTCTGGGCGAACACCACGAACTGGCGCGGCGCAATGGCGGCACTCGGTTCACCGCGCGTCCGACCGGATGCATTGACCTCGCCCTGCCAGGCGAAGCCTTCGGCCAGCACCCGACGCAGGCGGCCGTTCGGATCATCGGCGAAATCGCGGTAATAGCCTTCATGCTCGCCGGTCAGCAGCGCGTGCAGCGCATTGTGGAAGTCGTCGTTCCATTGCGCAGTGAAGCCGGCGGCGAGCAGCGATGCCTGGTTGTGCTCATTCTCCAGCACCAGCGCGATCTCGCGGCCGGGCAGTGCCGCGTGGATGCGCGCGCGCAGGGTCTCCAGGAACGCCGTGGGCTGGATGGCATGCACTGCGTCCAGGCGCAGTCCATCAATGCGGTAGTCGCGCAGCCACATCAGCGCGTTGTCGATGAAATAGCGCTGCACCTCGGGCCGGCGGAAGTCGATGGCCGCCCCCCACGGGGTATGTACATCTTCCTGGAAAAAGCCTGGGGCGAGCGCCGGCAGCGGATTACCGTCCGGCCCGAAATGGTTGTAGACCACATCCAGCAGCACCATCAGGCCCAGCCCGTGGGCGGCGTCGACCAGCGCCCTCAGCTGATCCGGGGTGCCGTAGGCTGCAGCCGGCGCGTACTGCAGCACGCCGTCGTAGCCCCAGTTGCGGTTGCCCGGGAAAGTGGCCAGCGGCATCAGTTCGATAGCGGTGAACCCCAGCGCCGCCAGCTGCGGCAGCTGTGCGCGCACGGCATCGTAGGAGCCTCCCGCTGCGCCCACGTGCACTTCGTAGATCACCGCCTCATGCCAGGGGCGCCCGCGCCAGGACCGGTGCTGCCAGGCAAAGGCGTCGTCGAGGGCGAGTGCACTGGGGCCGAACAGGCCCTCCGGCTGCTCGCGCGAGGCCGGGTCGGGCACCACGCGTTCGCCGTCCATACGGTAGCGATAGCGCATGCCTGCCGCCGCCGGGGTGCGCAGCGTGAACCAGCCGCTGTGGTCGCGCTGCATCGTCAGCTCGGCGCCTTCCAACAGCAGATCCATGCGCCGCGCGGCGGGCGCCCAGAGCGAGAAGTGCCAATGACCGTCCGTGCCCGGCCAGGCACCCCAGCGCCCTGCCTCGACGCTCATTCCTCTGCCTGCAGGTAAAGCACCGACAGGGGTGGCAGGGTCAGCGGCAGCGACTGGGCGTGGCCATGCATCGGCCGGGCAAGCGTGGACACACGACCGGCATTGCCGATGTTGCTGCCGCCGTAGAACGCACTGTCGGTGTTGAGCAGCTCGGACCACTGCCCCGCCGACGGCACCCCCAGCAGATAGCCGTGACGGGTCACCGGGGTGAAGTTGCACACCACCAGCGTGGAGCGTCCCTCGCCTGCCGGGGCATGACGAACGAAGGCGAGCACGCTGTTGCGGTGGTCGTCACTGACACTCCACTCGAACCCTGCTTCCTCGTCGTTGCCAAGGCGCAGGCTGGGTTCCTGCTGCAACAGGCGGTTGAGATCGCCGATCAGCCGGGCCATGCCGGCGTGTGCTGGCTGCGCGGCGCTGTCCCAGTCCAGGCTGGCGTCGTGGTTCCATTCGGCCGGCTGGGCGAACTCGCCGCCCATGAACAGCAGTTTGCTGCCCGGGTGCGCCCACATGAAGCCGTAGCACGCGCGCAGGTTGGCCAGCTGCTGGTCGCGGTCGCCGGGCATTTTGGCCAGCAGCGAACCCTTGCCGTGCACCACTTCGTCGTGCGACAGCGGCAGGATGAAGCGCTCACTGAAGGCATAGATCGCACTGAAGGTCATCTCGCCGTGGTGGTGGCAGCGGTGGATGGGGTCGCGGTGCAGGTAGGCCAGGGTGTCGTGCATCCAGCCCATGTTCCATTTATGGGTGAACCCCAGTCCGTGCGCAGCGGTAGAAGCGGTCACGCCTGGCCAGGCCGTCGATTCCTCGGCCATGACCAGCACATCCGGGAAGCGGGCGCGAATGGCATCGTTGAACCGGCGCAGGAACGCCACCGCCTCGAGGTTCTCGCGCCCGCCGTTGGCGTTCGGCAGCCACTCCCCTTCAGCGCGGCTGTAGTCGCGGTAGAGCATGGACGCAACCGCGTCCACGCGCAGGCCGTCGATATGGAAGCGATCAATCCACTCCAATGCGCTGCCGATCAGGAAGGCGGCCACTTCGGCGCGACCGTAGTTGTAGATCAGCGTGTTCCAGTCCGGGTGAAGCCCCAGGCGCGGGTCCTCGTGCTCGTACAGCGCGGTGCCATCGAACCGCTGCATGCCATGGGCATCGGTGGGGAAATGGGCACCCACCCAATCCACGATGACCCCAACACCCGCCTGGTGGCAGCGGTCCACGAAGGCGGCGAAGTCATCCGGGCTGCCATGGCGTGCAGTGGGTGCAAACAGACCCAGTGGCTGATAGCCCCACGAGCCGCCGAACGGGTGCTCGCTGACCGGCAACAGCTCCACGTGGGTGAACCCCAACGCCTTCACGTAAGGAATCAACTGTGCGGCAAGCGCATTCCAATCGAGAGGGTTGCCATCTGCGTCGCGCCGCCAGGAGCCGGCGTGCACCTCATAAACCGAGATCGCCTGGCCCGGCTGGAGGGACCGGGTTTCCATCCAGCCACTGTCATTCCATTCGTGGCGGGACGCTGCGCGCACACGCGAGGCGGTATCCGGTGGCAACTCGCAGGCGCGCGCCATCGGATCGGCCTTCAACATCACCGCACTTCCGTCTGCGGCGGTCAGCGCGAATTTGTAACGGGCACCCTCCTCCACCCGCGGCAGGAACAGCTCCCAGACGCCCGCGTCATGACGCAGCCGCATCGGGTGGCGGCGGGTGTCCCAGCCGTTGAAATCGCCTACCACGGCCACGCGGCTGGCGTTCGGCGCCCAGACCGCGAAGCGGACCCCGCGCACGCCGTCGCAGCTGGTCGCCACCGCACCGAGCCAACCTCGCGCGGCATCGGGGTCGCCGGCACGCAATGCATGCAGGTCCGATTCGGCCAGTTGGATGCCGAAGGCATAGGCGTCTTCGATCTCCTGCACATGGTCAGGCCACTGGATGCGCAGCAGCCCCGTACCCCGTTCTGTGACGTGGGCCTGGAACAGACCCGCGGGGTCTACCCGCGCCAGCGCCAGCCAACTGCCAGACGACAGCTGTGCGCTGGCGCCGCGTGCCCCCGGCAGCCAGACCGTCACTTGCCAGCCTGCCGCCTGCTGGTGCGGACCCAGCAGCGCGAACGCATCGCAGGGTCGACCGGCCACCAGATCGGCGTACGCCACGGGCAATGGCTCGGCGGCTTCCTCCCGCTGCTCATCAACCACAAGGTCTTCGCACCGCACACGCACATCCTCACTCATGCCTGACGCTCCAGCACGCGGTCGTACAACCGCAGGTAATGGGAGCCGGCCAGGTCCCAGCTGCCCGGCCGCAGCATCGCAGCGCGGCGCATCGCCGAGAGCAGGCCCGGCATGCGATAGGTACGGAAGGCGCGCTGCACGCAGCGACGCAGGGCATCGGCATCGGCGGAGTCGAACAGCAGCCCGGTCACGCCGTCCTCGATCGTATCGATCAGGCCGCCGGTCGCATGGGCGATGGGCAGGCAGCCGAATCGCTGCGCGTACATCTGGCTCAGTCCGCACGGCTCGAAGCGGGACGGCATCAACAGGAAGTCTGCACCGGCAAACATCTTGCGGGCCAGCCCTTCATCGAACCCCGGATAAACCCCCACCGAGGAAGGAAAGCGTCGCGACAGCGCGGCCACGTCGGCCTCGATGCGCGGCTCACCGCCGCCGATGATGGCCAGCTGCCCACCGGCCGCGGCAATCTGATGGGCGACCGCGCAGCTCAGGTCCAGCCCCTTCTGGTGAACCAGCCGCGACACCACCGCAAACAGCGGGCCGTCGCTGTTGGGCAGGCCAAGCGCACGCTGCACGCGACGCTTGTTGGCCACCCGGCCCTCCCAGCGGTGCAGGTCGAAGTGCTCGGTAAGATGGCGATCAGTGCGCGGATCCCAGCTGCTGTCGATGCCGTTGACGATGCCACTCAGGCGGCCGCTGGCGGCGTGCCGCGACAACAACGCGTCAAGCCCGCAGCCCTGCTCCGGGCCGGTGATCTGACGGGCATAGCTGACGCTGACCGTGTTCACCTGGTCGGCATGGACGATCCCGGCCTGCAGGAAGGAAAGCCGCCCGTGGAAGGTGATGCTGTCCATCTGGTCGGCCGAAACGCCCAGTGCCGCCGCCTGGTCCAGCGGGAACAGCCCCTGGTAGGCAAGGTTGTGGATGGTCAGCAGCGCCGGCACAGCCGAGCCGTACCAGCGCAGGTAGGCGGCTGCCAGCGCGCACGGCCAGTCGTTGAGATGCAGCAGTTCCGGCTGCCACTCCAGCCCCGCATTGCCGCAGGCGATCACCGCAGCGGCGCGCGACAGCGCGGCAAAACGCACCGCGTTGTCGCTCCAGTCCTGGCCGCTGCCATCGACGTAGGGGCTTCCGCCGCGCTGGTACAGCGCCGGACATACCAGTACCAGCACCGGCAGCCCATCCGGCAGCGTGGCTTCGCCGATGTCGCAGGCCGGAATGCCCGCGCGCGCCGGGACGCGGCCGACCAGACGCAGGTCGGGCGAACCGGCAATCACCTCGTCATAGCCCGGGATGAGCACGCGCACGTCGGAGCGCCCGCGCAGAGCGCGCGGTAGCGATGCGGCCACGTCGCCC
Organism: Stenotrophomonas sp. 22385; assembly: GCF_052045085.1. Lineage (NCBI taxonomy): Bacteria > Pseudomonadati > Pseudomonadota > Gammaproteobacteria > Lysobacterales > Lysobacteraceae > Stenotrophomonas > Stenotrophomonas sp. 22385. Next base: position 267,460 of record NZ_JBQEOG010000004.1, read on the forward strand.
AGCCCGCCGGCCTTGATGTAGTCGGCCATTTCCGATGTCACGAACAGTACGCGTCGCGCACGCGCGGTCCTGGCGGTGGGCGCAGGGGTGCTTTCCACCGCGCGCAGGCGGGGCGCGCGGCGCACGCGGTTGCCGCGACCAGCGCCCTCTGCAGCGGGAACAGGCAAAGGAACAGGAACAGCAGAGACGCGCGGAGGCGACATGGGGGTTATCTCGAAGGTGGAACCGCTGTGGGGGTGCCCATGGCGTTGCGCCAGGAGCGGGGGGCTTCTGCGGCGCCGGAGCCGTCGCGCGTCAACCTTGGTTGGAATCTACCTGTGATGCGAATAAACAACTCGTGAACACAGCGCGACAACTTCGTGACCACCGACCGCACGAGCGCCAGAATGCGCCTCGATCTGCCCCTGCCGATCGACCATCTGCTTTCCATAACGCATATGGACATGCGCCTCTGGCATGAACCTCAGTGCATGGCGCAGTAAAAACGCCGAGTCTTAAGCGTTCACACTTTTCACCGGTGAGGCTGCAAGAACCTCGATCCAGGTGGGGGCATGGTCACTCGCCTTCGCCAGCCCTCTTACCCAGCGATCAACGCCAGCATCCTTCAGCCCCTCCGCAAGCACAGGATTGAGCAGCAGGTGGTCGATCCGCAGGCCCCGGTCACGCTCGTAGTGCTGGCGGAAGTAATCCCAGAACGTGAATATCGGCGCGTCGCCGTGCATCCGGCGAAGGCTGTCGGTCCATCCCTGTGCCAGCAGATCGGCGTACGCCTCTCGCGCCTCCGGCTGCAACAGCGCATCCCGTCGCCACGACTTGGGATCGTAGATATCGGCGTCAGTCGGCACCACATTGAAATCCCCGATCAGCGCGACCGGATGCGGAAGCCCGACCAGTCCCAGTGCATGGCTGTGCAGCCGCTGCATCCACTTCAGCTTGTAATCGAACTTCGGCCCGGGCTGCGGATTGCCGTTGGGCAGGTACAGCCCTCCCACCAGCACGCCGTGCGCCGCCGCCTCCAGATAGCGGCTCTGGTCGTCGTTGCGGTCGCCTGGAAGCCCACGCCGGCTTTCGATCGGGTCCTGCCCACGGGCGAGCAGCGCCACGCCGTTCCACGCTCGTTGCCCCTGCCACAGGCAACCATAGCCTGCGTCACGTATCTCGGTTTCAGGAAACGCATCCTGGCACGCTTTGAGCTCCTGCAGCGCCACGATGTCCGGCTTCTCTTTTTCCAGCCACGCCAACAGATGCGGAAGCCGCGTCTTGATGCCATTGACGTTGAAGGTGGCAATCCGGAGGCGCCTGCGACGGGCCATACCGTGCTCCTGCGAAAGGAGTCAGCAGTATCCCCGTCACTGCGCTGCGTGCGCGTCAAGATCCGGCTCACGTGGCCATCGCACGGTGGAGTGTGGGTATGCGCCTGCGGCGTTGGGCCGCAGGCGCAAAGCAGCCACACAGGGCGTGGCCCTACGGCGCCGAGGCCTCCGGCGCCGACGGGGTTGCCGGAGGCGTCGACGGCGTTGCCGAAGGCGGTGCTGCTGGCGTGGCGGGTGCAGCGGTCGGGGTGATCCGCCAGATGGTGTTGGCCAGATCATCAGCCACGATCACTGCGCCGCGCGGATCGACGCTGACGCCGACCGGGCGGCCGCGGGTCTTGCCGTCATCACCGCGGAATCCGGTGGCGAAATCGATCGCGTCGCCGGCCGGCTTGCCGTCACGGAACGGCACGAACACTACCTTGTAGCCCACCGGCGGGTTTCGGTTCCAGCTGCCGTGCTGGCCCACGAACACGCCGTCGGTGAACTTGCCGCCCACTGCAGGGTTGGCGAACGCCACCCCCAACGCGGCCACGTGCGAGCCCAGCGCGAAGTCCGGGGTCAGCGCAGACGCCACCTTCTCCGGGTTCTGCGGCATCACCCGGCGGTCCACATGCTTGCCCCAGTAGCTGTAAGGCCAGCCATAGAAGCCACCGTCACGCACCGAGGTAAGGTAATCCGGCACCAGGTTCGGCCCGATCTCGTCGCGCTCGTTGACCACCGCCCACAGCGTGCCCGTACCGGGCTGCACCGCCAATGCGGTGGGGTTGCGGATGCCGCTGGCATAGGTGCGGTGCGCGCCGGTCTGCGCATCGATCTCCCAGACCTGGGCACGGTCGATTTCCGCCGCCATGCCGCGTTCGGTGATGTTGCTGTTGGAGCCGATGCCCACGTACAGATGGCTGCCATCGGCGCTGGCCGCCAGCGACTTGGTCCAATGGTGGTTGATGGCCGATGGCAGGTCGGTCACCTTGGTCGGTGCGCCGCTGGCCTTGGTCTGGCCTTCGGTGTAATCGAAGCGCACCAGCGCATCCTGGTTGGCCACGTACAGCGCGTTGCCCACCAGTGCCAGCCCGTAGGGGGCATTGAGCTTGTCGGCAAACACCGTCTTCAGCTCATAGACGCCGTCGCCATCGGCATCGCGCAGCAGGGTCAGGCGGTTGCCGCTCTTGACCTGCGTATTGCCCTTGGCCTTGATCTTGCCGGCAATCACGTCTTTCGGCTTGAGGTTGGGCGCACTACCGCCCCGGCCTTCGGCCACCAGGATGTCGCCGTTCGGCAGCACCAGGGTCTGGCGCGGAATGGCCAGGTCGGTGGCGATCGCCGAGACCTTGAAACCGGTCGGCACGGTGGGCACGATATCGCCCCAGGCGGTCGGCTTGGCGATGGTCATGTCGGGCATGACGCCGCGATGTGGGTTGGGCAGTTCCGGGTTGGCGCCGATCTGCTGCAGCTCCGGCGCCTTGCCGCTGCAAGCCGCCAGGGCCACGGCGAGCACGGAGAGTGCAAGTACCTTCGAAGAAACGCGGTTCACAGGGCACCTCCCACGCGCACACGGACGCTGGAGAAACCAAGCCAGGTGGCGATCAACGCCAGCACCGTGACGATCACCGACCACAGCAGCGCGGCCGGCATGATGGCCCAGGCGTCGCGTGCGTGGTGCAGCGAGTTGATGAAGCCCACGATCCAGGTGACCGCCAGCACGATGACGTAGAAGCCGTTGCGGCTGCCGCGCACCAGGCCTACCAGACCGCACAGCACGGCCAGCGTGGTCATCACCATCGCCCCGACCAGCAGCCAGGAGGCGAAGTTGCTCCACTGGATCTCATAGGTGTTCCAGTACGCGTAATCGGCCAGCAGCGCGCCGAGGAACAGCGGCAGCACGCCGCCGAGTACGGCGGCATGGAACGGATGGATGACCCAGTGGCGGGTCACGACGGCGGTTGTGGACACGGCGGTCTCCTGAGGGGAATGCAGCCGGTATCCTGCCACCGCGTGCGTGACGGGGGGTTGATGCGCTCAGCGCCAGTCGGCGGGCAGCTTGCGCGTGCGGGTGCGGTACTTCATCGTTCCGTTGCGCAGGGTGCCCTCCGTCGTCTGCAGGTGTTCGCCATCGGGCGACAGCGATTCCTCCCAGCTGGCCACCTGCTGCAGCTTCCCGTCCACATAGCGGTAGGTTTCGGTGGCGTGCGCGCAACAGCCCCCGCGCGAGGCAGACGTGAGGGTGCGCGTGGCGGGGTCGATGTCCATCTGCGGCAGGCTCGACAGCGTTGGCTCGAACATGAAGGCCTGGGCCGCTGGATCGAAGAGGAACAGGTTCCGCGTGGCATTCGGGCCTGCCCCGCCAGAGTACCCAGGCACGCTGAGGTCGGGCCAGCCGTCGAAGTTGGCGTCCAGAAGCTGCACCACGTCCGGGCCAGCGCTCAGCGGCTCGGCATCGATGTCGCGCAGGATCTGCCGACGCTGGCCGGTGGTGGCGTCCAGGATGTCGATGGCCTGCAACAGCGCCTGATCGTCGTCGGCGGGCGCGACGACCAGCACGAAACGCAGGTGGGCGGTGGTTGCCTGCTGGGGAAAACGCAACTCCCCGCCGGCAAGGTCATCCCGGCGGATCCAGCCGGGCGTCGTCGCACCGCCCGCCGCCACTTCTTCGATGCCGATCCATTCGGCGCCCCTGCTGAGCACACCGGCATAGCGCCCCGCCGCAAGCGTGCCCGATGCCGTGCCGTCCTCGGCGCTTCGATAAACCGGGGTGTCCACGGTCGCCGCGAACACGTCGATGTAGGGTCGTGGCGCCTGCAGGGAGAACCCGTCGCGAAAGTGGGTTACCTGGTAGTGCTGCAGAACGCTGCCGTAAGCGGCGGGCACACACACGCCGCCCACCGCGCAGGCGCCGATTTCATCCGGGGAGGGCTTGCGGGTGGCGGCAACCTGCTCGGTACGGATCAGCGTTTTCTGGTCGGCCCAGCGCAGCGTGAAACCACGTTCGGTCCAGGCCAGCGCCGCTTCGGTGTCTGCACTGCCAATGTGGGTGCGGCAGAACGGCTGTGCGTCGGAACGTTCGTTCCAATCGGGAAATGCATAGGCCGGGCACAGCCGGTTGGCGCTGTTGATGTCGTAGCGGTACGCCCCATCGGTCACGAACACCAGCTTGTTCAAGGCCTTGCCCGGATCGCGCGACACGAAGGCGTAGCGTACCTTCGCCGCGTCTGGAATGGCGCTGGCAAGCGCTTCGTGATGGATTTCGCCTGCGGCCGGCGCTGCCGCCGTTTCTGCCTCGGGCGCCTCAGGCGAGAGCTGGTAAATCCCGGGCTCGAGCAGCGGTCCCGCTTCGGCACGGGCAATCAGGAGGGCAGGCAACAACGCGGCGTAACGGATTCTCATGCCGCCATCATGCGTGATGTCCCTAATGCGACGATAGTGGCCCCTATCGCGCGAGACGGCAGCGTGCATCCGGCATACCCTCTTGCTTCGCTTGTCCCCCACCAGGTCCAGGCTGGAGCACGCGCCGGACCCCTGGCAGGGTGGCCGGCCCGGGCCCTGCTGTCCTTCAACGGTCCCATGAGCACAGAAACCCCACCATCCGCTTCGCCTGACGCCGTTTCACCGGTCTTGCCTGCCTCCGCCGACCCTGCCCATCAGGGCTTCGCGATCCGCATCGTCGGTGCCGCCGCGTTCGCGCACCTGCTCAACGACATGATCCAGGCGGTGCTGCCGGCCGTGTACCCCATGTTCAAGAGCCAGTTCGCCCTGACCTTCGGCCAGATCGGCACCATCGCGCTGGTCTATCAGTTCACCGCCTCGCTGCTGCAGCCGTGGGTGGGCATGTACACCGACAGGCGCCCGCTGCCCTACCTGCTGCCCTCCGGCATGATCGCCACCTTCGTCGGCATCGGCTTGATGGCCATGGCCAGCAGTTACGAAATGCTGCTGCTGGCCGCCGCCGTGGTCGGCGTGGGCTCGGCCACGTTCCACCCGGAAGCCTCGCGCGTAGCCCGCATGGCCTCGGGCGGGCGATTCGGCACCGCGCAGTCCACCTTCCAGGTCGGCGGCAATACCGGCTCGGCCATCGGCCCGCTGCTGGCCGCCGCCGTGGTGATTCCGCATGGCCAGCGCGCCATCGGCTGGTTCCTGCTGATCGCAGCGGTGGCCATCTTCGTGCTGTTCCGGCTGACCGGTTGGACCGTGCGCCACGGTCAGGCCAAGATGAACAGCCTCGCGCGCTCGCATGGCATCGGCCTGGGCCGCGGCAAGGTGGTGCAGGCCATCGCGGTGATCGCGGTGCTGATGTTCGCCAAGTTCGTGTACATCGCCTCCATCACCAACTACTTCACCTTCTACCTGATCGAACGCTTCCACCTGAGCGTGCAGCAGAGCCAGATGTACCTGTTCGTGTTCCTGGCATCGATCGCGCTGGGCACCTTCATTGGCGGCCCGGTGGGTGACCGGATCGGGCGCAAGGCAGTGATCTGGATTTCCTTCCTGGGCGTGGCCCCGTTCGCGCTCGCCCTGCCCTACGCCAACCTTATGGGTACGGCGGTGTTGGCCGTTGCGGTCGGCCTTGTGATGTCGTCTGCGTTTGCGGCGCTGGTGGTGTATGCACAGGAAGCGGTACCGGGACGCGTCGGCATGGTGTCGGGCCTGATGTTCGGGCTGATGTTCGGTATCGGGGGGATCGGCGCGGCCGGGCTGGGGAAGCTGGCTGACATTCACGGCATCGTGTGGGTCTACCACCTCACCTCGTTCCTGCCGTTGTTGGGGTTGGCTACTGCGTTCCTGCCGAAGACATCGATGCGATAGCCCGCTGTGGGGTAGCCAAGCCAACAGTCGGTGCGACCGTCGCGCACCAGACTGCCGCGTTACTGGAAGAACTGGCTGGGCAGCTGGCCGAAGCGCTTCTTGAACATGGCGGTGAACGCGCTGGGGCTGGCGTATCCCTGCGAGAGCGCTACGTCGATCACCTTGTCGCCGTGGGCCAGGCGTTCGAGCGCACGGACCAAGCGGATCTGCTGGCGCCATTGGCCGAATGTCATGCCCAGTTCGCGGGCGCACAGGCGCTGGATGGTCTTGGCGTCCACGCCCAGCCGCAGCGCCCAGTCCTGCAGGGTTGAGGCATCATCAGGCGACGTTTCCCAGTGCTGCGCGATCAGCTGCAGGCGCGGGTCGACCGGTTCGGGAACATGCAGCGGCAGCACCGGCAGCGCCTGCAGCTCGTCCAGGATCAGCTGCATGAGATGGCCGTCGCGCGAGTGCGGAACGTAGGGCTGCTCCACGATGGCGGCCGCACTGATCAGTTCGGCCAGCAAGGGGGTGATCGACACGGTCGCTGCGCTGGGCGGCGCGTCGGCGATCGCCTGCGGCAGGATGTACAGGCTGCGCATGCGCACCGCGCCGATGCAGCTCACCTTGTGGCCGATCCCGGCCGGCATCCAGATCGCGCGCGTGCTGGGCACCACCCAGCGGCCGGCGCCAGCCTGCACCACCAGTACGCCGGAGGCGGCATAGACGAGCTGGTGTCGGTCCGGATGGTGGTGCAGCGGAATCACCGTACCAGCGGCGTAGTCGCGCGCCCGGCAGATGACCGCAGACTCGGGACCCAGCGGCAGGCGCTGCCCAGCAGCGTCGACAGGGCGGATGTCTTTTTTCCGATGAGGCATGGGCAGATACCGCGAAACAACCACCCCGCGACTCTAGCGCCGCCCGTGCCGCCGCTCAACCACATGCTCACGGCGCGCGCCCTACCCTGCACCCATGCGTCGTTTCGCCCAAGCCATTGCCGAGCCGGAATCGGTCCCTGACGGGCTGCCGCGCGCGCTCGCCACTGCCGTGGCCGCAGCGCCGGACCGCTACAACATCGGCAAGGGCTCCACCGCATCGGTATTGGCGCGCAATGCCGATGGCGAGCTGATCGTGACCGACATGGTCTGGGGCCTGGTGCCGCGCTGGTCGAAGACGCCGGATACGCCCTACACCACGGTCACTGCCCGGCTGGATCGGGCGCCCGGCAGCCGCATCTTCGCCAAGGCCTGGGCCGAACGCCCGTGCGTGATTCCGATGACCGGGTACTACAAGCTGGACCGCCAGCGCCGCCCGCCATGGCCGCTGTTCGTGCAGCGCCGCGATGGCCTGGCCCTGCTGGCGGCCGGCCTCTGGGAGCACTGGGAGGACGGCGAAGGCAACGCGATGAATTCCTTCAGCGTGCTCACCGCGCCCAACCGTTCCATTCCGGAACCGCTGACACCGGATGGGCCGGTGTTCCTGCCCGCCGAGCTGGCACTGGCATGGCTTTCCGGTGCCGCCAACACGCCTGCCGCGCTGCGGGTACGCTCGCCGGCACTGGAGGCCTATCCGGTCGGGCGCGCCTTCCGCGACCTCAAGCGCGACGACTACACGCTGCTGGAGCCGGTCGACCCGGACCTGGAAACGACATCGCCGCCCCCGATGGACGGGGACGGCGATGGCTGGGACGAAGACAGCTGAGCGAGGTCAGCGCGACATCGAGTACGGCTGTTCCGCGCCCTCACCGGGCCATGCTTTGTTAGGCGCTGCCTGCAGGGTGAAGTGCAGTTCGCCGCCGGCCAGGATTTCCGCATGGCGCAGGAAGGTGCGGTTCAGCGGCTTGCCGTTCAGCGTCACCGAACCCACGTACTCGTGGCCCTTGCCCATGCCCTCGGTGGTGATGCGGAAGGTCTTGCCGTTGGGCAGGTTCAGCACCGCCTTGGGCAGGAACGGGCGGCCGATGATGTACTCGGCGCTGCCCGGTGCCACCGGGTAGAAGCCCAGCGCGGTGAACACGTACCAGGCCGACATCTGGCCCAGGTCGTCATTGCCGGCCAGGCCATCGGGGCGATCGGCGTACTGGGTGTCCATGATCTGCTTCAACCGCGCCTGCGCGCGCCACGGCTGGCCTGCGTAGGAATACAGGTAGGCCACGTGGTGGCTGGGCTCGTTGCCATGCGCATACCAGCCGATCAGACCGGTGATGTCTTCCATGTGCTCGAAGATGGACGGATCAACCTTGGCATCGAACACCGCGTCCAGGCGCGCCAGCAGCTTGTCGGCACCCCCATGTACATCGACCAGACCGGCCACATCCTGCGGCACATACCAGGAATACTGCCAGGCGTTGCCTTCGGTGTAGTCGGTGCCGTACCCGCTTGCGCTGGGATCGAACGGGGTGCGGAAGCTGCCGTCACGCTTGCGTGCGCGCATGAACCCGGTCTCGGCGTCGAAGGCATTGCGCCAGTTGCCGGCGCGCTTGTCGAACTCGGCGGCCACGTCGGACTTGCCCATGGCCGTGGCCATGCGGGCGATGGTCCAGTCGTCGAAGGCATACTCCAGCGTCTTGCTCGCCGCTTCGCCCTCTTCATCGATCGGCACCCAGCCCAGCTCGCGATACTGCGCGATGCCGTCGTAGGGGCCGTAGTTGGCGGTGGCCACCATCGCCTGCAGCGCCTTGTCGGCATCGAAGCCGCGGATGCCTTTGACGTAGGCATCGGCAATTACCGGAACGGCGTGGTAGCCGATCATGCACCAGGTTTCCTGGCCGTGGAACGCCCACACCGGCAGCATGCCGTAGGCACTGTTGTGCTGGTGGGCCAGCAGCGAATTGACCATGTCGCTGGTGCGCTGCTCCGGCTGCACCAGGGTCAGCAGCGGGTGCAGGGCGCGGTAGGTATCCCACAGCGAGAACGTCGAGTAATTGGTGTAGCCCTCGGCGCGGTGCACGGCGTTGTCCGAGCCACGGTACTGGCCATCGACGTCCATGAACAGCGTTGGCCCGAGCAGGCTGTGGTACAGCGCGGTGTAGGCGCTGCGTTTGTCATGCGCGGGGGCCTCGATGTCCAGCACCGACAACGCCTGCTGCCATTGCGTGCGGGCGTCGGCGCGGATGCGGTCGAAATTCTGGTCTTTCGCTTCGGCGTCGAGATTGGCGATGGCGCCGGCTTCGCTTACCGGGGAGATCGCCACGCTGACCACCAGCGGGGCATCGAGCTTGCCGAAGTCGAACGTGCCCACCAGCTGGCGGCCTTCGATCTGCGGGCGCTGCTCGGGATTGTTCTGGCCCGGCGGCGGGAAGCCCTTGTAGGCGATATCGGTTTCGGTGTTGTGCAGCGCGTGCCCGGTGAGCGGGCGCGAGAAGCGCATGGCGAAGTACAGCTGGCGCCCCGGGGCCCAGCCGCGCGTTTCGCGGAAGCCGGTGACGGTGCCGTCCTCGCGCAGGCGCAGGCGCGACCACAGGATCTTGCCGGGGTAGTCGTACAGGCTGGTGCGCAGGTCGAGCAGCAGCTTGGCCGACTCGCCCTTCGGGTAGGTGTAACGGTGCACGCCGGTGCGGGCGCTGGCGGTGAGTTCGGCGCGGACCTTGTAGTCCTGCAGCGTCACGGCGTAATAGCCGGGCTCCGCTTTTTCATCCTTGTGGTCGAAGCGCGAGGCATAGCCGCTGCGCGGGTTTTCCGGATCGCCGCGCTCCAGGCCGGGGTCGCCGATGAACGGCATTACCAGCACATCGCCCAGGTCGGAATGGCCGCTGCCGGAGAAATGGGTGTGCGAGAAGCCGACGATGCTGCTGTCGTCATGCCGGTAGCCGGCAGCCCAGTCGTAGGCCTTTTCGCGCGGCTGGATGCGGGTGTCCGGGCTGAGCTGGACCATGCCGAAGGGCACGGTCGCGCCGGGATAGGTATGCCCTTCGCCGCCGGTACCGATGAACGGGTCCACGGCCGCGTACGCGCGTTCGCCTGCGCTCTGCGGCGCTCCCGTCGCGCCGCCTGCCACCAGCATGGCGCCCATGGCCAATGCCACCCACCCCGACTTCCCCGCTCTGCTCATATGGATTTAGATCGATTCAAGGTGAACCGATCCTAGCACTGGTTGTCCCCGCGCCGCATGTTGCGGCGCGGGGGTGTCGCGGGTTGGTCGAACGGAGCGGGTTGGCCGGGGTTGCAGGGCGTGGCACTACGCGGGGGTGGGGTCGTCCGGTAGTGCCAGCTGCGGCAGCGTCGGTTGGGTGGCGTCCACGGTTACCGGTTCGTCGCTGCGCAGCAGGGCGTGGGCTTCGGCTTCGCTGGCTACTGCCGGCGGCGAGCCACGCAGCGGCAGGTTGGCGGTTTCGTTGACGAACAGCATGGTCACCAGGCCGATCACCGCTGCACCCATCAGATAGTACGCGGGCACCAGCGGGTCGCCGGTGCGCTCCACCAGCCAGGCGGTGATCAACGGCGTGGTGCCACCGAACAACGACACCGACACGTTGAACGCGATCGACAGCGCGCTGTAGCGCACCGGGGTGTAGAACAGCGCCGGCAGCGTGGACGGCATGGAACTGGTGAAACACACCAGCGCCAACCCGAGCAGCATCAGGCCGAGGAAGATCAGCCCGTCATGGCCACTGCCCACCAGCAGCAGGCACGGAATAGCCAACGCGAACAGCGCGATGCACGCACCGATGATCATCGGCCGGCGCCCCAGGCGGTCACTGAACAAGCCGCCCACCACGTTGAGCGGCATCATCACCAGCATCACGATGATGATCAGCAGCAGGCCCTTGCTCTCGGCGTAGCCCATGGTCACGCTCAGGTAGCTGGGCATGTAGGTGAGCAGCATGTAGTCGGTGACGTTGAACACCAGCACCAGGCCCACGCACTTGAGCAGCTGCGGCCAATGCACGCGCAGCAGCGCGCCCAGTCCCGGGCGCTCGAGGTCGCGCTTGTCGGCCTCTTCGGCATAGGCGCGGAAGGCCGGGGTTTCTTCCAGCTTCATGCGCATGTACAGGCCGAGCAGGCCCAGCGGGCCGGCGATCATGAACGGCAGGCGCCAGCCCCAGTCCAGCATCTGCGTGCTGCTCAAGGCCATGTGCAGCACGGTCACCGTGGCCGCACCGGCGATGTAGCCGCCCAGCGTGCCGAACTCGAGCCAGCTGCCCATCAGGCCGCGGTTGCGGTCGGTGGAATACTCGGCAATGAAGGTCGCCGCGCCGCCGTATTCGCCACCGGTGGAGAAGCCCTGCACCAGCCGTGCGAGCAGCAGCAAGGCCGGGGCCCACATGCCGATGCTGTCGTAGGAGGGAATCAGGCCGATGCTGAAGGTGCCCAGCGCCATCAGGATCATGGTGAAGGCCAGCACTTTCTGGCGGCCGTATCTGTCACCCAGCGGGCCGAACACCAGCCCGCCCAGCGGGCGTACCAGGAATGCCACGGTGAACGTGGCAAAGGTGGCGATCAACTGCGCGGTCGGGCTGCTGGCGGGGAAGAACACCTGGCCGAGCGTGACCGCAAGATAGCCGTACACACCGAAATCGAACCATTCCATCGCATTGCCGAGCGCGGCGGCACCCACCGCTTTCTTGAGCATGGGGCGGTCGACCACCGTGACTTCGTCGACCTTCATCTGGCGGCGGCGCTTGAACCACCCGAAGTGGGCATGTGCGGCATGCAGTTCCTGCATCTGCTTTCTCCTGGAAGCAGGGCCATCAACGCGCCCGAGGTCCCGCGCAAGGCACAGGTGAACACCGCCTCTGGAAGAACGCTGCACGAGGCGCGAAGAGGGGTAGCAACAGGCGTTCCCGGACGGCCGCGTGGTACACCACGGCGCTGCAGGAAGGATGACCGAGAGACGGGCAATGGCCCGAGGCAATGATCAAGCGGTCATGTTAGCACAGTGTGTGCATGCGTCCTTTATCACTTCTTCACGCACGGCGTAAATGCCCTTTTCAAGGCATGTTTTGGCTACGCGTGCGCAGGTAGGGTCGCATCCCGATCGACTGCAGTGGAACCACCAACGTTCGTTTGTGGCATGACCATTACCGGAAAACGGCCTTCGCGTCGGCGCAGGTCATGCGTTACCGAACGCGGACGCGTCGAGGGCGGTCGTTTGGGAATCGACCCTACCGCCGCACGGCGAACACCGCGGCCGCATCAAGCCCCGCTTTGCAGTTCCATTGCGCGCATCACGATGGGTTTGGCCCAATCCGGCGTCTGCAGCAGATCGATCACCGTCACCGGAAAATGCAGGCCGTCGCGATCCAGCTGCAGCAGTGGCAGTGGTGCTGCCCTGCCCTTTGCATCAGCCGGCGCGCTGTTGTCATACACGTGCAGTTCGGCGAGATGCGGCAGCAGGTCGATCAGGTTCTCGCGCGCGGAATCAAACCGTGCCCGGATCTTGTCGTGCGGAATATCGTGCCCGCCCTGGCTGACCCGATCGGCCACGCGTTCGATGTGCAGCGCAACGCTGTGCAGGCCGCAGAACCAGATCGCCACGTCGTGGGTCTGGCAGGCATCGCGCAGCAGACGCGGGATGGTGTTGCCACCCAGCGTGGTTTCAAACGCGAAATCGGTGCCGTCGGCCATCGCCTGGCGGAGCCGCCGCGCGCCTTCGCTCCACGCGGCCGCATTGGCCTCGTCCAGTGGCCAGCCCTGTTCGACCAGGCGCCGGGTGAAGCTGTCCGGGTTGAACCAGGTCAACCCGGCGTCGCGCAGCCATGTACCCAGCAGCGAACTTTTACCGGCGCCATTGACGCCGGCCAGTACCAGTATCCTTGCCACCGATCAGAGCGAGGGGCCAAGGGCAGTCCTGCGCCCACGACGGATCGGCTGACCCATCACCTTGCCCAACCCACCGTTGGCGTTGAGGCTGGCCAGGGTGGTGTCGAACTCCGCGCGCAGGCGGTCCAACTCGCCCTGGCGTACGTCATCCGGGTTGCCGGCCGCGCGGGCCAGCAGTTCCTGGTAGGCCTTGATGTCCACGATCACCGCTTCGGGGTGGTTGTGGTTGGTGATTACCAGGGCCTGCTTTTCGCGCACCGTACGCATCAGGCTCGGCCAGCCCCGGGTCTTCACCGATGACGCAGTGGCCTTTTCAAGGCCGGGAACATCCAGGGGCAGGCTCATGACCGACATCCAGCAAGGGAATGTGGCCACTATACCCCTTTTGGGTAAATTGGGAATAAAGGGATATTCATCTACCCAAGGGCGCGTTCAAGCACCTCCAGATCCTCCCTGGCGGTCGGGCGGACTACCCGCCCCACCTCGCGGCCATCGCGCAGCAGGATCAGTGTGGGCCAGAGCTTGACCGTGAAGGCGCGCCCCAAGGGGCGGCCCTTGCCATCCTCGACTTTGCGGTGGTCCAGGGCGCGCTTTTCAACAAAGTCCTTGACCACTGGCTGCGCGGCCGCGCAATGCCCGCACCAGTCCGTCCCGAATTCCAGCAGCAGCCAGCCCTCGCCAGCTTCTACCTCGGCGCGGGGCGGCTCCAACTGGTCGGTGAACTTCCGTGCGTAGGCCATGACTCAGGCCGCCAGTGCGTTCTGGATGTCTTCCAGCGTGGAATTGGTGTAATCCTTGGCGATCTCTTTGAGCATCCGGCTCTGTACTTCCTTGTGCAGCTGCGGCCGGATGTGGCCCAGCGTGGTCGGGTCGGCAATCAGGATCAGGTGCTCGTAGAGGTGCTTGAGCGCGTGATCGTTCAACTGCTGCGCCAGCTGTTTGGCGAAGGTGGCTTCATTGAGCTGGGAAATGCTCATGTCCTTGGGCACCGCGCCGGACGGCCCTTGGCCGGAGACGCCTTCGGCACTGATGTCCTTGACCTTCAGTTCGTCCTCCTGCTTCAGCTGCAGCGTGCGGTCGTCGCCCACATTGGTGAACACGCGGGCCGAGCCGCCATCAGCGACGATGACGAGGGTACCTTTGGGGATCTGCAGGTGGGACATGGAGGACTCCTTGGATGGAAAAACGGGCGGTGTGTTGGCCCGCCCCCACCGTAGGGAAACGAATGTAAGCGCGGTGCATAGGCGCGTGTTCGCCGTGTGTGCAAGGGCATTCAGGGAGCTGGTTCGTCATTACGGTGTAAAATTCACGGTTTTTGACCGGAACCATGGCGAAGAAGCAGCACCGCACGCCCGTCCCCGGCCCGCCCTTCATCCGGTTGCTGGCGGCGCTGGCCGACCGCAATGCCCCGCGTACCGGGCCCGACCTGTCCGACCGGCTCAGCCAGTGGATCGACTGGACCCGGGCCGTTGCGCTTTCTCGCGCGCTCGACGGGCGGCTGCCGGCTGTGGCCGAGCCCGCACCGGGCTCCATTGAGGCGCTGGACGAAGAATGTGCGCGGGTTCGCACCACCCTGGTCGAAAGCATCACCGCCCCGCCCGCGGCAGGCAAGCCGGTCGCGACCGACGCCACGGCCTACCGCCAGCGCTGTCTCACCGTGCAGCGCGCCATGCTCACCGCCACCGGGCGCCTTCGCGGCCTGTTGCGGGACAGGCTCAGTGCCGGGCCCGGCGAGCTGCCGCGGCTGGCCGAGGTGGACGCCGCCATGGAGCAGGCGCTGAGCCCGCGCGAGCAGCACCTGCTGGCCAGCGTGCCGGCCCTGCTCGGCGCCCATTTCGAGCGTCTGCGCGACGACGCCGGCACCGCCGAGGTCGATCCGGACGGCGGCTGGCTGCAGGTGTTCAGGAACGACATGCAGGCCGTGCTGCTGGCCGAACTGGATGTCCGTTTTCACCCTATCGAAGGCCTGCTTGCGGCGCTTCGCCCCCACTAACCGGGCTGTCATGTTCAGAACTCCTCTCTACCTCGTTGTTTTCCTCGCCGGCCTGCTGGCGGTGTGCTGGATCGGTGCCGGTTACGTGGGCAGCAACCCGGTCGGCCTGGCCGTGGCGCTGGTGATTGCCGCCTGCTACGTGGCCGGTGCCGTTGAACTGCACCGCTACCGGCAGGCGACAGCCGGGCTGGGGCTGGCGGTGGCCGAGGCGGCTACCGCGCCGGCCGGCCTGGGCGCGTGGCTGGAGAAGGTCCCGGCCGGCCTGCGCAACGCGGTGCGCCTGCGCGTGGAGGGCGAGCGCGTGGCGCTGCCGGCGCCGGTGCTGACCCCCTACCTGGTCGGCCTGCTGGTGCTGCTGGGCATGCTCGGTACCCTGCTCGGCATGATGGCCACCCTGCGCGGCACCGGGCTGGCACTGGGCAGCGCCACCGACCTGCAGTCCATCCGCGGTTCGCTGGGCGCGCCGGTGGAGGGCCTGGCCGTGGCGTTCGGCACCTCGATCGCCGGTGTGGCCACCTCGGCCATGCTGGGCCTGCTGTCGGCGCTGTGCCGGCGGGAACGCCTGCTGGGCGTGCAGCAGCTGGATACCCGTATCGCCACCACCCTGCACGTGCATTCCCAGGCGTGGCAGCGCGCTGAAGCGTTCCGCCTGCTGCAGGCGCAGGCAGGCCTGATGCCGGCGCTGGTGGACCGCCTGGAAGCGCTGAGTGCCGCGATCGAAGCGCAGAGCGGCGCGGCGGGCGAACGCCTGGCGGCCAGCCAGGAAACCTTCCATGCCCGTGCCGAGGCCGCCCATGAGCGCCTGGCCGGTTCGGTGCAGGAGGCACTGCAGGCCAGCGTCGCGAAGAGTGCGCGCGCGGTCGGCGAGGCCCTGCAGCCGATCATGGCCGAGACCATGGCCGGCATCACACAGCAGACCACCGCCCTGCAGGCCACGGTGGGCGATGCCGTGCGTGTGCAGCTCGACGGCCTGGCCAGTGGCTTCGAGGCCAGCCGCGCCGCCACCAGCGAGACCTGGGCCGCTGCGCTCAGCAGCCAGAAGCAGGCGCACGACACGTTGTCGGCCGAACTGCGTTCGACCCTGGCCACGCTCGGCGAGCAGCACGACCAGCGCGCCGTGCAGCTGCTGGAAACGCTGGCGGCCCGTCTCGACGCCAGCGTCGATACCTGGACCGGGGCACAGACCGAACAGGAGCAGCGTCACGCCGCCCTTACCCGCGACCTGCGCGGCACCCTTGAGCGCTTCAGCCAGCTGCAGGGCGAGCACGGTGCCCGCCTGCTGGACGCAGTAGGCGCACGCCTGGAGGCCACGGCAGCCCAGTGGCAGGAAGCACAGACACTGCAGCAGCAGACCCACGCCGCGCTGATCGCGCAGCTGGGCGCCGCACTGGAACGCTTCGGCGACGCACACAACCAGCGGGCCACCGAACTGGTAGATACCCTCGCCGAGCGCATCGAGAGCAGCGCAAGCACCCATGCGCAGGCGTGGCGCGATGCGCTGCAGGGCCAGCAATCGGTCAATGCCGAACTCGCCGAGCGCAACCAGCAGGCGCTGGTGGCGGCCACCGCCAGCTTCGATGGCCATGCACGTTCGCTGGTGGACGGCCTGCAGGCCTCGCACAGCGGCCTGCAGGACCGCCTGGAGGCGCGCGATGCGCAGCGCCTGGCCACCTGGAGCGATGCCTTCACCCAGTTGTCGGAACAGCTGGGCCAGCAGTGGGCCGACAACGGCGCCCAGGTCGCGGCCAGCCAGCAGGCGGTCTGCGAAACCCTGTCGCGTACCGCACAGGAGATCGGCACGCAGGCGCAGGCACATGCGGCCGAGACCATCAGCGAGATTTCGCGACTGGTCACGCTCGCCTCGGAAGCACCGAAGGCGGCCGCCGAAGTGGTCGCCGAACTGCGCCAGAAGCTGTCCGACAGCATGGTCCGCGACACCGCCATGCTGGACGAGCGCACCCGCCTGCTGGCCACGCTGGAAACGCTGCTGGATGCGGTCAACCACGCCTCCACCGAGCAGCGCGCCGCCGTGGACGCGCTGGTCAGCACCTCGGCGGATCTGCTTGAGCGCGTGGGCACGCAGTTCACCGACCACATCGCCGCGGAAACCGGCAAGCTCGATGGCGTGGCCGCGCAGCTCAGCGGCAGCGCGGTGGAAGTGGCCAGCCTGGCCGACGCCTTCGGCACCGCGATGCAGAGCTTCGGCACCGCCAGCACCGGGCTGGGCGAACAGCTGCAGCAGGTGGCCGGCGCACTGGATGCCTCGATGACCCGCAGCGATGAGCAGCTGGCGTATTACGTAACGCAGGCGCGTGAAGTGATCGACCTGAGCGTGCTCTCGCAGCAGCAGATCATCGAAGAACTGCAGCAGCTGGCCGGCCGCCGCCGCAACGCCGGGGCCGCCACCGCATGAGTGACGAGATCGAGCTGGAAGGCGAAACCGGCGCGCCGATCTGGGCCGCCTTCGGCGACCTGATGTCGGTGCTGCTGGGCGCGTTCGTGCTGATCCTGGTCGGCGTGGTGGCGCTGCAGCTGGAGCTGTCGCATCGCCTCGATGAGGAAGTCGCGCAGCGCCAGGCCGAAGCCAAGCGGCGCCAGACCCTGGAACAGGCGCTGGCCGGCCCGCTGGCCGCCGGGCGGGTGACGCTGGTGGATGGCCGCATCGGCATCCGTGGCAGCGTGCTGTTCGCCCTCAATTCCGACCAGCTGCAGCCTGAAGGCCGCGAGCTGCTGCGCAGCCTGGCCGCGCCGCTGGCCGGGTATCTTTCGTCGCGCGAGGAAATCCTGATGGTCAGCGGTTTCACCGATGACCGTCCGGTACGCGACAGCAACCGCAAGTTCGCCGACAACTGGGAACTGTCGGCCGAGCGCGCCTTGACCGTGACCCGCACCTTGATCGCCGAAGGCGTGCCGGCCGGTTCGGTGTTCGCCGCCGCGTTCGGTGCCGAACAGCCGGTGGGCTCCAACGCCGATGAGGAAGGCCGTGCGCGCAACCGGCGCGTGGAAATGGCGCCGATTCCACGCCCGAAACCGACCGTAGCGGGCGATGGACGGTAACCGTACTGCCGCCAGCGACCGGCTCGCGCACTGGCGCGGGCAGCAGCTGGATCGCCACGATCCGGTGCAGTTCGCCTTCCTGGAAGCGCTGCAGCGCCGCGCGCAGCTGGCCAGCGGTTCGCTGCGCGGCGTGCTGGACGCTCGCCTGGAGACGCTGCTGGCGGCCTACGCTGAACGCGTGGCTGCCGCCCCCGTTGCAACCGCGCCCGCGAGGCACGCCGAAAGGGCGGATACGCTGGCCGCGCTGGGCCAACCGCGCGCCACGCACAACCCCGACTACCCGGCACTGCCGGCCTTGGCCGGGTTCCGCAGCACGTGGGCAGCGCTGCGCACCGCTGGCCAGGTGCGGCACACCCTGGCGCAGACCCCGAGCGATGGCGGTCCGTTGAACTCCAGCGTGCTGGTGCACCGTGCCATCGGCTGGATGGGCGACGTGTGGCCCGCGTACCTGCAACACTTCCTGGCGTACATCGACAACCTGGCCTGGCTGGAGCAGATGCAGCAGCGCGGCACCCTGCCCAGTCGCGACAGCGTGCCCGGCCGTACGCCGGCCAAGCCGCGCCGCAGCCGTACCGCGCGCTAGCCGCGCAGGGTCGCGCCGCCGTCCACGTACAGGTCGCTCATGGCAATGTGGCCGGCCTGGTCGGACAGCAGGAACATCACCGCCTGCGCGATGTCATCCGGGGTGGCCAGCTTGCGTAACGGAATGCCGGCCTTGTAGGTCGCAGGACTGCCATCGATGACCCGCTGCGCGCCGTGTTCATCGGCCCACATTCCGGTCTGCATCGGCGTCAGCGTGGAACCCGGCGCCACGATGTTGCAGCGGATGCCGTGCGGTGCCAGTTCCAGGCCCAGGCAGCGGGTGAACATGGTCGCCGCCGCTTTCGACGCCGCATACGCGGCCATGCCATGGCGCGGCACGCCGGCGGCGTTCGAACTTACCGTCACGATGGCCCCCTGCCCGCGCGGGGTCATCACCCGCGCCAGCGCACGGCATAGATGGAAGACGCCGTCGGCGTTGACCGCGAACACATGGTGCCATTGGGCGTCATCGATGCCGCTGACCTCGCCGACCTGCAGCACGCCGGCAACGCTGATGCCGAAGCCGATCGGGCCAAGGGTGGCTTCAACCGCTCCGACCAGGGCGCCAACCGCCGTTGAATCGGTCACGTCCAGCAGCCGCGGGTGCAGTCGCGGATGGGGCGGCAGCGCCGGCGCGGCGAGGTCGGTGGCCACCACCACGCAGCCGCTGTCCAGGAGCTGCTGGACCAGCGCGGCGCCAATCCCACCGCCGGCGCCGGTGACCAGCGCAATCGTATTTTCGAATCCCGTCAGCTTCATGTCATGTCCTTTCGTTCATGGCCGTCCCAGTGCTGCAGCCGCGCCGACAGCCATGGCGCCAGCTGCGCCACGGCATCGCGGCCGGTCAGCTCGGCATGCAGGAACGGCAGCGGCACTGCTTCCACCCGCGATGCGTGCGCCTGCCACAGCGCGGACTGCAGGTGCGGGCGTAGCGCATGGTCATTGCCGGCACGCACGTGCACCAGGGTGCCGTCGAAGTGGCGATGGTCATGCTCGCGGATCAGCCGGTTGGTACCGGTCACCGCGCGCACCACGCCGTCCAATACGTGCCCGGGCAGGTTGCCGAGCGCGCTGTCGCCGCGGCGCAGGAACGCCACGATGCGTTCACGGCTGTCCAGCTCCGGATGGCCCTCCGGGTCGTACCCGGCAATGGCCAGCAGCGCACGCAGCGCCGCCACCGGGTCCGGCTCGGGTTCGGCGCGCCAGCATTCGCTGGGATACGCATCCAGCAGGACCAGCGCGCCGACCTCACGCTGCATCGCCTGCAGGTGTACGGCGATCGCCTGGGCAATGATTCCGCCCACCGACCAGCCCAACAGGTGCACCGGCCCCAGCGGCTGCAGCGCGAGGATACGTGCGGCGTAGTCGGCAGCCAGCGCATCGATCCCCGCCGGCAGCGGCTGGGCGGGATCGAGTACCGGCGATTGCAGGCCATGCACATCGCGCGCCGGGTGCAGCGCACGACCCAGCTCACGGTAGTTCCAGGCGATGCCGCCCGCGGGATGGATCACGAACAGCGGCCCCCTGCCCGGCTCGCCGCGTGCGAGGGTGATCACTGGCGCCAGCCCGTGGTCGGTGTGCTGCTGCGCCGCCTCCAGCCGCGCGGCCAACCCTGCCACCGTCGGCGTGGCGAATACCGCA
The DNA here is from genome assembly GCF_052045085.1 of Stenotrophomonas sp. 22385. Taxonomy (NCBI): domain Bacteria; kingdom Pseudomonadati; phylum Pseudomonadota; class Gammaproteobacteria; order Lysobacterales; family Lysobacteraceae; genus Stenotrophomonas; species Stenotrophomonas sp. 22385. Next base: position 287,586 of record NZ_JBQEOG010000004.1, read on the forward strand.
CCCAAGCCCGGGTCCTGCTGCCAACGGTGCTGGATCGCCAGCAGCAGCTGCACGGCGGACAACGAATCACCCCCCAGCGTAAAGAAGTCCGCGTCGGCTGCTGCCGGCGCCGCCAGCCCGAGCACCTGCTGGAACAGCGCGGCCAGTGCCTGTTCGGTTGGCGTCTGCGCGCGGCGGCCGGCCGCGTGGGTGTCCGGCAGTGGCAGCGCGGTGCGGTCGAGCTTGCCGTTGGCCGTCACCGGCCATGCCTCCATCACCATGATGGCGGCCGGCACCATGTACTCGGGCAGTTGCGCGCCGAGCACACGGCGCAGGCTGCCTGTGTCCGGTACGTCGCCGGACACGTACGCCACCAGACGGGCCGGCATGCCTGGATCCTGGTCGCGCAGCAACACCTCGGCGCGGGCCACGCCGGGCACGCCGCGCAGCGCGGATTCAATCTCGCCCGGCTCGATGCGCAGGCCGCGCAGCTTGACCTGGTGGTCACTGCGGCCCAGGTATTCCAGCGCCCCGTCATCACGCCAGCGTGCGCGGTCGCCCGTGCGGTACAGGCGCCCTCCGGGGACGTGCGGATCGTCGAGGAAGCGCTCGGCGGTCAGGTCCTCGCGCCCAAGGTAGCCACGCGCGAGCTGCACACCGCCGAGATACAGGTCACCGGGCACGCCTGCCGGCAGCGCACGCAGCTGTGTGTCCAGCACGTAGAGTCGGGTGTTCCAGACCGGGCGGCCGATCGGCACCGGGTCGGAGCGGTCCTCGCGGGAAGCAGGCCAGTAACTGACATCCACCGCGGCCTCTGTGGGACCGTAGAGGTTGTGCAGTTCCGCATCCACGCGCGCATGGAAGCGGTCGCGCAAGCCGGCGTCCAGGGCCTCGCCACTGGTGAACACCTGCTGCAGCGCCAGCCCACGCAGATCCGGCACGGCCAGCCAGGCGTCCAGCATGGACGGCACGAAATGCAGCGTGGTGATGCGTTCGGCCGCGATCAGTCGGGTCAGCGCCTGTGGGTCGCGGTGCAGGCCGGGCGATGCGATCACCAGCGTGGCAGCGCTGATCAGCGGCAGGAAGAACTCCCAGACCGAGACATCGAAGGTGGCGGGCGTCTTCTGCAGGATGCGTGCCTCCGGCCCGATCCGGTACTGGCTGCGCATCCATTCGAGACGGTTGACGATGGCGCGGTGTTCCACCACGACGCCCTTGGGTTCGCCGGTGGAGCCGGAGGTATAGATCACGTACGCGGCATCGCTGGGCTGCACGATATCGGGGAGAGCATGATCGCTGCTGGTTGCCCACTGCGGCGGCGATAACACGGGCGCGCCCACGAAACGGTGCGCGGCGCCTGCCTCCGCCAGCACGCACCGTGGCTGCGCCGACGCCAGGATCTTCCGCAGGCGCGCATCCGGGTGGTCCAGATCCACAGGCAGGTACGCGCCGCCTGCACGCACCACGGCCACCAGCGCGATCACCAGCGACAACGAACGCGGCAACGCCACCACCACGCGCGACTCGCGGGTAACGCCAAGTACCTGGAGCTGCAGCGCCAAGGCACGGCTGCGCTGTTCCAGCGCCGCGTAGCTCAATGCCTCGCCGTCGAACACCAGCGCGGTTGCGTCCGGCGAATCGGCCAGCCGCAGGTTCAGCAGCGCGGCCAGCGACACATCGGGAACCGCATGCTGCGTGGCATTGACCATGTGCAGCCACTGCTGCGCCTCGTCAGGCGTGCATAGCGCAACGTCTGCCAGCAGGTCGCCGCGTGCCTGCACGTCGAGCGCGGCCGACACGAAATGCAGCAGCCGTCTGGCATGCGCGGTGATCTCCGACCTCGCGTACTGCTGCGGGTTGGCCTCGATCTCCAGCGCCAGCGACGTCAGTGCATCCCCGCGGAAGCCGAAGGTGATGTCGTCCACCGGGCCGGTACACAGCACTTCCAGCTGTGCCTCGACCCCCGGCCACGGCAGCGGCCGGTAGAACGGCTGCACGTTCACCAGGGCGCCGTGCAGCCGATGCTGCTGCCCGCTCCAGTCCAGGTCCCGGCGGATCTGCTCGCCCCGGTAGCGCCCATGCCGTCGGCCGCGCACCAGCGCCCGCGCGGTATCGCGCACCCTGCCCTCAACGGTTTCATCTGCTGTTGCGGCTACGCGCAGCGGCAGCACGTTCATCACCATCGCCGGCACCCGTGCCGACACGCTGCCCAAGCGCCCCATGTAGGGCACACCCACGGTCACTTCGTCGCTTGCCGTCATCCGTCGGCAGTACTCGGCGGTCAATGCGGTGAGCAGGTCCGGCCAGGGCTGGCCCATGGCCTGCGCAGCGGCAAGCAGCCGCTCGCGCAGCGGCGCGCCGATGACCTTGGTCAGGCGCAGGGCGTCGCCAGCCGCCGCGGCCATGCGACCCCCCAAAACCTCTGCAGGTGCCGCGCCCCGCATGTATGCCTGCCAATAGGCGGCGTCGGCCGCGCGGCGTTCACCGGTGCGGTACTGCGCGTCTTCGTCCAGCACCGGCGACAGTGGCTGCAGCGCATCGGTGGTCTCCCCGGCGTACAGCGCACGCACCCGGGCACTGAACTGCGCCATGCCATAGCCATCGGTGGCCAGGTGATGTACCCGCAGATACCACGCGAAACGCCGCGGACCAAGCACGAACAGGCGCTGCTGGGCGACGCGGTCGCGGCCGGGATCGACCGGCCGCAGGCGGTCGGCCTGCATCACCTCCCGCGCGGCGTGCAACGGGTCGCTCTGCGCAGACAGATCCACCACCTGCACGCGCGGAATGTGGCTCGGGTCCAGCCACTGCTGCGGCACGCCCGCTGCGTTTTCGGCCACGCGCAGGCACAGTGCCTCGGCTTCAGCGGCGGCTGCATCGGCAGCGGCGCGGAAACGGTCAACATCCAGCGCGCCTTCAAACCACACGACGTGTGCGGTATTGAATGCTGCGGGCGCAGACGACAGGCGCTGCGCGTACCACAGGCCGGTCTGCGCCCCGCTCAGCGGATACCGTTGCTGCCCTGCGCCCTCAGCGCTGGCCACCTGCGCGCTCATGCCCCGGCGCTGGCCCGGGCCTGCAGCTGCTGCACCACCTGCCACCAGCCGGCCAGCGTGGTGTGCTCGGCCAGGTGGCCGAACTCCAGCGCGATGCCGGTGCTGCTCCAGGCCAGCACCAGCCCGAGTACCCGCATCGAATCCAGGCCCAGGTCCATCAGGTGGTCGTCATCACCAACCGCGTCAGGGGCTTCGCCGAGCATGCCGGCCACATCGGCGCGCATCCGTTCCAAGGTCAGGGATGCGGTGCGGGCGTCATTCATGCCAGGCGCTCCAGCAGCTGCCCGGTGGTCATCGGCACGCCGCAGGTGCGGGCGATCCAGTGCAGTGCCTGGTCATGGTCCGCCCGCGAAAAATCGGCCACGGCGTCGGCCGCGATGAAGGCTTCGATATCGCGCTGGAACGCCTCGGCCACGGTGGCGGCGCAGCCGATATGGGCGTACACGCCAGTCACCAGCAGCTGGTCGCGGCCGCGTGCACGCATCATCGTCTCCAGGTTGCTGCGCTGGAACGCGCTGTAGCGGTGCTTGACCAGTATGTGATCGCCATCGGCAGGCGCCAACGCATCGACGATCGCCACGTGTTCGCTGATCGCTTGCATTCCCGGGCCCCACAGATCCGCCTGCAGTCCACGGTCTCGCCGGTCCTGGTTGCCGCGCTGGGCCGTGTAGAAGACCGGAATGCCCTGCGCCCGGCACTGCGCGACCAGCCGGACCATGTTGGCGGTGGCCGGGGCCAGCGGCGCGGCGTTGGCACCGAACGCGGCCAGGAAGTAGCGCTGCATGTCATGCACCAGCAGCGCGATGCGCCCGGCGTCAGGCTGCCACGGCCCGCGCGGCGCCGGCAATTCGGCCGCCGTGGGCAGCGCGTAGGTGGGAATGGTGGGCAGCGCCATCAGCGCGGTTCTCCTGTCTGTTCAATATGGCGTGCGCGCAGCTGCGCACGCAGTTCGCGGCGGCTGACCTTGCCCACCGCCGTGGTGCCGAAGGCGTCCACGAATACCACCTGGTCCGGCACCTTGAAGGCGGCAAGGCCGCGGCCGCGCACCCAGGCCTTGAGGGTGGCGGCGGTCGGGCGCTCGCCGCGGGTGATGACGAAGGCGCAGCTGCGCTCGCCGAGGTACGGGTCGGGCATGGACACCACCGCCGCGTCAAAGACGCTGGCGTGCGCGAGCAGGTGGTCTTCGATCTCCTCGGCAGAGATCTTTTCACCCGCGCGGTTGATGTGGTCGCCGGCGCGGCCCTGCACCACCAGGTAGCCGCCCGGCAGCTGCTGGACCATGTCGCCGGTGCGATAGAAGCCATCCTCGGTGAACGACCGTGCGTTCGCGCCGGGCTCATTGTGGTAACCGCGGATCGTGTAAGGGCCCCGGGTCAGCAGGTGGCCCACCTCGCCCGGCGCCACCGGGTTACCGTGATCGTCCACCACCAGCACTTCATCGTCGGGCGAGATCGGGCGGCCCTGGGTATTCAGCACGCACTCCGGCGCATCGTGCAGGCGGGTGTAGTTCACCAGCCCTTCGGCCATGCCGAACACCTGCTGCAACCGGCAGTCCAGCCCATCGATGACCCGGCGCGCGGCTTCCGGCACCAGCTTGGCGCCGCCGACCTGCAGCACCTGCAGGCTGGACAGGTCATGCGGGGTACTGGCCGCAGCCTGTGCCCACAACAGCGCCAACGGCGGCACCAGGCCCACGCAGGTCACCCGCTCGCGCGCGATCAGCGGGAAGGCGGTGTCCGGGCCTGGGCCGGGGCTGAGCACCACTCGCGCCCCGGCGTACAGTGCGCCGAAGAAGCCGGGTGAACTCATCGGGAAATTGTGTGCGGCCGGCAGCGCCACCAGGTACACGCTGTCGCGGCCGATGCCGCAGATCCCGTTGCTGGCGCGGAACGAATACAGGTAGTCGTCGTGGGTGCGCGGAATCAGCTTCGGCAAACCGGTGCTGCCACCAGAGAGTTGCAGGAACGCCACCGACTGCGGGTCGGGGTCCGGCGGCAGCGCGGCGGGATCGCCGGCCAACCCGGCAACGGCAACGAACTCCGCGGCATCGCCGACGATGAACACGTGGCGCAGGGCGGGAATGAACGCCTGCAGTTCGCGCGCCAATGGCCGGTAGTCGAAGGTTCCAGGCGACGAGGCGGCGGCAATGTACGCGCTGGCTTCTGCCGTGCGCACCACGTGGGCTATCTCGGTCAGCCGATGCGCCGGCAGGGCATACACCGGGATCAACCCCGCGCGGAACAGCCCACAGACGACGCTGACAAATTCGACCGTGTTGCCCAGCTGCACCACCACCCGGTCACCCGGCGCCAATCCGGCGGCCAGGAGACCAGCACCGATGCGCCCGGCCTCCTGCCACAGCTGTGCATAGGTCAGGCGGGTCTCGCCGCCGACCACGGCCACGTCGTCGGCGAACTGCGCTGCACGCTCGCGCAGGAAACCGGGGAAGGTTTCGCCACGCCAGTAGCCGGCGGCGCGATAGCGTGCGACCAGCGCCGGCGGCCAGACCTGGCGCAGCGGCACACGCACCGGAGAAGCGGCGGTAGTCATCAGCATGTCCATCCTTCAATCCGTGGGGCGGCGTCCGCGCCCAGCGCGGCCAGCAAGGCCCCGAACTTCACCCCGGTCTCGACGACCTCTGCGGCCGGCGCCGAACCCGCGACGATGCCGGCGCCGGCATGGATGCGGGCCCGGTGACCCTGCACGCGTGCACAGCGGATCGCCACGTACCAGTCGCCATCGCCGTGCGCGTCCATCCAGCCCACCGCGCCTGCGTAGAAGCCGCGCTGCACCGGCTCAAGGCGGCGGATGGTATCCAACGCCACTGCGGCAGGCGTACCGCACACCGCCGGCGTGGGATGCAGGGCAGCCAGCAGCGTGGCTACCGACGTGGACGGATCGCGCAGGCGTGCTTCGATGCGCGTGCCCAGGTGCCACAGGGTGGTGGTGGCATGCAGGGTCGGCCGCGCTGCAGCGTCGATCCGCTCGCAATACGGACGCAGTGCCGCCACGATGGCGTCGACCACGTAGCGGTGCTCGTCATGGTCCTTCGCCGAGCCCAACAGCTCATGGGCCGCCAGGGTGTCCTCATCCGGATCCGGGCGACGCCGGGTCGAGCCGGCCAGCGGATGCGAGAACACCTGCGGTCCGCGGCGCGACACCAGCAGCTCCGGGCTGGCCCCGACCAGCCACGCTGGCGCATCGCCGGCGGCTACCGGCAGCGGGCACAGGTAGGTGACCGCTGCCGGGTCCTGGCCCAGCCGCGCCACCAACGCGCGCGGGTCGATAACCGCGCGGCTGTGCACACGCAGCGTGCGTGCCAGTACCACTTTCTTCAGTTCGCCGTCGCGGTCGTGCAACGCTGCCACTGCCTGCTGCACCGCATCCGCATACTGCGCCGCGCTCGGCTCCGGGTGGATGTCGCCATTGAAGGGCACTGCAGGCGTCGCCGGTTCAGCGCTTCCCTGCACCAGTTCCTGCGGCTGGTACAGCGCGTCGGCCGCTGCCGGATCGAACGGCAGCGCGCCCACCAGCAGCCCGGGTGCGCGGCCTTTGCGCGCAAAGAAGGTCCGCACGCGCGCGTCCAGCGTTGCGGTTCCGCCGGCCGGGAGCGTGGCATGGCATCCGCGTGCATCCAGCGTGCGTCCGGGCAGGCGCAGCAGGAACTGTCGCCTCGCCTGCGCGGCCGGAACCGGCAACCCCGCATCTCGTTCGGCAGACACCAGATCGGGCAAGCCGGGTACCACGGGAGTTGAATGCATGCATCACCACGACCGATCAGAAATGGACACGCACCGCGCGAGAGCGGGCGTTCGATTGATTCGGCTTCGTCGATCCGGGGACCGTCGTGGCTATCGACTCAAATGATAACAGCTCGCATTTGTGTTTGCCCGCTCAATGATTCCGGTGTTCATGAGGCGGATCGACGCCGTCTTCCGGCGACCCGACTAAGCTGCAGGCAATGGTCCCCGGAAACCCGCCCATGGCGTCACCTGCCCTGCCCGCCCTGCTTGCCGACGCACAGGGCTTCCCACTGCAGATCATCAGCCTGGCGGGTGAACTGTGGAGCGGCGAGGTGCGCGAGGTGAGCATGCCCGGCAGTGACGGCCGTTTCGGGGTGATGGCCCGGCATGCCCCGCTGCTGAGCACGCTGCAGGAGGGCATGGTGTCGGTGTATCCACTCAAGGCCGAACCGCCGCTGCACGTGTACGTGTCCGGTGGCTACGTGGAAGTGCAACCCGCCAAGGTGATCGTGATGGCCGATCTGGCCCTGCGCAGCGAGGATCTCGACCAGGCGCGCGCACGGGTGGCCGCCGAGGCCGCACGCTCACCGATGGCACAGGCATTTACCGGGGAGGATTATGTGCGCCTCCACGCAGAACTGATGCACCAGCGTGCCCTGCAGCTGCGCGGGCTGCCCTGGAAATAGCACCACCGGGTGCGACAACCGGTCCTCTCCGTGCGCACGCCGGGCGACGTCCTCCGCGTGCCCGGATACGGGGCGCCCGCCGTGCCACAACACTGCCTTCACGCTGGCCCCACAGAGACCTGCTCATGCTGAACAGGCGGTAGTGATAGATGACGCATACAAGATGTTGCATGGATACAGCGGCCTTTGGACCGGAGGATTCGGTCCCTCGCTGATCCTGGTACGACGTTGTGGTGCTACGGGGGTCGTGCGGTCCACCCAGTTCCGTTTCGGAGTCCAGTCATGACAGCCATTACCCCATGCGGCCCGCGCCGCATGCTCGTTACGGCCATCGCCGTGACGCTCGCGACCCTGCCCCTTGCTGCAGCAGCAGGCACGCTCACCGGCCCCGGCAGCACGCACACCGTGCAGCCCGGCGACCTGCGTGAGGACTGGACGGTGTCCGATGGCGCCGAGCTCACCATCGCCGCCGGTGGCCTGGCTGGCCCGACCCAGGTCGACAACGCCAGCGTGATCGGCACCGACGTGGACATCAGCGGCCTGTTCGGGATCCGCGTTGCCAACGCCGGCAGCGCCGCCATCAACGGCGGCACGATGACCTTCACCTCGACCTTCGCCGACGCTGGCGGGGTCTCGTCGGGCAGCACGATGGGCATCAACGCGGTGACCGTCGCTTCCGCCGGGCGCGGTTTCAGCGCCACCGGCGACGGCAGCGAACTCACCCTGACCAACACCACCGTCGACACCGGCGGCGAAGCCCTGCAGCTGAGCGATGGCGCGCTGCTGGTGCTGGACAACGTGCAGGCAACCTCGGTCGGCACTTCCGGCGCCGGCTTCGGCTACGCGCTGGACATCGAAGGTGGTACAGCGCGCGTATCCAACAGCACCCTGACGGGCAGCCTGTCCGGGGTGGCGATGACCGGCGGCGCGCTGGTCATGGATGCCTCGACGATCCAGTCCGGCAGCACCGCGCTGTCCATGGCCGGCACCGGCACCTCCGGCCCCACGGCTGCGCTGTCCGGCTCGGAGGTGATCGGCGCCACCGGCGCGACCGTCTCGCGCGGGGCCAGCCTGACCCTGGCCGCCAGCCAGGTGCGTGGCACGGGCACCGGCAGCGGCGCCAACAACGGCATGGGCGTGGTGGTGAACAACGCCAGCCTGGTGGTGTCGCAGGGCAGCACCGTGGAGGGCAGCAGCAGCGCCCTGTCCATCACCGGCAACGCCGCCGGCAACAGCACCGTGGTCATCGACCAGTCGCGCCTGGTGTCGACTACCGGCCCGGCCATCGTCATGCCGCTGACGGGCAACGCCGACATCCGCATCGCCAACGGCTCCACCGTTGAAGCGGGCAATGGCGTGATCCTGCAGGTCGCGGCCGGGGCGGTCGCCAACCTGGCGGTTGCCGGCTCCAACCTGGTCGGCGACATCGTCGGCCAGACCCGCGGCTTGAACAGTGCCGAGGTCAATATCGCGCTCAGCGAGGGGGCATCACTGACCGGCACCATCCTCAACGGTGCCGCGGTCGGCCTCACCGACGCCCGCTGGCAGATGACCGGCGACAGCACGGTGCAGGACCTTTCCCTGGGGAGCGGGTCGCTGCTGGAACTGGGTGATGGCAGCACCTTCAACACGCTCCAGGTGGCCGGTGACTACGTCGGCGGCGGCGGTACGCTGCTGTTCAACACCGTACTGGCCGGCGACGAATCGGCCTCGGACAAGCTGGTGATCGCCGGCGACAGCAGCGGCCAGACCAGCGTGCGCGTCAACAATGTCGGCGGTGCAGGTGCGCAGACCAGCCAGGGCATCAGCCTGATCGAAGTGGGTGGGGCGTCCAACGGCACCTTCGACCTCGCCGGGCGCGCGGTGGGTGGCCAATACGAGTACTTCCTGTTCAAGGGCACCGCCGATGGCAACTGGTACCTCCGCTCGCAGGCCCCCGATCCCTGCAGCGTCGATCCGACCCTGCCTGGCTGCGTGGATCCGGAACCGGATCCGTGCGCGGTCGATCCCACCCTGCCCGAATGCGTGGACCCCGAGCCGGTGCCGGTGCTGCGGCCGGAACCGGGCGCGTACCTGGCCAACCTGCAGGCGGCCGAAGGGATGTTCCGGCTCGGCTATCACGAGCGCCACGCAGGCCAGAACAGCGGGCGCGCCTGGGTGCGCGTGGATGGCGCGCGTTCGCGCTTCGACGCCGACAGCTCCCAGCTGGATGTGCATGGCAGCAGCCAGGCGCTGAGCGTGGGTACCGACCTGCTGCGCAACACCCAGGGCAGCGCGTTCGGGGTGATGCTGTCCAGCGGCAATGCCTCCAGCACCTCGACCAGCACGCTGACCGGATACTACGCCCGCGGCAAGGTGCGCGGGGCCGCATTGGGCGTGTATGCCACCTGGCGCGCCGCGGCCGACGCCGATGCCGATCCCTACACCGGGTTCTACCTGGACGGCTCGCTGCAGCACGCGCGCTTTTCCAACCGGGTGGAAGGCGCCGGACTGGCCACCGAGCAGTACGACAGCCGCGCCTGGCAGGGCGCGCTGGAAGTGGGCCACGCCTTCCGCATCGGCGGTGGCGGGCATGGCGGGGTGTTCCTCGAGCCGCAGCTGCAGGTGGGCTATACGCGCTGGAGTGATGTACGCCATCTTGAACAGAACGGCACGCTGGTCACCAGCGAAGACGCCAACGGAACCTTCGGGCGTGTCGGCGTGCGCGTGTCCGGCGTGACCCGCTGGCAGGGCACGGCGGCCAGCGTACAGCCCTACATCGCCGCGCACTGGATCCGCACCGGCGCGGACGCGCGCGTGCGCATGGATGACGAGCCGGTGGATGCGCGCATTCCGCGCAACCGTGGCGAGTTCAGTGCCGGTGCCTCGCTGCTGTTCGCCAACGGCTTTGGCGCGTGGGGCGGGTTGTCGCTGCAGCAGGGCCAGGGATATTTCCAGCGCACTGCGCAGATCGGGCTCAGCTACAGGTGGTGAGATGGCGGCGCGGACAACAAGCCGCGCCGCTTGAACCACCCCTCCAGCGGCAACGTCACCAGTGGCGGCACCGCTGCCAGCAGTGCCAGGCCGGCGGCCCACCACGGCCAGCGCAGCTTCACCGCCGCCAGCACCGTGACCACCACGTAGACCATGAAGGCCACGCCATGCACCGGCCCGAACAGCGCCACGCCGGCGGTGGACGGCTCGGCGGCGTGGTACTTCAGATACATGCCGACCAGCAGCCCGGCCCAGGTAAAGGCCTCGAACAAGGCGACAACGGCAAACACACGACCCATCGGGTGCATCGGTACGTACGCTCGCAAGGCAATCTCTGCAGGGGCGGCAAGGCCGGCCATCATACCGGCTTGGCGCGAATGCGATGCTTTCGCACTCAGACGAACATGCCGCCCGACGCTTCCACGCGCTGCGCGTTGATCCAGCCCGTGCGCGGCGACAACAACGCGGCAACCACCGGTCCGATATCGTCCGGCTGCCCTGCGCGACCCAGCGCGGTGTTGCCGGCCACCATCGCATTGATGTCGGCGTTGTCACGCACATGCCCGCCGCCGAAGTCGGTTTCGATCGCGCCCGGCGCCAGCGTGTTGGCACTGATCCCGCGCGCGCCGAGTTCCTTGGCCAGGTAACGGCTGAAGACCTCGATACCGCCCTTCATCATCGCGTAGGCCGAACTTCCCGGCAGCGAGAAGCGGGCCAGTCCACTGGACACGTTGAGAATGCGGCCGCCATCGGCGATCAGCGGCAGCAGCGCCTGGGTCAGGAAGTACGGCCCTTTCAGGTGCACGGCGACCAGTTCGTCGAACTGGGCCGGGGTGGTGTCAGCGAACCCCGCATACAGGCCTTCGCCAGCGTTGTTGAACAGCCCCTGCAGGCCGGCCGCGCCCCAGGCCTGCAGTTGCGCCTGCACGGCCATGGCGAAGCCGGCAAAGCCGGCGCTGTCGGCCATGTCCAGCGGCAGCGCGGCGGCACGCCGGCCCAGCGCCTGGATCTGGGCGACCACGGCGTCGGCCGCATCGGCCCGGCGACGGTAGGTCAGCAGGATGTCGGCACCGTCGGCCGCCAGCGCCAGGGCGGCGTTGCGGCCAAGCCCACGGCTGCCTCCGGTGATCAGCACGACGCGGGAAGTGGAGAGGGACATGGAGTGCTCCTGGATGAGGTGTGACGCCAGACTATTGGCATTGCACAATCACATAAACCACGCAATCCTGATTTGACTGTCCACCCAGAGCGAACAATCCATGGACCGCCTCGACCACCTGCGCAGTTTCCTGCGCGTTGCCGAACTGGGCTCTTTTACGGCCGCCGCCGAGCAGCTGGGCCTGCCCAAGGCCAGCGTATCGCTGGCCGTCCAGAGGCTGGAGGCGGAAGTGGGCGTGCAGCTGCTGCACCGGACCACCCGCCGGGTGCGGCTGACGGCCGATGGCGCGCAGTTCCAGCAGCGTGCCCGCGACCTGATCGACGACATGGAAGACCTGCAGGGCATGTTCCGCCGTGACACCCAGCTCAAAGGCCGGCTGCGGGTGGACATGTCCAGCGGGCTCGCCCGGCAGCTGGTGATACCACGCCTGCCGGGGTTTCTTGAGAGGCACCCCGGGCTGGAGATCGAACTGAGCGGCACCGACCGCCGCGTCGACCTGGTGCGCGAAGGCTTCGACTGCGTGGTCCGGGTCGGCCCGTTGGACGACAACACGCTGGTAGCGCGCCCGCTGGGGGTGATGCACATCGTCAACTGCGCCAGCCCGGCCTACCTGGCGGCAAGAGGCGTGCCACGCTCGCGGGAGGACCTGTCGCGCCATGCGCTGGTGCATTACGTGGGCACGCTCGGCCAGCGCTCGCCGGGCTTCGAGTACCACGATGGCCAGGCCTACCGCAGCATGCCGATGCGCGGCGCCATCACGGTCAACAGTGGCGAGGCCTACAGTGCGGCGGCGCTGGCCGGGCTGGGCATCATCCAGGTGCCACGGCTGGGTGCGCGCGTGGCGCTGGCCGCCGGGACGCTGGTGGAAATCCTGCCGGAGTGCGTGGCCGAGCCGATGCCGGTCACCCTGCTGTACGCGCAGCGACGGCACCTGCCACGCCGGGTGGCGGCCTTCATGGACTGGCTGGCGGCGCTGGTCACGCCGGAGCTGGGCCGCCCGGATTGACCTGGGGCGAGGGGGTGCAGGTAAGCTGGGCGCCCTTCTGTAATCGTTTTCAGTGCCATGCCGGATGCCAGTAACGCCCTGACCGACAGCCCACGCGCACGAACCGCCGAACAGCACGCCACCCGTGCTGCGTTTTTCCTGCCTGGCTTCGCTACCGCCGCCTGGGCCCCGCTGGTGCCGTTCGCCAAGAGCCGCGCCGGACTGGATGAAGGCACGCTCGGCCTGGTGCTGCTGTGCCTCGGCGCCGGTTCGCTGCTGGCAATGCCGTTGGCCGGCATCCTGGCCGCGCGCCATGGCTGCCGCGCGGTGATGATCGCCACCCTGCTGATGGTGATGGCGAGCCTGCCGCTGCTGGCCATCGCGCCCTCGCCGTGGACACTGGGCCTTGCCCTGTTCGTGTTCGGCGCCGGTGTGGGCGCCTGCGACTGCACCATGAACATCCAGGCGGTGATGGTGGAGCGCGACAGCGGGCGGCCGATGATGTCCGGCTTCCACGCCTTCTACAGCATCGGCGGTGCGGTGGGTGCTGCTGCGATGACCGCGTTGCTGGCGCTGCGGCTGCCGCCGCTGTGGGTGTGCGTACTGGCGTCGGTGGCGATGGCGGTAGTGCTGGCGCTATCGGTAGCGTACTGGCGGCGCGATCGCGCGCCGAGCGGCGCCCCGGTATTCGCGATCCCGCATGGCGTGGTACTGGCGATCGGCGTGCTCTGTTTCGTCGCCTTCCTTGCCGAGGGGGCCATGCTCGACTGGAGCGCGGTGTTCCTGCATGAAGTGCAGCAGGTACCACCGGACCGCGCCGGCCTGGGCTTCATGACCTTCGCCATCGCCATGACGGTCACCCGCCTGGTCGGCGACGGCATCGTGGCGAAACTCGGCCGGCTGCGCGCGATCCTGCTGGGCAGCCTCGTGGCCGCGGCCGGCTTCGGCATCGCCACCTTGGCCAGCGCCCTGCTACCGGCCCTGCTCGGCTACGCCCTGATCGGCCTGGGCTGCGCCAACATCGTGCCGGCCCTGTTCTCGATGGCCGGCAACCAGAGGACCATGCCGGAAAGCCTGGCCATCCCCGCCATCACCACCCTCGGCTACGCCGGCGTGCTCGCCGGCCCGGCCCTGATCGGCGTCGTCGCCCAAGCGAGCAGTCTGGCGACGGCGTTCTGCCTGGTCGCAGCAGCCCTGCTGCTGGTAGGCATCACCGCCCGCTGGGTGAAGGCGTAGGTCCACACCCTGCGTGGACAGCGCGCACCGTCGTCGGGCGCTGCACGCCTGCAATGCTCAATGCGCCAGCGCGTAATCGATCGCCGCGCACACCGCCGCCACCTGCGCATCGTTGCACTGCTGTGGGGTCGCGCGCGGGCTGTCCGGATACACCTCGGTGGTGGTGGTGAAGCGCGCACCAGTGATGCTGGCACACAGCCCCAGCTTCTTCAGCGGATACTCGATCACCCCCGGTGCCACCACCGGCGAGCCGATGATCTCGTTCCTGTCGTCGGCCGGGGCGATATGGGTCACCCGCTCCACCGCCGCGTTGACCGCCTGCTGGAACGCCGGCTGCGGGTTTTCGGTGTCGTCCACCAGGTAGAAGCCATCGGGAATCAGGCCCGGGGCGAACGCCTTGCCATCGCGCGCGGCCAGCGCCGGGCGGAACTCGCTTTCGTCACTGTCGGTGGTTTCGTGCAGGTCGATATGCAGCACCATGCCGTCACGCAGCGGCGCCACCAGGGCCATCAGCGCTGCCGATTCCTGCGCCGGGCTGCTGGCCACGAACGAGCGGTTCGGGTCGATCGCATCGGCATTCCAGCGCTGGACGCGCTCGTAGCCCCATGGGCTCACGCACGGCGCCACCAGCACATTGGCGCGCCCTGCGTAGTCGGCCGCACGCGTGGCCAGGAACTGCAGTGCACCTTCCACGCCGCTGGTTTCGTAGCCGTGCACGCCACCGGTGACCAGCACCGACGGCAGCGCCGGGTTCCAGTCACGGCTGCGCACCGCGAACAGCGGGTAGCTGTCCGGTGCGTACTCCAGCGTGCCGTACTGGACCACATCGAACTGGGCGCGCAGCTGGTCCAGTACCGGCAGCACATCGTCGGCATAACGCCGCACCGGCAACTGCCGCGCCCGCCACTCCGCTTTCTCTGCATCGCCCCAGGGCTGGCCGGGGGTACCGATGGGATAAAAGCGGGTGTCGTTCATGCGGGGCTCGCGGTTGTCACGGAAGAACCGCGATTCTAGCCTGCACCCCACGCCCCTACAAATCGCCATGGCTCCCGGCCATCATGGGCTGGCATGACCGTCATGCGCCGCAGCTGCCCTCATGGCCCGCGAGAACTTCAATGACCTGCAGGTCTTCGTGACCGTAGCGCGCGAGCGCAGCTTTACCCGTGCTGCCGCGCAGCTGGGCGTATCGCAGTCTGCGCTCAGCCATACCGTGCGGGCGCTGGAGGAGCGGCTCGGTGTCCGCCTGTTGACCCGCACTACCCGCAACGTGTCGATGACCGAAGCCGGCGAACGCCTGTACGTGAGCGTGGCACCGCGGCTGGAGGAAATCGAAGCAGAGATCGCGGCCGTGGCGGAGTACCGTGACCGTCCGGCCGGCACCGTCCGCATCACCGCCTCCGAGCACGTGGCCAACACGGTGGTATGGCCCCGCCTGGCGAACGTACTGCCCCGCTACCCCGATCTGAACGTGGAGCTGACCATCGACTATGGACTTGCCGATATCGTCGAACAGCGTTACGACATCGGCATCCGGCTCGGCGAACGGGTCGCACGGGACATGATCGCGGTGCCGGTCACCGGCCCGCAGCGGATGGCGATCGTCGGCAGCCCGGCGTACTTCAGGAGCCACACCGCGCCGCTGCGGCCAGGTGACTTGGCCGCACACGACTGCATCGGATTGCGGCTGCCTACCCACGGCGGGTTGATGGTGTGGGACCTGCGCCGGGACGAGCAGAACGTGAACGTGCGCGTTCAGGGGCAATGGACCTTCAACAGCAGCATCGCCATGCACCGCGCCGCACTGGCCGGCGCTGGGCTGGCCTATCTGCTGGAAGAGATGGTGCTGGAGGACATCGCTGCAGGGCGCCTGCACCGGGTGATGGAGGACTGGTGCGATGTGTTCGACGGCTTCTACGCCTACTACCCCAGCCGCCGCCAATCTTCCAGCGCACTGCGCGTGGTGATCGACGCGCTGCGGGTGTAACGCCGCGCCCTTACGGGCGCAGCAGGACCTTGCCGTTGCGGCCCGGTTCGAGACTGGCTTTCGCCGCCTCTGCTATCTGGTCCAGCCCGAATACGGCGTCCACCGGCAGGCTCAGGCCGCCCGCCGCGGCCAGCTTCAGCAGCTCGCCCACCAGCGCACGCTTCTTTTCCGCGGCCATGTTCTGGCTCACCTTGCTGCCCCAGAAGCCCTTCACCACGGCCTGCTTGAAGATCACATCGCCTGAGCCCAGCTGCATCGGCTCGCCGGTCATCGAGCCGAACGACACCAGCGTGCCGCCCTCGCCCAGCAGGCCCAGCAACTCGCCGCTGGCACGCCCGCCGACCGAATCGACCGCCGCGGCCGCACCTTCGCCCACCCGCGCCTGCACCTGCGCCACCCAGTCCGCCTGCGCGGTGGAAATCGTGTTGTCGATGCCCAGCGCCGCCATTTCGGCCACGCCCGCATCGCGCCGCACCAGGTTCACGCAGTGCACGCCGCGCGCCTTGGCCAGCATCGCCAGCGCCTTGCCGACCGCACCATTGGCCGCGTTCTGCACGATCCACTGTCCGGCTTCCACCTGCAGGAATTCCAGCAGCATCAACGCGCTGAGCGGCATCGCGATCAGCTGCGCGGCCGTTTCATCGTCGATGCTGTCCGGCATCGGAATCACCATCCGCGCCGGCGCAATGAACTGCTCGGCCCAGGTGCCATGCACCGACGCCGCACTGACCCGCTGCCCCACCTGCAGGCCGGTCACGCCCTCGCCCAGCGCGTCGATCACGCCGGTGCCTTCGCTGCCGCCGATGGCAGGCAGCTCGGGCTTGTAACCGTACTGGCCGCGCACGGTCCACAGGTCATGGTTGTGGATCGGCGCCAGCACGGTGCGGATGCGCACCTCGCCCGCACCGGGATCAGGCGTGGCGGCCTCACCGCCATGCAGGACAACGGTCGGGTCACCAAACTGTTCATGCAATGCAGCGCGCATGCGAATCTCCTCTATCAACGACGATGGCGGTGTGCGGCGACCACGCCCACGCGCGGTGCGCGCCAGGCCCGGGTACGCAGCAGCAGGGTCTGCAGCACCAGCAGCGCGGCCACGGCCAGCGCCAGCACGGCCACGGTATCGGCACCGGGCAGGCGCCAGCCGGATTGCTTGACGTACATGCCCACCAGCGCCCAGATCACCGCCGCCGGGTAGGCGAAGTGCCCACGCAGACGGTGATTCATCACCCACGCCAGCAGGGTGGCCAGCGCCAGCAGCACCACGCTCCACGACAGCATGTCGCCGGTCGGCAGCCACTGGTAGGCCACGATCACCTGGGCGGTGTTGAGGAAGGCGGCCATCGTCAGCCAGCCTGCGTGCAGCGCCAGCGGATAGGCAGCGAAGGCGCGCTGCCCGGCACTGGCGGTGGCCGGCGCCGCGCGTACCGCCGCAACCAGCAGGCACACCAGCGCCAGCCAGATGATGGCCAGCGCCGGGAGGAACGCCTGGTTGGAGAATACCGGCATCCACGCCGCCGTCAGCGCGAACCCGGCGGCCGCCCAGCCGCGCACCCCGGCATTGTCATCGGGCCGGCGCTGGCGCAGCTGCCACAGCCCGAAGGCCACGTCCCACAGGAAGATCAGGCCCCAGATCGAAAACGCATAGCCGGCCGCAACCAGCAACGTGGGATAGCGGTCGGAGATCGCACCATTGGTCGGGCCGAACTGACCGGTCTGGGACAACCACGCCACCAACGGCATGGCCAAGGCGGCCAACAACACGATCCAGCGCATGCATTCACTCCCGCTCAAAGAGCACCGACCATACGCGCATTGCGGTTAAGAAGGTGCCATGACCGGCAGCGCACCACCATTGGTGATGCACCGGAACCATCACCCAAGTGCGGGATGTTGGTGACCGTGCTGCAGCGCCTTCAAGGCGCCCGTGCCACCCACGAAATGACGCACGATCGGCGCATGCTCATTGCGGTGCAGTGCCCTGACCTTCTCCTGCAGGGTCCGGTCTTCGGCCGTCACCCGCTCATGCTGGCGCAGGTGCTCGATCCAGGAGGGGGTCACGAAATATTCCAGGTGGATGCCCGGCGTGGCCACGTCCTCGGCCACGCCCCAGATCACCGCGCCATCGCGGCGGCGGGTACCGCCGAGCTCACCCAGCAACACATGGAACGCGGCGCGGTCGGCATCGTCGATGTGGTACTCCACCGTCACCAGCACCGGTCCCCGGTCGTGGGTGACCGGCACCGCCAGCTCCGGCGCGGGCCAATGGCCGGCCGGCCGCAGGTCCAGCTCTTCACTGCCGGCAATGCGCACCCGCCACACCAGCAGCCCGCCGATCACCGCACCCACTGCGGCGATGGTCAGCGCCAGCGGGATCGAGGTGCGCTGGGCAATGCTGCCCCAGCTCAGCCCACCGGCCGCCATCCCCAGCGAGAACACCATGATGTACAGCGACAGCGCGCGCGCCCGCACCCACGCAGGTACCGCCGTCTGCGCGGCGATCTGCAGCGAGGACAGCACCGTGATCCAGGCAAAGCCGTTGACCAGCATTGCCAGCGGCAACAGCGCCATGTGCCGCAGCCACGCCAGGCCGAACAGGCTCAGCGCGCAGGCCAGCGTGGCCAGCAGCACCAGCAGGTCGCGGTCCAACCGCGCGCGCAGGCTGGGCAGCACCAGGGCGCCACTGACCGCACCCACGCCGATGCAGCCCAGCAGCAGGCCATAGGTACCCGCCCCGCCATGCAGTTCGCTGCGCACCACCAGCGGCAGCAGCGCGGTCACCGCACTGGCGAAGAAGAAGAACCCGGCCGATTTGATCAGCACCGCCTGCAGGCGCCCGGCCCGCAGCGCATAACGCAGGCCTGCGCGCAGTCCGGCGCCGAAGCCCTCCGGCGGCAG
Organism: Stenotrophomonas sp. 22385; assembly: GCF_052045085.1. NCBI lineage: Bacteria > Pseudomonadati > Pseudomonadota > Gammaproteobacteria > Lysobacterales > Lysobacteraceae > Stenotrophomonas > Stenotrophomonas sp. 22385. Next base: position 306,285 of record NZ_JBQEOG010000004.1, read on the forward strand.
GTTCGACACGTGCGCTTCGGGCTTCCAGGTGAACAGCACCCACAGCATCGCCGCGAAGCTCAGCGCGTTCAGGCCGAACGCCCACCCCGCGCCCAGCTGCGCCACGATCAGGCCGCCGATGGCCGGGCCGAGCGAGCGCGCGATGTTGATGCCGATCGAATTCAACGCCACGGCCGAGGCCAGCATCGGCCGTGGCACCAGCTCGGACACGATCGCCGCCTGCGCGGGCATCGCCATCGCTGCGCCGCAGCCCATGGCGAAGGTGAGCCCGACCAGCAACGGCGGGGTCAGCAGGTTCAGTGCGGTCAGCGTGGCCAGGGTGGCGGCCACCAGCAGCATCCAGCCCTGGGTGAACAGCAGGTAGCGGCGGCGGTCGACGATGTCGGCCAACGTGCCGGCGGCCAGCGCCAGCAGCACCACCGGCACCGTGGTGGCCGACTGCACCAGCGCCACCATCAATGGCGAGCCGGTGCGCTCGGCCATCACCCACGCGGCGGCCACATCGTTGACCCAGGTGCCGACGTTGCTGCCCAGGATCGCCAGCCACATCGCGCGGAACAGCTTGATCTTCAGTGGCGACCACGCGCCCGGGGCGGCGTTTTCGTGTGTATCTACCATTGCCATGCTCCTACTACCGATGCAAACAGGGTGTCGCGGCCACCGGCCGCACGCAGGCCGGGACCGGCCTCGAACCAGGCCAGCTGGCCTTTCCAGGTCCAGTGCCGGCTGGCCTCCCAGCTGGTTTCCCACTTGTACTGCTGGCCGATCCGCCGGGGCGTGCCGGCCGTGCCGGGCACGGCGGCCAGCGGTGCCGGGGTGGTGTACACCGCATCGCTGCGGCGGTGCTTCCAGGCCAGCTGCCAGCCGATCTCGGTGGTCAGGCCCGGGCGCGGCGTCAAGGACAGGGTCGGCTGCACGTCCATCAGGTTGGCCGGCGCCAGCAGGCTGGCTTCGCTGAAGTACGCCGACTTGGGGTACATCGCGTTGAAGGTGTCCAGGCGGCCATCGTGCGCGTCACGGTCGCCGCTGGCGATATCCAGCTTGATGCCCAGGCGCGGCTGCCAGCGGTGGCCGGGCCACCGAACGCCACTGTCGGTGGCCAGCGTCCAGGCGCGGATCGCCAGATCGCCCTGCGCGCGCGACAACGTGCCGCGCTGCGCGACCAGTTCGATGTTGGCGTTCCAGCGCGGCTGCAGCACGAACCAGCGCGCGCCGAGAGAGGTGCGGCGCTCGTCGCCCACCGCACTGGCAAAACGCGCGCCATCGCGGCCATACCCGAGCAGGTAAAGGTCCAGCCCATTGCCGGGCCGTGCGCCCTGCCAGGTGGCGTAGCTGCCAACCAGGAACTGGCCCTGGTCGCTGCGGTCATCGAAGGCGCCCATGCGGTTATCGACCGGGCGCAGCGCCATCACGTCCAGCGTCAGTGCACCCTGCTGCCAGCGCCCGCGCACGCCGTCGAAGGCCAGCCGGATGTTGGGGCCATCGCGCACCGACAGCAGGCGCGAGCTGCCATAGGCCGCCTCCTGCCGCCCGAGCTGCCAGGACAGGCGATCACCGTGCCAACGCAGGTAACCCTGCTGCAGGTCCAGCGCGCCGCGGTCGGTGCCACCGGGCCCGCCAGCGCGGCCCTGCTCGGCATGCACGCCCAGCTGCGCCATCGCTTCCCAGCGGTCCCGCGTGACGGTCACCGAACCCAGCGCGCGCATCAGGCCATAGCCATCTTCGCGGCCCTGGATGCCAAAGCGGGTCGGGTCGTAATACATGCCGCGCAGGCGCAGGGACGCATCCAGCTGAACCTCGCCACCGCCCTCCAGCGCGATGCAATGACCCGACGCATCCGGCGTGCACGCGAACGCCAGCGCCGGTACCGCCGACGCCAGTGCCAGGCTCAGAAGGCGAAGCACGAACATCCCAGCGCGCCCCAGAACGCGTTCGGCGCATCGGTAGGCACCGCATGCGCCGCCGCGTGGCCGTGGCCATGGGTGCGGCAGGCACCTGCGCCGTGACCGTGTGCATGCGAATGCGCCACCAGCCCGGTAGCCGCGCCGCCGACGTGGTAGCCGCCAAAGCGGTTGACCGGTGACCAGTCCGGCATTGCCGGCGGCAGTGTCGGCGCGAGCGGGCCGAAGTCACCTTCGCCATGCACCACCCGTCCGCCGACCACGGTCAGCACGCTGGTGATATCGGCAATGGCGGCATCGTCCACCGCGAAGAAGTCCGACGAGAGCACGCAGAAATCCGCCAGCTGGCCGACCGCCAGCGTGCCTTTGCGGCCGTCGTCGCCGGAGAACCACGCGCTGCCCTGGGTCCACAGGCGCAGCGCTTCCTCGCGCTCGAGCAGGTTCTCTTCGCCATACAGGGCCAGCCCACCCACGGTGCGACCGGTGACCAGCCACGACAGCGCCACCCACGGGTTGTAGCTGGCCACGCGGGTGGCATCGGTGCCGGCGCCGACCGGCACGCCCGCCTGCAGCATGCGCCGTACCGGCGGGGTGTGCCGCGCCGCATCAGCGCCATAGCGCTGCACGAAGGCCTCGCCCTGGTAGGCCATGCGGTGCTGGATCGCCAGGCCACCGCCAAGCGCGCTGATCCGGTCGATGTTGCGCGGGGTGATGGTCTCGGCGTGGTCGATGAACCAGTGCAGGCCGTCGAACGGAATTTCGCGGTTGACCTGCTCGTACACATCCAGGATGCGGTCGATGCTTTCATCGTAGGTGGCGTGGATGCGGAACGGCCAGCGCTTTTCCACCAGCAGCTTGACCACTTCATGCAGCTCCGGCTCCATGCCTGCCGGCAGTTCCGGGCGCGGTTCGTTGAACAGTTCGAAGTCGGCCGCTGAGAACACCAGCATTTCGCCCGCGCCGTTGTGGCGCAGCAGGTCATCGCCCTGGCGCGGGGTGAGGATCTCGCTCCAGTGCTGGAAGTCCTGCACTTCCTTGCCCTTGTTCTGGGTGAACAGGTTGTAGGCGATGCGCACCGTCAGTTCACCGTCGCGGTGCAGCTGCTCGATGACCTGGTAATCCTCGGGGTAATTCTGGAAGCCGCCGCCGGCGTCGATCACCGAGGTGATCCCCAGCCGGTTCAGTTCGCGCATGAAGTGCCGGGTCGAATTGGCCTGGTACTCGATCGGCAGGCGCGGGCCCTTGGCCAGCGTCGCGTAGAGGATCAGCGCGTTCGGCTTGGCCAGCAGCAGCCCGGTGGGGTTGCCCAGGCTGTCGCGCGCGATCTGCCCCCCGGGCGGGTCGGGCGTGTTCCTGTCGTAGCCACAGGCACGCAGCGCGGCGCGGTTGAGCAGCGCGCGGTCGTACAGGTGCAGCAGGAACACCGGCGTATCCGGCGCGATGGCGTTGATTTCGGCCAGCGTCGGCAGGCGCTTTTCCACGAACTGTTCGGCCGTGAAACCGCCCACCACCCGCACCCACTGCGGTGCCGGGGTGTTGTCGACCTGCGCCTTGAGCATGGCCATTGCGTCCGACAGCGAGCGCAGCCCGTCCCAGCGCAGTTCCAGGTTGTAGTTGAGGCCGCCGCGGATCAGGTGCGTATGGCTGTCGTTGAGTCCGGGCACCAGCCGGCGGCCACCGGCGTCGATCACCGTCGCGTCGGTCAGGCCTGCGCGCACCTGCGCTTCGGTGCCAATGGCGGCGATACGGCCATCGACCACGGCCAGCGCATCCGCGTGCGGCAGGTGCGGGTCAAGCGTGGTGATGCGGGCGTTGCGGATGAGCAGCGTGGTCATGGGTTTCTCCGGGTACGTGGCGAAGGCGCGGCCGGCCAGGCCCAGCGCCATGGCAGCGCCAGCGCCGAGCAGCAGGTCACGGCGACCAGGCAGCATGGGATCAGCGGTCATGGTGGACGTCTCCGCTCATGGAAACTGCAATGCAAGCGCGCCGGGACCGGCCAAGGCGATGGCGCACAGCGCCAGCGTCCAGAACAACGGGTATTCAATGCCGCCGCGCATCCAGAACCAGCCCCTGGGCAGGGCCAGCACGGCGGTGAATGCCAGGAACAGCGCCGCGACCGTGGCCGCCACGCGCACCTGCCAGCCCACAAGCACGGCCACCCCGGACAGCACCTGCACCACCGCCAGCAGCAGCGGCGCCGGTGCCGGTGCAGGCAGGCCGAAGCCACGCAGTTCATCGGCGAAGCCGGCCAGTCCCGGCCCCCCGAACCAGCCGAACAGCTTGCCCAGCGCGTGCGGCAGCAGGAAACCACCTGCTGCCAGCCGCAGCACCAGCAGGCCCAGGTCCTGGCCGGTGGCGCCGCCCATGCTCAGTGCCCGCCTTCCTGTGCGCCGAACATGCTCTTGGCGTACTGGATGCCCAGGCCATAGCCGCCGGCATGTTCGCGGGCGATGCCGGTGGTGAGGGCATAGGTGGCGCTGCGGCCCCAGTCGCGCTGGAGTTCCAGCAGGTACTGCACCGAGGTGATCGGCACCGCGCCGGCCTGCACCATGCGGGTCACCGCACGCTCGTGTGCTTCATCGCTGACATCGCCGCAGGCATCGGTGATCACATACACCTCGAACCCCTGGTCGATGGCCGACAGCGCCGGGCCGACGATGCAGACGCTGGTCCACAGGCCTGCGATGACGACACGCTGCTTACCGATGCGGTTGATCTCATCGATCACCGGCTGGTCTTCCCAGCAGTTCATCGAGGTGCGGTCGAACACCTTCTGGCCCGGGAAGATCGGCGCGATCTCCGGGAACATCGGGCCGGAGAACGACTTTTCGGCCACGGTGGTCAGCACCACCGGGACCTTGAACCCGGCAGCGCCCTTGGCGATCAGCGCGACGTTGTTGCGCAGCGCGGCGATATCGATGGTGCGGGTGGCGAAGGCCATCTGCGACTGGAAGTCGATCAGCACCAAGGCGTGATCGGCCGGCGACAGCAACGAGGCGCCGGCAACGGCGGTGGCGGTGGTCATGGGGGACTCCTGGGTGGTCGGATCCGCTCATGGTCGTCGCCGGAGCGGCAATGCCCTACCCCCCTTGGGTGGTGGCGTTGGCTACTCTTTTGGGGGAGACGCGGCGCCGCTAGCGCATCGACGCCGGCGCGCGCCTGCCCCAAAAGGGTAGTCGTGCACTGCCCCTGGCCTGCGACAATCCCCGCATGCCGCATGCGTCCCACGTGTTTCGTTTCCCCGTTCCGGCAGCCGCGTGGCGGGCGCCGCGTGCACTCCTGGTGTCACTGGTTCTCGCGCTGCTGGCACCGCTGCCGGTTGCCGCGGCCGGCCTGGACGCCTACGGGCACAGCGCCTGGGTGGTCGGCGAAGGGGCCCCGGGTGATATCTGGGACATCGCCCAGCTTCCCGATGGCCGACTGCTGCTGGCCACTGGCGCGGGCCTGTACCGCTTCGACGGGCGCCAGTTCGAGCGGGTGGCCCCGCCCAATGGCGGCTCGTTCCCCTCGGCGAACATGACCTCGCTGTCCGTCGATCCAGATGGCACGCTGTGGATTGCGTATTTCAACGGCGGCATCACGCGCCTGGATGCACACGGCTCGCGCGATTTCGGCAGCCGCGACGGCCTGCGCCCGGGACTGATCCCGCGCATGGAACGCGATGCGAGCGGCCGCCTGTGGGCCGCCTCGGATGCAGGCCTGCGCTGGTTCGACGGCGAACGCTGGCAAGCGCCGACCGAGGCGATGGGCATTGGCGACATACCGGCGCACTGGGCACTGCGCGACCGCGCCGGAACGCTGTGGCTGCTGGCCGGCGACGAACTGTGGCGGCTGCGCGCGCATGCCCGCCGTTTCGAGCGCATGCACCTGGCGGTGTCCCGGTTTTCCTCGCTTGCCCTGCGCGGGGACGGCCAGGTGTGGCTGGCTGACCGCCAGCAGGGTGTGATGCCCATTGGCGATGCACGTGGCCTGGTGACCGCCGCACACCGCCACGCCCATCGGCTGCCGGGGCTGCTGGCCGGACGCATCCGCTTCACCTCCGACGGCAGCCTGTGGGGCAGCTTCGTGGCCAACGGCGGCATCTTCCACGTCGCTGCCGACGACAGCGGCGGCAACCGGGTCGAGCACTTCGACGCCGCGCAGGGGCTGGCCTCCACCACCGCCGGGCCGCTCCTGCAGGACCGCGAAGGCAACCTCTGGGTCGGCTCCAACCTGGGCCTGAACCGGTTCCGCCAGCGACTGGTGCATGCACTGGCGCTGCCCGGTCCGGCCGACCCCCTGCGCACGCTGTCACGTACGCCCGAAGGTGAGGTGTTCGGCTATGGCAAGGACCTGCGGCCGATGGCGCTGCGCCGCGAGGGGGTGGACGCGGCCCCGGCGCGACGCTCGCCGGGTCCGCCTGTGGCGTCCGGACCGCTGTGGCTGACCGGGCAGGAGGGCCCGCTGCGGATCGACCGCAGTCAGCGCACGCCGCTGGTACCGCAAGGCATTCCTGCCCCGCATGAGCCGCGCGCGATGCTGGCGCTGGGCCATGACCAAGCCTGGTTCTGCTTCCGCAATGGCGGCGTGCTGCGTTACCGCGCCGGGCGCTGGATCCAGGACCCGGCCCTGCCGCCGCAGGCGTGTACCGCGCTGGCCAGCGGCAGCGACGGTCAGGTGGCCATCGGCTACCCCGACGGCACGCTGCGGGTCGGCGGTAGCGGCACCTATCGTCACTACACCCGCGCCGACGGCCTGGACGTGGGCCCGGTGACGTCCACCGCGATGATCGGCGCACGGATCTGGGTCGCCGGCGAGAACGGCCTGGCCCTGCTCGGCCGGGACGGACGCTTCCGCACCGCGCTGGCCGCCACCGCAGGTGTCTTCGAAGGCATTACCGGCATCGCGCGCGACACCCGCGGCTACTATTGGCTCAACGGCAGCCGCGGCCTGGTCCGGGCCAGCGCCGACGCGCTGGAGCAGGCGGTCGACGCGGGCAGGGAAACCGCTCCGCGCCTGTACGACACCGCCGACGGCATGCCGGGAATCGCCACCCAGGCCACCCCGGTGTCAAGCGCACTGCTGGCTACGGACGGGCTGCTGTGGGTGGCGACCAACCAGGGCCTGGGATGGCTGGACACGCTGCAGGACCGGCCCAACGCACCGGCGCTGCTGCCGCACATCGACACGGTCACCTCCGGCAACCGGCAGCAGCCGCTGCGCGATGGCCTGCAGTTGCCGGCCGGCACCGCGCAACTGCAGATCGACTACCTCGCCGTGTCGCTGGCACGCCCCGAGCGGACCCGCTACCAGCATCGCCTGATGGGACTGGACGCGGAGTGGCAGGAGGCCGGCAGCCTTACCCGCGCGTTCTACACCAACCTGCCGCCGGGCCCGTACCGCTTCGAGGTGCGCGCCGCCAACGAAGACCAGGTCTGGAGCACCGCAGTCGCGCAGCGCAGTTTCACCATCGCACCGATGTGGTACCAGACGCTGTGGTTCAGCGCCGCGTGCGTGCTGGCGATGCTGGCCCTGCTGGCCCTGGCCATGCGTCTGCGCAGCCGCAGCCTCACCCGTCTGGTACGCGCGCGCCTGCAGGAGCGCCACGCCGAACGCGAGCGCATCGCGCGTGAACTGCACGACACCCTGCTGCAGGGCACCCAGGGCCTGATCCTGCGCCTGCATGCAGTAAGCCGTTCGGCGCACGCCAGCCCGGAAGTGCGCGAAGCACTGGAAGCGGCGATGCAGCAGGCCGAGAGCGCGCTGGCCGAAGGCCGCGAACGGGTCAACCGGCTTCGCGAAGGCAGCGATGATTACCAGGACCTGGGCGCCTCGCTGGTGCAGGTGTATGGCGAGCGCGCCGCCGACAGCAGCAGCCCGTGCTTGCGCCTCAACGTGGAAGGCACGCCGAAGCCGCTGCGCCACGATGCCGCGGAAGAGGTCTTCCTGATCGGCCGGGAGGCGTTGTTGAACGCCCTGCAGCATGCGGCCGCGGAGGCCGTCGACATCGAGCTGATCTACGCCCGCCGCGGCCTGCGCCTGCACATCCGCGACGACGGCAGCGGACTGCCGGCCACCCTGCCAGACGGCCGCTGGGGCCTGGTCGGCATGCGCGAACGCGCCGAACGGCTCGGCGGGCGCCTGCGGCTGTGGTCGCGCCCCGGGGTGGGTACCGAAATAGAATTGTCCCTGCCTGGCGAGCGCATCTATCGCCACCACCGTCGGCGCTGGCGGTGGCGGCGTACTTCCGGAGAAACCGCATGACCGCTGCATCCCTGCCGATCGGCATCCTGGTGGTCGACGACCACCCCCTGCTGCGCGACGGCCTGGCCGCACTCCTCGGCCTGCAGCCGGACATGCGCCTGCTGGGCGAAGCGGCCGATGGCGAGGAGGCGGTGGCCCAGTACCTGGCCCTGCAACCGGACGTGGTGCTGATGGACCTGCAGTTGCCCGGCGTGGACGGAGTGGAAGCGATCACCCGCATCCGCCACCTCGACCCGCGGGCGCGGATCATCGTGCTCACCACCTACCGCGGCGATGTGCGCGCGGTGCGTGCGCTGCAGGCCGGGGCCAGCGGCTACCTGCTCAAGGACATGCTGCGCCATGAACTGGTCGACACCATCCGCACCGTGCACAGCGGCCGCCGCGCCGGCATTCCGGCCACGCTGGCGGCCAGCATCGCCGCACACGTGGTTGAAGACAGCCTGTCACCCCGCGAAACCGAAGTGCTGGGCCATGTCGCTGCCGGGCGCTCGAACAAGAGCATCGGCGAACAGATGCGCATCTCCGAGCAGACGGTCAAGGCGCACATGAAGAACATCATGGAAAAACTGGGCGCCCGCGACCGTACCCACGCCGTCACCCTCGCCCTCAAGCGCGGCATCATCACCCTGGACACCGACCCGTAGTGCCGGGCCCTGCCCGGCAACCACGCACCACCCAGCGAAGCCGCTCAGCGCAACCGGACCACCAGACTGCACCCGGCCGCCAGCGTCGCCAACCCAGCGACCGCACTCCATCCACCGTGCGCCAACGCCACCGCGCCCAGCGCCCCTCCTGCGGCCATGCCCAGAAACACCCCGGTAAACAGCAGCGCATTGAGCCGGCTGCGCGCTTCCGGCGCCAACCCGTAGACCAGCGTCTGGTGCGATACCAGTGCGGCCTGGAACCCAAAGTCGAACACCACGGCACTGACCGCCAGCAACGGCACGATCGCCACCCGCGGCAGCCACGCATCCAGCAGCAGCATTGCAAACCCCGCCAAGGCAATCCCGATCGCGATGCGCGCCACCGCGTGGCTGCCCAGCCGGTCGGCCCAGCGGCCGGCCAGCGGCGCCGCCAGCGCACCGGCCGCACCGGCGATGCCGAAGGCTCCGGCCACCGCGCTGCCCAACTGGTACCGGTCGTGCAGCATCACTGCCAGGGTCGACCAGAACGCACTGAAGCCTACCGCCAGCAGCCCCTGCGCGAACACCGCACGGCGCAGTTGCGGCTGTCCACGCCACAGGTGAGCCAGCGAACGCAGCAGCGCCGGATACCGCAACGACGTGGTCGGTGCCAGGTGCGGCAACTCGCGCGCCAGCACCAACGCCATCACCACCACCGAGCCGGCCGCGATACCGAACATCGCCCGCCAGCCCAGGGCCTCGGCGACCAGCCCACTGGCCACCCGCGACAGCAGGATGCCCAGCAGCAGCCCGGTCATCACCTTGCCCACCACCGCGCCACGCTCGGCTTCGGGTGCCAGCATCGCCGCCGACGGCACCACGTCCTGGGCCACGGTGGCCATCAGCCCGATCAGCAGGCTGGCCAGCAGCAGGGTGGGCAGGCTGCCCGACAGCGCTGCTCCGGCCAGCGCGGTGGCAAGCAGCACCGACTTGAGCAGGATCAGCTGGCGGCGGTCGAAGCGGTCGCCCAAGGGCGCCAGCAGCAGGATGCCGAGCGCGTAGCCCAGCTGGGTCAGGGTTGGCACCATGCCGGTAGCCTGCGCGTCGCTGCCCAGCCCGCTGGCGATGACGCCCAGCATCGGCTGGCTGTAGTAGATCGAGGCCACTGAAAAACCGGCCCCGGCCGCCATCGCGACGATCAGCCGCGACGGCACCGCAGGCCGGGGTACGGCCATCGCCGGGGTATGCACGCTGGACATGAGCCACTCCACGCTTCAAGAAAGTGGAGTCAGCATCGCGCCTGTAGATCAAGGCGTGTAGTAGGCTTCGGTACATATCCATCATACGAAGGTTGTATGAGCACGCCCTTCCCGGCATCCGGTGCGGACCGGATCGACCTGCTGGCCACCTTCGTGCGCATTGTCGAGAGCGGCAGCCTGTCGGCGGCCGCGGTACAGCTGGGCACGACCCAGCCGACCGTCAGCCGCCGGCTGCAGACGCTGGAACGGTTGTTCGGCCTGCACCTGCTCAAGCGCTCCACCCATCAGATGACACTTACCGAGGACGGCGAGCGCTGCTATGCGCACGCTCGCGCCCTGGTGGATGACTGGGATGCGATCCAGGCGGACCTGCGTGGCGAAGTGGACGTACCACGGGGACGGCTGCGGGTGGTGGTGCCGCATGCCTTCGGCCAGGCCCAGCTGCTGGACCCGATGCTGCAGTTCATGGCCCGTCACCCGCAGGTCACTCTGGAGTGGATGCTGGAAGACCAACCGGTGGATTTCATCGCCGACGGGATCGACTGCGCCATCCGGGTGGGCGGCGTAGAGGAACCGCAGCTGGTGGCGGTGCCGCTGGCGGAGGTGCCGCGGATCGTGATTGCCGCACCTTCGCTGCTGGACGCGGCCGACCTGCACGATCCCGCCCTGCTGCCCGGCCTGCCGTGGATCGCCCTGACCACCTTCTACCGCGATCGCTTCACCCTGCTTCCGGCCGATGACGGTCCGGCGCTGCGGGTGGACATCCAGCCGCGCCTGCTCACCGACAACCTGTTTGTCCTGCGCCGGGCGGCCGTGTCTGGCCTGGGCGCGGCGGTGGTGTCTGCGTGGCTGGTGGGTGATGACCTGCGTGAGGGACGCCTGGTGCAGCTGGTGCCCGGCTGGAAAGCGCCACCGTTGCCCGTGCACCTGGTCTACCCCGCCGCGCGCCAGATCCCCTCGCGGCTGCGCGCCTTCATCGATGCCATGAAGGCCAGCCTGCCGCATACCCATGGCATGCGGTCGTTGCCGATGCCCTCACCTTTATAATATAGCCGCTGCTATATTGGCGGGCATGAGCGCGGAACCCACCTCCCCGACCGTCACCGCGTGGCCGCAGGCCACCGGCAATCGCCCCAGCCTCGGCGAGATGCACGCCAGCGTGGCCGTGCCCAGCGGTGGACACTGGTGGTTCCGGCTGCTGGCTTTCCTGGGCCCCGGCTACATGGTGTCGGTGGGGTACATGGACCCGGGCAACTGGGCGACCGACATCGCGGGTGGCGCGCAGTTCGGCTACCTGCTGCTGTCGGTCATCCTGCTCTCCAACCTGATGGCCATCGTGCTGCAGGGGCTGTCGGCGCGGCTGGGCATCGCCACCGGCCGCGACCTGGCACAGGCCTGCCGCGACTATTTTTCCAGACCGGTGAACCTGTGCCTGTGGGTGCTGTGCGAGATCGCCATCATCGCCTGCGACCTGGCCGAAGTGATCGGCACCGCCATCGCGCTCAAACTGCTGTTCGGGCTGCCGCTGGTGGTGGGTGCGATCATCACCGCCGTGGACGTGGTGCTGGTGCTGTGGCTGATGCATCGCGGCTTCCGCGCGCTGGAAGCGTTCGTGATCGCCCTGCTGCTGGTGATCTCTGCCTGCTTCGTGGTGCAGATCGCGTTGGCCGCGCCGCCGCTGATGGCAGTGCTGGGCGGCTTCATCCCGCGCGCGGAGGTGGTCACCAACCCGCATGCGCTGTACCTGGCGATCGGCATCATCGGTGCCACCGTGATGCCGCACAACCTGTACCTGCACTCGTCCATCGTGCAGACCCGTGCCTACCCGCGTACCGACAGCGGCCGGCGCAGCGCACTGCGCTGGGCCGTCACCGACAGCACGATCGCGTTGATGCTGGCGTTGTTCATCAACGCCTCGATCCTGATCCTGGCCGCAGCGGTGTTCCATGCCAACGGTCGCACCGACGTGCAGGAGATCGAGCAGGCCCATGAGTTGATGGCACCGATGCTGGGGGTCGGGGTGGCCTCGACCTTGTTTGCGGTGGCGCTGCTCGCCTCGGGCATCAATTCCACCGTGACCGCTACCCTGGCCGGGCAGATCGTGATGGAAGGTTTCCTGCGCCTGCGCATCGCCCCGTGGGCGCGCCGCCTGCTGACCCGTGGCATCGCCATCGTGCCGGTCGTGATCGTCACCGCAATCTACGGCGAACAGGGCACGGCGCGGCTGCTGGTGCTGAGCCAGGTAGTGCTGTCGATGCAACTGCCGTTCGCGGTGATTCCGCTGGTGATGTTCGTCGGCGACAAAGCACGCATGGGCACGCTGGCGGCCCCGCGATGGCTGTTGACGCTGGCGTGGGTGATTGCCGCGGTGATCGTGGTGTTGAACGTGAAGTTGTTGGCGGAGACGTTGGTGGGGTGATCGGGGGTCGCCGGGCATGGCCCGGCGCTGCGAAGGGTTGCGTAACGAGCGTAGACCCGGATACATCCGGTCGCCTCCGTTCCGGCTGTACGCATCGGCCGCGTAGCGACAGGCCCTGCCTGTCTGCTCTTGACCTCAATCACAGTTGAGGTGGCACAGTGCGCGGAGTCCTCCTGGAATTTCCGACATGGCCCACGCCACATCGCCTCCTTCGCAGCACGACCTCTGGAACGGCCCCGCCGGCGACGCCTGGGTACAGGCGCAGTCCCTGCTCGATGGCATGTTCGCCGGCTTCGAGCCGATGCTTGCCGATCCCATTGCCGCCGAGCCAGATGCCCGCGTGCTCGACGTCGGTTGTGGTACCGGCGCGGTCTGCCTGGCTATCGCCGATCGGCTGGGTCCACAGGGCCGGTGCAGCGGCGTGGACATTTCCGCGCCGATGATCGCGGTGGCGCGTGCGCGGGCGCTGGCGGCAGGCAAGTCCATCGATTTCGCCGTGGGCGATGTCCAGCAGCATCCCTTTGCCCCCGCCAGCCTGGACCGCATCGTGTCGCGGTTCGGGGTCATGTTCTTCGATGATCCGGTGCGCGCGTTCGGCAACCTGTGGCAGGCGCTGCGTCCCGGCGGCATGCTGCATGCCATCGCCTGGCGCAGCCCGGGCGAGAATCCGTTCATGACCACCGCCGAGCGCGCCGCTGCGTCCCTGCTGACCTTGCCGGCGCGGGCGGAAGTCGGGCCGGGGCAGTTTGCGTTTGCCGATGCGGACGATGTGCTGGATATCCTGGATGACAGTGGCTGGGACCAGATCGACATCGCTCCGCTCGACGTGGAATGCAGCATCGCCCGCGACGATCTGCCGACGTACGTGTCACTGCTGGGGCCGGTCGGGCAGGCGTTGCGGGCCAAGGGCTTGGATCCGGACGTCAGGCAGCGGGTGCTGTCGACCGTGGTCGACGCGTTCGCACCGTTCGTGCGGGGCGATCGGGTAGTGTTCACCGCTGCGTGCTGGTCGATCCGGGCCTGCTGACCGCGAACCGGCCAACACCCATGTCACCCCGCCGCCGCCATTCGTCCCGGGTGACCGCCATTCGGCCCCAGGCCAATGACAGCAAGGGTTGAGGGGCACATGCTGGGTTCTTCGCCCTTTGCCTGTGACTGCCATGAAACGTCGTGACTGCCTGAAAGCCGGCCTGGCCGTGCCCTTGCTTCCGTTGGTCCAGAAGGCCGCTGCGGGCACTGCAAAGGCGTCACGGAACGCCTTCGCTCGTGTCCGTCCCGGTGCCGCCGGGTGGCCATCTGCGAACGAATGGAACCAGCTGTCCCGCGCCGTCGGTGGACGGCTGTCGATCCCGGTCTCCCCCTTCCTCGCCGATGCGGCTGCCCGCGCCGAGGCACTGGCGCAGATCCAGAACCCGTTCTTCATCGGCGACGAGCCTGCGCTGACCCAGACCAGCGGCTACCACGGGGCGTGGCTGTCGCGGCCCAGCGCGCGGGTGATAGCCGCCGCCAACAGCGCCGATGTGGCGGCGGCGGTCGATTTCGCGCGGCGGCACCGGCTGCGGCTGGTGGTCAAGGGCGGTGGGCACAGCTACCACGGCACCTCCTGCACGCCCGATTCGCTGCTGGTCTGGACGCGCGCCATGAACCAGGTCGCGCTGCACGATGCTTTCGTGGCCCAGGGCGCGCCCACGGGTACCGCCGCGCAGCCGGCAGTCAGCCTCGGCGCCGGTGCGATGTGGATTGATGCCTACGATGCGGTCACCACCCGCGCCGGCCGCTACGTCCAGGGCGGCGGCTGCACCTCGGTGGGCGTGACGGGTCTGGTCACCGGTGGCGGCTTCGGCAGCTTCTCGAAACGTTTCGGCACTGCAGCGGCCAGCCTGCTCGAAGCCGAAGTGGTCACCGCCGATGGGCGTGTGCGGGTGGTCAACGCCAGCCAGGATGCGGAGCTGTTCTGGGCGCTCAAGGGCGGCTGCGCCGGCAGTTTCGGCGTGGTTACGCAGATCACGCTGCGCACCCATGCCCTGCCGGCGACGTTCGGTGGGGTGTCGATGAAGGTCAAGGCCGAAAACGACGCGGCCTACCAGGCCTTGGCCGCCGAAGTCCTGCGCTTCTACCGCGATGCCCTGTGCAATGCGCAGTGGGGCGAACAGCTGCGCTTCGACAGCCATCGCACCTTCGGCGTGTCGATGGTGTTCCAGGGGCTGAGCCAGGAACAGGCTGTGGCGGTGTGGGCGCCGTTTGCGGCGTGGGTGGCCGCGCGCCCGCAGTACACCGTGATCGATCCCCTGCAGGCGCTGGCGCTGCCCGCCCAGCACATGTGGGACGCGGACTTCTTCCGCAAGCATGCCCCAACGTTGATCGCCGAAGACACGCGGGTTGGCGCGCGCACCACGCACATGCTGTGGAAGGGCGACCAGGGCCAGGTCGGCTGGTACCTGCATGGGTATGCCTCCGCGTGGATGCCTTCCGCGCTGCTGGACGATGCCCGCCGCGATGCCACCGCCGCGGCCATCTGCAACGCCGCGGCGCACATGCCGGTGGAACTGCACTGTAACAAGGGCCTGTTCGGCGCACCGGCCGATGCGCTCGCGGCCAGCCGCGATACCGCCATGCATCCTGCGGTGCTGGATGCGTTCGCGCTGGCGCTGATCGGCAACGCTGGCGGGCCGGTGTTCGCCGGCAGCGGCGGCGCGGTGGACGAGGTGGAAGCGCGCGAGGGCAGCGCCAGGGTCGGTCGATCCTACGCTGCGCTCCGTGAAGTGCTGCCTGCCGCGCCAACCTACGTTTCCGAGTGCGATTTTTTCCAGCGCGATTGGCAGCAGTCGTTCTGGGGCCCGCATTACCCCCGCCTGCTGGCAGCCAAGCGCCGCTACGACCCGGACGGGCTGTTCGTGATCCATCACGGCGTCGGCAGCGAAGACTGGAGCGCGGACGGGTTCGAGCCGCGCAGCTGACGCGGCGGCTGCCCTGGCTTAGGCTGCGGGCAATCCGCCCGCTGCTGGAGTCCGACCGTGCCCGCGTCCCTGCCCGCCGTAAACGTCCTGCTCTGCCTCTCCCTCGCAACCGCGCCCTTGCCCGGCATCGCTGCCGCGCAGACCGCTCCTGCCCCTCCCAGCGTCCCGGCGACGCAGAGCTTCAACGCACTGCTCGATGCGCAGACCATGGCGGCGATCAACGCCGATCCGGAACTGAAAACCCTGCTGGGGATCAGCGGCGACGGCGCGGGCGACACTTCCGACCAGCTCACCGATGTGTCGCTGGCCCGGCGTGAAGTCAACCGCCGCTTCCTGGCCGACAACCTGGCCGCGATCAAGGCCTGGAAGGGCGCGCCGCTGGACCCGCAGCAACAGCTCAGCGACGGCCTGGCGCGCTGGTTCTACCAGGCGCAGATCGACCTGATGGCGGTGCCGTGGGCGGCGGCGTGGCTGCCGGTGGGAGGAAGCACCTACGCGGTGGACCAGTTGTTCAGCCTGCCGGTGAACCTGCCACAGTTCTTCGACAACCAGCACGCCGTCACCGATGTGACCAGTGCGCGCCACTATATTGCCCGCCTGAACGCGATGGGCAGCAAGCTGGACCAGGTACGGGCCAACCTCGACATGCAGGCCGCCGAAGGCGTGGTGCCGCCGGAACTGGCCCTGGCCGGCGCGGCCAGCCAGTTCCGCACCCTGCTCAAACCGGCACCGAAGGACAGCCTGTGGGTGGCGTCGCTGCAGCGCAAGCTGGAGACGCTGCCGTCGATCCCCGCCGCCGAGCGCGCGGCACTGGTCGAACAGGCCACCGTGGCCGTGCGCGATTCGGTCAACCCCGGCTACCAGCGCCTGCTCGATCGCGTGCAGGCGCTGCAGGCCACCCACCCCGGCAACAACGGCATGTGGGCGCTGCCGCATGGCGATGCGTTCTATGACGCGGCCCTGCGCTGGTACACCAGCACCGACCTGGATGCCGATGCCATCCACCAGATCGGCCTGGACGAAGTGGCGCGCCTGGAAAAGAGCATGGACGCGCGCCTGCGCGAGATCGGCCTGCGCGATGGCACCGTCGCCGAGCGCATCCGGGCCCTCGGCGACGATCCGCGTTACCGCTATGCCGACAGCGATGCCGGCCGCAGGGAACTGATCGGCGACATCGAACAGCGCCTGCGTAACCTGGATCCGCTCCTGCCCACCTACTTCGGCCACCTGCCTCCACAGAAACTGCTGGTGCAGCCGGTGCCGGCGCACATGCAGGCCACCTCGCCCGGCGGCTATTACTACCCGCCGGCGATGGACGGCTCGCGCCCGGGCACCTTCTTCATCAACCTGGGTGACATGGCCTCCAACACCCGCTGGAGCACGCCTACCCTGACCTACCACGAAGGTTCGCCGGGCCATCACTTCCAGATCTCGATCGGGCAGACCCTGGCCGATCTGCCGCTGCTGCGCCGCAGCCTCAATCCCAGTGCGTTTTCCGAAGGCTGGGCGCTGTATGCCGAGCAGCTGATGGCCGAAGCCGGGGTCTACCGCGACGACCCGGCCGCCGACATCGGTCGGCTGCAGGCCGAGATGTTCCGCTCGGTGCGGCTGGTGCTGGACACCGGCCTGCACCGCAAGCGCTGGACGCCCGGGCAGGCCATCGCGTACATGCGCGAGAAGACCGGCATGGCCGAATCCGACGTTCGCATCGAAGTAAACCGCTACCTGGTGCAGCCGGGCCAGGCCTCGTCCTACAAGATGGGCCAGCTGCGCCTGCTCGCGCTGCGCGCCAAGGCGCAGAAGCAACTGGGCGATCGCTTCGACATCCGCGCCTTCCATGATCTGATTCTGGGCAACGGCGCGCTGCCGATGACCGTAGTGGAGCAGGCCGTGGACGCGTGGCTTGCCAGTGGCGGCGGTGATCCTCGACGCGCCCCCTGACCGGTAGAAATACCTAGCACGCCTCGGTGAAACTCCGCTTGTCCGCGCCGCGGTGGGTGCGCACAGTGGGGGCATGGCCTGCCTGGCAGGCCCGGAACCACAGGAGAACCCCATGCGTTCTTGCCGCAGTCCGAGCAATGGCGGCTACCCACCCCGCTACGCCGACACCACCGTGCAGTACGCAGCGCCAGGCGTGCCGCGATGACGCTGCAGCATCCCTGGATCTGGTTCCTGGCCCTGTTCCTGGTGCCGCTGGTGGCCGCGCTGGTGGTGAGCCTGCTGGTGCGCAGGCGCGGCATCACCGCCAACGCGGTGCTGGCCTGGTTCGTGCTGGTGTGCTGGATCGGCGCGCTGGCCGTGATCCTGTCGCAGGTGCTGTAACGGCTACAGCGACTGCCCCAGCTCGATGAACACCACCCGATGCCCACCTTCGCGCATGCCCAAACCGAAGATCAGCGGCCCGATCCACGAATCGAAGCCCAGGAACAGGCTGCCGTTCCAGATCCCATCGCTGAGTGACATGTCCGACCGGCGCTGCCACGCATTGCCGTACTCCACCGTGCCGCCCACCTGTGCCGACCGCCCCAGCACCTTGCCCAGCTCATAGGTGTAGCCGGCAAAACCCAGCGCGTAGTCCTGGCCGGTCAGCTGGTTCTGCTGGAAACCGGCCAACCGCCAGCGCCCGCCCAGCCGGTAGATGCTCTGCACCGGCGCAGTGCCCGACGAGGTCACGTGGTAGCGCAGGCCCAGCTGCACCGCGCTGCGCCCGAATGGGAACGCCCCCACCGCGTCCAGGTCGATCTGGCCGAACCGCGAATCCGCCCCCAGGCTCTCACGCGACTGGTAGGTGCCCAAGCCGGCAAGCAACCCGTCGCGCGGGAAGTAAAGGCTGTCGATGTTGTCGTAGGTGATGCGGGCGGTCAGCGCTCCTTCGTCGAAGTCCGTCCGGGGCACCGGCGGCGAGCCGATGTCCATCCGCGCACTGCCGGTATAGCGCTCGATACCAGCGCGCACAGAGAGCACGTTGGATACATTGCGCACCAGGTCCACGCCCGCCCCGGTGCGACGCGTCCGGTAGCGCGCGGTCTTGTTGCCGGCCTGGTCGAACACGTTGAAGCTGCGCGTTTCGTAGCCGCCCACGGCGTCGAAGGCGTAGCGGTTGCGCACGTCAAAAGGATGGTAATAACTGCCCTTGATCGCCGGCTCACTACCTGCCTGCAGGGTTATCCGCGCCTCGGCGCCATACGGCGACAGGGGCGCGAACAGCAGGCCCGCGCGCAGGTTGCTTTCGTGATTGCCGTCGAGATCGTTGCTGAGCGTCCAGCCCGCTTCCAGGTACGCCGGCCCATTGGGTTTTTCGTAAGCGGTGATCACCACCCCGACCTGGCCATCGCGGCGCTCCTGCGCATAGCTGATGCTGGCCAGGGTATCCATGCCATAGGCCTTCAGCACGCCTTCCTGCATGGCCCTGCTGTCCAGCGGCTTGCCGATTTCCACCGGCAGGTAGGACAGCAGCAGCTCGTCGGCGTAGCCGGTATGGTTGCGTATCTCGATGAACGCGATGGGCGCCGGCGCCGCGCGGGCCGCACGGGTTTCGCGGCTGGCATGCCAGCGCTGGTACACCGGCGCAGGCTGCGAAAACGCACGCAGCGCCGGCGCGGCCTGCTCCGCGGCCTGCTGGCCGATGGCCAACGCTTCGGGGGCTTTGTCGAAGTCGCCGGTGGCCACCTTGCCGGTCAGCGCCGGGGCGATCAGCATGTCCTGCGGGCCCAGCGTGTCCAGCTGCCGTTGCGCGTTGCGGGTGGTCAGGAAGCCGCTGAGCTGGCCGATCACGTCCACCAGGCTGGCATCACGGTCCAGCGCGCTGAGCGGGGTACCCACATCCACCGCGATCACCCGGTCCGCGCCCATCGCGCGCACCACGTCGATCGGCACCTGGTTGGAGACACCGCCATCGAGCAGCACGCGTCCATCAAGGGTGACCGGCCGGAAGATACCGGGCAGCGACATGCTGGCGCGCATCGCCATCGGCAGGCTGCCGTGATCGAGCACGACCGCCTCGCCGGTGTTCAGGTCGGTGGCGATGGCACGGAAGGGAATGGACAGGTCGTCGAAGTTGCCGGTGACCCGGCTGCCACCCGTGGCGGTCTCGAACAGCGCGATCAGGCGTTCGCCCTGGGACATGCCCGCCGACAGCTGCACCCGCTTGCCTTCGCCACCCAGCCCGATCCCGATCGGCGCCAGCTGTTCGTAGTCATCGGCCTTGCGCTGCAGCGAGCGCTCGCGGCGCGGCAGGGTGTCGCTGAACATCGCCATCCACTGCGTACCCAGGACCACCTGTTCGATCTCGTCGGGCGATTTTCCGGAGGCATACAGGGCACCCACCAGTGCACCCGCGCTGGTGCCGGCAATGCAGTCCACCGGGATGTGCAGGGCTTCGAGCTGGCGCAGGATGCGCACATGGGCGATACCGCGCGCGCCACCGCCGCCCAGCGCCACCCCGATCCGCGGACGCGGGTCGCCGCTGTCGCGGTGTCCACACTGCGTGCCGTCCAGCGTCGCGGCCGGCCCGACGGCAAGGGCGGCGCCAGGCGCAAGCAAGCCGGCCAACAGCAGGCACATGCCCGCAGGCGTGGGAATCACCAAGAGCCACCTCGATAAGGTGCGCGGCGCCGGGCCGGTGGGAGGGATGGGCCCCGGTGCGGCGCCGCGCGGTGAAACGTCGTGTGCCGTCAGCGGTTCATCGGGCCGGCGCACTACCCGGCGGGAAAGCGGCAAACAGCTTGTCCAAGCCTGCTTCCACCGCCGCGTTGGCCCGCTCAGGCGAGCTTGGCACCGTGGCGCTGGCCGTGCCACGCCAGACCGCCTGCTTGCTGCGCGCGTCGAACATGTCCACCACCAGCGTGCCCACCTCGTAGGTGCGGACAGTCGTGGTCGCGCTGCCCATGCCCATGCCACCGCCCCAGCCGCCCCCGCGCCAGCCCCAGCCGCCCATGTTGCTGCCGGTGTAGAAGGTGTCCAGGGTCTGCCGTTGGCTGGTCACGATATGCGCGGCCAGCGCGACGTCACCGTCGCTGGGGGTCTGCCGCCAGCCCCGCGCCGCCAGCCGTGAATCAATGCCGTCCACGATGCGCTGGGTGATCAGCGGGGAACCGCCCTGCGGCTTCATTGCCCAGCTGTAGGTCTTGAACGAGGCGAAGTTCGCCCCCGGATCGAAGTCGGTGTGAACGGTTGGCGTAGTGGCACAGGCCACCAGCGAGGTGGCGAGGACCGCAATCGCAAAGGCTTTCATCACGCGACACTCCCGGGCAGTGATCTGGCTTCCAGCCTAGCTTGTGGCCCACGCGTGGTCATCCGCATAACTACGCAGTCCAGCCAGCAAAACTACGGGTTGCCGCACCGGCATGGGGCCAAGGGCCAATTGCTGGCCCGGTCCAGCACAGGCGATCTTCACCCCCAATGACCAAGCGAGCGCCAGTGGTTGCGGTGGTCGACGACGAAGACGACGTGCGGCTTGCACTGCGCCGGTTGCTTCGCTCGGCCGGGTACGACGTGCTGGCCTACGAATCGGGGTCGGAGTTCCTGCGCCATGCCGCAACCAGCCTGCCCGACTGCGTGGTGCTGGACCTGCGCATGCCCGGTCCCAGCGGTTTCGAGGTACAGGCGTCGCTTCGCGCCCAGCAGCTGACCATTCCGGTGGTGGTGCTGAGCGCCGACGACAGTACCGCCAGCCGCCACCAGGCGCTGGCCGGGGGCGCCGACGCGTACCTGTGCAAGCCGGTGGACGGCGATGCGCTGATCAACGCCACGCAGGCGGCGATCGAGCGCTGCGCGCGACAACACCCCTCCTCCCCGCATGGTCGGCCGGAGTCCCCATGAACCGTCCCCGCTGTTCCGCCGCTGCTTCCGCCGCCGCGTGGCTGCCGCCCGCCCTGCTGCTCGGTGCAGCGCCCGATGCGCACGCCTCCTTCCTCAGTGGCGAGGCGCTGGATACGGCGGCCAACGTGATCGCCTGGCTGGCCCTGGTGGTGGTGCCGGTGGTGTTGATCGCGGTGTTCTGGATGGTGCACATCCTGCCCGAAAAGATCGCCCACAAGCGCCACCACCCGCAGCTCGATGCGATCAAGACCCTGTGCCTGCTGTCACTGCTGTTCGGTGGCCTGTTGTGGCCGTTGGCATGGCTGTGGGCCTATACCCGCCCGGTGCTGCACAAGCTGGCCTACGGCACCGACCAGGTCGACCACGGCCACGGCGACGCCGCGCTGGCGCCCCTGCACGATGCCCGGGCGGAGTCGGTCGAGCCGGACCTGCCCACCCCCGTGGACGCCTCTGCGTGGCAGCAGCGGGTCGATGCCCTCGAGCGGCGCCTGGCGGACATGGAACGGCTGCACCCGGGCCCGTCGACGCGGGCGGAGGAGTGAACCATGGAAGTCATCCTGCTGCTCATCTATTCCTTCTTCGTCTGGCTGATCTTCTTCAAGTTCAAATGGCTGCCGTGGAACTTCGTGTCACAGGTGGTGGTGGTCTCATTGCCGATCTTCGCGATGACCGCGCTGATCCTGGTCCTGAACGTGGTGGCGCCCTCCTCGTCGGACGTGCGTGCGATCAACTACGTGGTGCAGGTGGTCCCGCGCGTCACCGGACGGGTGATCGAGGTGCCGGTGGAAGCCAACCGCCCGGTGCGCAAGGGCGAGGTGCTGTTCCGCATCGACCCGGTGCCCTACCAGCAGCAACTGGCGGCGCTGGAAGCGAAGCTGCCCGAACTGTCGGCAAAAGTGGACAGTGCCGATGCCTACCAGCGCGAACTGGGCGAACAGCTGCGCGGCGCGCGCGCCACCCGCGAGGCGCTGGCCGTGCGCCTGCAGCTGGCCGAACGCCGCCAACGCCAGACCGGTGAGCTGGCCAGCACCGGTGCAGGCAGCCGCTTCGAACATGAACAGGCGCAGACCGAAGCGGCCAGCCTGCGCTCGGACCTGGTGTCCACCACCGCGCAGATGGCGCAGGTGCAGCAGAAACTGTCCGCACAGACCCGCGACGGCGAACTCTCCGAGGTGGCGCAGGCCCAGGCCGGCATGGTCCAGCTGCAGGCGCAGATCGTGGAAGCACGCTGGCAGCTGGAGCAGACCGTGGTGCGCGCGCCGGCCGATGGCAGCGTGATCAACCTGCAGCTGCGCGAAGGCTCTTACGCCGCCAGCCTGCCTTTGACCCCGGTGATGACCTTTGTCGAGCGCGAGCAATGGATCCTGGCGATGTTCTCGCAGAACGAACTGGGCAACGTGGCGCCCGGCAACGAAGCGGAAATCGCGCTGAAGGTGTATCCCAACCGCATCATCAAGTGCCGGGTCGATTCGGTGGTGTGGGCATCCGGCACCGGCCAGCTGCCTATCAGCGGCATGATTCCGCAGACCGGTACCAGCCCGCTGCCGCCGGGGCGGATCGCGGTGCGGCTGCGCCCGGACGGGCGCGACCGCGATGTGTTCATCGCCATGGGCGCGCAGGGCCAGGGCGCGATCTACACCGAGCACGGCACGCTGATCCACATCGTGCGGCGGGTGATCCTGCGCGTGGGCAGCAAGCTGGATTGGCTGGTCCTGAAGCTGCACTGACATGACCGCACCGCGCCGCCGCCGTCGTGCCCCGCCCCGCCCGCTGCTGCTGGCGCTGGCCCTCGCGCTGGCCGGCTGCGCCACCGCTCCGGAACCGGGCAGCAAGCAGATCCGCGCGGATGCGCTGGGCACGGTGGCCATTCCGCCGAACTGGTCGGCGCCCGCCAGCCAGGCCCAGGTCGACCGCGGCTGGCTCGATGCGTTTGCCGACCCGCAGCTGAGCGCCCTGGTGCACGAAGCGCTGGCCCGGAATCCGGACCTGCTGATTGCCGCGGCGCGGGTCGAACAGGCCAATGCCCAGGTCGAGATCGCCCAGGCCCAGCTGCGCCCCGCCATCGGCTTGATCGGCCGCGGCGGCTCCAAACCGATCGCCGACCTGGTGCCGCTGCTGAGCGGGTTGATGCTGCGCCTGAGCTGGGAGATCGATCTGTGGGGGCGCCTGCGTTACGCCCGCAATGCCGCCATGGCCGCCAGTGATGCGCAGAACGCCGACTACCGTTATGCCCAGCAATCGCTGGCGGCCAGCGTCGCCCGCGCATGGTTCACGGTGACCGAAGCACGCCTGCAGTACGACATCGCCGGGCAGATGGCCGGCAGCGGCGAGCAGCTGGTCCGCCTGGCCGAACAGCGCGAACGGGTTGGCGCGGGCAGTTCCAACGAAACCCTGGCCGCGCGCGCCAGCGCCGCCAGCTACCTGGATGCCCGCCAGCAGGCCGACCTGGCCACCCACAGCGCCAGCCGCGCGCTGGAGATCCTGCTGGGCCGCTACCCTGGCGCGACGCTGGCCGCGCCGGCCGCGCTCACCGCGCTGCCCGGCGACGTGCCGGCCGGCATGCCCATTGATGTGCTCAACCGGCGGCCGGACCTGTATGCCGCCGAGCGCCGCGTGGCAGCCGCCTTCGACCGGGTTGGCGAGGCGCGCGCGGCGATGCTGCCCACGCTGTCGCTGTCGGCCGGCTACGGACGGCTCAGCAATGCCGCCGTGCGCACCCGTGACGATCTGGAACAGACCACCTCCAGCGTTTCGGCCACCGGCATCATGCCGCTCTATACCGGCGGTGCGCTCAGCGGCCAGGTGCAGCTGCGTTCGGCCGAGCAGAAGCAGGCGGTGGCCGACTATGCGCGGCGCGCGTTGCTGGCGCTGGGCGAGGTGGAAGACGCGCTGACCGCCGAACGCGTGCTGGCCGAGCGCGAACAGCTGCTCGGGCAGGTGCTGGCCAACAACGAACAGGTAGTACTGCAGGTGCGCGATTCCGAACGCATCGGCCGGGCCGACCACCGCGCGGTGGCCACCCAGGAAATGCAGGCGCTGGCCGCCCGCTCGGCGCTGCTGGGCGTGCGCCGCGAACGGCTGAGCCGGCGCGTGGATCTGTACCTGGCCCTGGGCGGCGACTACGCCACGGCAGACGCCGCGGCGCCTGGCAGCCCGCCCTCCCCCTCCCCGGAGTAAGTGCGCATGTACTGGATGCTGCTGCTGGTACCGCTGGCGATCGCGCTGCACTACCTGCTGCCGGGCAACGCCCTGCTGGTCTTCGGCGCCACCGCGCTGGCGATCGTGCCGCTGGCGGCGCTGATGTCGCGTGCCACCGGCGCGCTGGCCGCGCGGCTCGGGCCCAGCATCGGCGGCCTGCTCAACGCCACCTTCGGCAACGCCGCCGAATTCATCATCGCGCTGGCCGCGCTGCGCGCCGGGCTGCACGGCATGGTCAAGGCTTCCATCGCCGGCACCATCATCGGCAACATCCTGTTCGTGCTCGGGCTGTCGATGGTGTTGGGCGGGTTGCGCCACGGCCAGCAGCGCTACGACGCCGCCAATGCCCGCATGCAGGCCACCATGCTGACCCTGGCGGTGATCACCCTGATCCTGCCGGCGTCGTACCGCGCGGTGGTGCCCGAAGCCGACGCCGCGCTGCAGTCGATCAGCCTGGTGCTCTCGGTGCTGCTGCTGCTGGTGTACCTGGCCACGGTGGTGTTCACCCTGCGCAACGCGGTAAGCGAGGGCGGCGAGCCCGCCGCCGGCCACGGCCACGATGCCAGCCTGTCCAACACCCGCGCCCTGCTGCTGTTGGCCTGCACCAGCATCGGCATCATCTGGATGAGCGAGATCCTGGTCGGCGTGGTGGAGCCGGCCAGCCAGCAGCTGGGATTCTCCGATGCGTTCACCGGCGTGTTCGTGCTGGCCGTGATCGGCGGCGCGGCCGAACAGGCCACCGCGCTGGTGGCTGCGCGCCGCAACCAGATGAGCCTGAGCCTGTCCATCGCGCTGGGGTCGGGCGTGCAGCTGGCGCTGCTGGTCGCGCCGCTGCTGGTGCTGCTCAGTTACGTGATCGGTCCGCAGCCGATGAGCCTGGAATTCGGCCCCGGCCTGGTGCTGAGCGTGCTGGTGGCAGTGATCATCACCGGGCAGGTGGCCAGCGATGGTCGCGCGGACTGGCTGCGTGGGGTACAGCTGCTTGGGCTGTACGTGATCCTGGCCACGCTGTTCTGGTTCGTGCCGGACGCGGGAACATGATCGCGCATGCGCCCCTCGCCCGCCCTGCTGATCCACCGCCATCGCTACACCTTCCTGTTCGGTGCGCTGCTGGTGACGGTGACCCTGGGCCCGTTGCTGGAGGCGATGTCGTTCGGCCACCGGCTGATGGAACTGCTGCTGTGCGCCAGCCTGCTGGCCGCGCTGTTTCCGATCGGGCAGCGCCTGCAGCGCCACGTGCTGCTGGTGCTGGTGCTGGTCGCCCAGCTGCTGCGCTGGTGGGCCAGCGACGCCGGCGGCGCGGTCGCCATGGCCGGCGCGGTGTTGTGGGGCGTGCTCGCCACCATCGCCGCTTGGCACGCCGTGCGCTTTTCGTTGTCCAGCCACCGCGTGCGCACCGAGCATCTGGCCGCCGCGTTGAGCGCCTACCTGCTGCTGGGCGTGTGTGGCGGCGTGGTGTTCGCCGCGCTGTCGGCGATTTCACCTGGCTCCATGGCGGTGGGCGGCCAGGGCACGGCGCATGGCCTGGGCATTGGCACCTCGATGTATTTCAGCTTCGTCACCCTGGCCACGCTCGGCTACGGCGACATCACCCCGGTCAGCCAGGTTGCGCGCGGGCTGGCCACGCTGGAAGCGATTGCCGGCCAGCTTTACCTGGCGCTGCTGGTCGCGCGCCTGGTGGGCCTGCGCAGTACCGATCGATCCCCCTGACCCATCGCACACCCGGGAGCCCGTCATGAAACGTCTGTACCTGCTGCCCTCGTTCCTCCTGCTGCTCACCAGTTCCCCGTGTTGGGCGGTTGAACCGCTGGATACCTTCAGCGTCCGCGTCGGTGGCTACATCACCGATTTCGATACGAAAGTGCGCGCCGACGGCCAGACCGGCCAAGGTACGCGCATCGACCTCAACCGCGACCTGGGCCTGGACAACAACAACGCCATCGGGGTGATCGCGCTGAGCTGGCGCCCCTGGGAAAAGCATGAGTTCGGCCTGTCCTGGTACCGCGACAGCGCCGATGCCGAGCGCAACACCGAACGCGACATCGACTTCAACGGCCAGCACTACGCCACCCATACCCGGATCCGCGCCAAGTTCGACCTGGACGCCTACGAGGGCTACTACACGTGGTGGGCCTGGGGCGACGAGCGCTGGGCCCTGGGTCCGCGCGTGGGCCTGATCTGGTACCAGATGGACCTGGACCTGAGCGCCACCGCCGATGTCAACGGCAACCCCATCAATGCTCGCGCGGGCAACGACGTCAACGCCGACCTGCCGGCGCCCACGATCGGCGGCAGCTGGCGCTGGGCACCTGGCGAGCACTGGCGCCTGAGCGCCGACGCGGGATATTTCAGCGCCAGCCTCAATGACGTCGATGCGGACGTCACCTTCGGTCGCGGCGGCGTGGAGTACTTCCCGTGGGACAACTGGGGGTTCTCGCTCGACTACACGGTGCGCCGCATCGAAGCGGACGTGGATGCCTCGCGCCTGGATGGCAACCTGCGCTTCGTCGACAGCGGCGTGCGGGTCGGTGTGATCTACCGGTTCTGATCGCCATGCCCGTGCTTCGGCTGTTGTTGCGCTGTGCGTGCGCGACCGGGCTGCTGGCCTGGGCGCTCATGGCGGGCGCTGCGCCCACCCCGGCCACGGCGCGCTGGTTCAACCGCGACCTGGTGACCTTCCGCGCAGCGCTGTACGGCAACCCGCCGGAGATGCGCGCGCGCGCCACGGAAGCCAACCTGGCCCGCATCGTCGATCTGCCTGGCCAGGCAACCCTGCAGACCCAGCCGGTGCCGCAGGGCGTGTTGATCCTGGCCGGCGGGCAGCTGGTCACCGTGCTGACACCGGCCGACTGCAACGCGCTGGGCAACGAAACCCTGCCTGAACTGCGCGATCGCACCGTGGCCCGGATGCAGCAGGCGCTGGTGGCCGCAGAACAGGCACGCCTGCCGCAACGCCTGCTGGCCGGTGCCGCGTGGGCACTGCTGGCCACCGTCATCGCGGTGGGCGTGCTGTGGGGGCTGCGCTGGTGCAGCCGGCGCATGCGCCGACGGGTGGATGGCTGGGTCCAGCAGCGCGTGCAGCTGCTGCGCAGCGTTTCGGCGCGGCAGCTGCTGCTGGGGCTGGTGACCAGTGCGCGCAGCCTGGGGCGGCTGGTGGGCTGGCTGGTGGTGCTGGTGGTGCTGGAGGAATGGCTGCGCTTCGTGTTCAGTCGTTTCCCCTACACCCAGCCGTGGTCGGCGGCGATGGGCGGCTGGATCGCCGAACGGTTCGGCCGCTTTGGTCGCGGCGTGGTGGAGGCACTGCCCGACCTGTTCACGGCCGCGCTGATCTTCCTGGCCGCACGGCTGGTGGTGCAGGCGGTCCGCATCGTGTTCGACGGGGTGGCCAGCGGTCGCTTCCAGTTCGTGGGCATCGACCAACCGCTGGCCGAACCGACCCGCCGGATCATCACCGTGGTGATCTGGCTGTTCGCGCTGGCAATGGCCTACCCCTACCTGCCCGGTGCCGAGACCGACGCGTTCAAGGGGCTGAGCGTGTTCGTCGGCCTGATGGTGTCGTTGGGTGCGTCCAGCATCGTTGGGCAGGCGGCCAGTGGCTTCACCCTGCTGTACTCACGCACCCTGATGGTCGGCGATGTCGTGCGCGTGGGCGACACCGAAGGCGTGGCACTGCAGATCGGCTTGTTCACCACCCGCCTGCGCACGCCGTTAGGGGTGGAAGTCAGCATCCCCAACAACGTGGTGCTGGCCGGCGAGCTGCGCAACTACTCGCGCGATCCGCAGGGGCCGGGCCTGTGGCTGGAAAGTGCGCTCACCATCGGCTACGACGCACCGTGGCGGCAGGTGCACCGCCTGCTGCTGCAGGCCGCGGCGGCCACTGACGGGGTACTGGCCGATCCAGCGCCGCACGTGGTGCAGTCCGAACTGGGCGACGTCGCGGTGCGCTACGTGCTGCGCGTGCGCGTGATCGAGGTCGAGCGCAGGTGGCAGGTACGCAGCGCTCTGCACGCGCAGATCCAGGACGCATTCAATGCCGCAGGGGTGCAGATCATGTCGCCCAATTACGAAGGCGACCCGGAGCAGGCCAAGGTGGTGCCGAAGGCGTACTGGGAGGGACGTCCGGCACCGGCCAACGACGAAACCTAATTTTCGGTATCGACCCGCGTCCAGCTGCTGTCCGGATCGAACAGGGTCATGGCGCGGGCTTCGCGGTCGGTGTCCGGCCCCAGGTCCTTTTCGTAGACCTGGCCGGCATGGCTGATGGTGAAGCTCATCACGCCGCTGTCGCCGTAACGCGCCGGCCAGGCCACCAGCGCGAAGCCGCGGGTCATGGCACCGGCCACCGTGTAAGGGTAAGCCCCTCGCGGTGCAGAGGGACCCTGCCCCTGCAGGATCCGGTAGTGGTAGCCATGCCACTCGTCGTCCGGCGTCTCGCCGCCGAACAACGGCCCCAGCGGGCTCTCGCCACCGGCATCGGCCGGCCAGTACAAGCCGTCATGCGTGCCGGGACTGCTGCGCAGCCGGGCCGCGTACTCGGGCAGCGTGTCGTTGTTGCGGTCACGGCGCGCGTATTCGCGCTGGGCGTCATGGTAGGCCAGCACGGCCTGCACTGCTTCGCGCTCGTTGCGCCCGATCCGGCGCGCACGCAGTTCCGGCGCCGCCGCCGCCAGGTCGAAGGCCCAGCCGGCGCCCTGTTTCACCAGTGGCACCGGCAAGGTCCAGCCTTCGTCGCCCACGCTGACCAGCGCATGGCTGGCATCGACCGGCTGTATCGCATGCCTGCGCTGGTACTGGCTGACGAAGGTGTCCACGTCCTTGCGCTCGATATCGTCGCGCGGCACGTAGTCCTCCCAGTCGGCACCCAGCACCACCGAAACCTGCTCGGGCTGCGTGTCACGCACTTCCAGCGCCGTCACCAGGGCATCGGCGGCAGCGGCGGCGCTGGGGTAGGCCTGTTGCGCCTGGGTGGGCGCGGCCAGCAGCAGGCAGGCCACGCTCAATAGGGAAAGACGAAGGGTCATGGCAGATCTCCGATCAACGGCGACGACCGCCGCCACCGCCGCCGCGCGGAGCGGCGGGCCGATTCATCGGCCGGCCCTGCGGGCGTGCGCCGGCGGGACGCTGCGAACTCTGCACGCTGCGATGCCCGCGGTTGGCATCGCCCAGCGACTGGCCGGGATTGCGCGCACCACTGAATGCATTCTCCGGATGGCTGCCGGGCGGGCGGCCGTGGCCGGCGCCGCCCTGGTTGCTGCGCTGTCCCAGCTCACGCTGCGACGCGCCGGCGCGGTCGCGCGCCTCGCGGTTGGTGGTGGCGGGCGTATCGAATCCGCGGCGCTCCATCGACTGGCGCGCGCGGTCGCGCTCGGCCGCCCGGGCATCATCACGCCCGCGATACTCCTGGCGCTGCGCCGCACCGTCGCGCGCGCCATCAAAGCGTTCGCGGGTGGCACCGTCACGGTAGGGCACGCCGTCGCGGTTGGCCGCATTGTGCTTCCACTTGCTGTCGTTGCGGTTGATCTGGCGGTTGCTGTTGAACTCGTTATAACGGTTCACGTCGATATCAATATCGCCGTGCCCCCAGTCCAGGTCGCCCCACAGCGCACCGCCTACGGCCACGCCGATGCCGAAACTGAGCAGCGCACCGCCAGGATAGTAGTACGGCGGAGGTGGGTAGTAGTACGGCGGGTAGGCCGGGTAGGCCCAGCTGCCATACACCACGCCGGGGTTGTAGCTGGGCACGTAGACCACCTGCGGGTCGGCCGACTCGATCACGATGGTCTGCGGCGCCGACGCTGCCGCAGGCTGGGTGCTCACCTTCTGCTGCTGGTTGGAGTCCAGGTTGCCGGCGCTCTGCGCCTGCCGACGCAGGCGTTGCACCGAGTCCATCACGGCGTCCGGCTGGGCCAGGAACGCATCGCCCATTTTCTGCACCCAGGCCGGGTCCTGCCCCAGCACCGCCAGCAGCTGCGGGAACGCAACCAGCGACTGCACGCTGGGATCCCACGCCTGGTTGGCCACCTGGCGCACGGCGTCTTCGCCCTTGGCATCCGGATGCGCCTTGGACCACGCCACCGCGTCGGTGACATCGCCGGGATAGCTGGAGGCCATCAGCACCTGCGCCAGCAACGCGTCGGGATACAGCGCCACCGGGGCGAGCATCTGGTCCAGCTGTTCGCGGGTGAACGTGCCCTGGCCCACCGCTGCCTTGGCGGGCGCCGGTACGGCAGCGACGACGGGATCCACCGCCACCGCCGAGCAGGCCAGCGCCAGCACCAGCACCAGCGTGGGAAGCCGTGCCCATGTCAGGTAGGTGTGCATGCAACCTCCACTTCAATGCGCCGTGCGCCTGCGGCCAGGGTTCAGGGTTTGACGCCCGCCTGTACGCCCTTGTCCACCACCAGCTTGGCCACCACCTTGCGCGCCGCGCCGTTGCTGCCGCTGCCGGCATCCGGTGCCACGCCCATGCCGTCGCCGGCGCGGACCCGACCCGGTGCCAGGCCGGCATTCTGCTGCAGGTAGTTGGCCACCGCCGCGGCACGCTGGGTGCTCAGGCGCTGGTTGGCGGCGGCGTTGCCGGTGGCATCGGTGAAGCCCTGCAGCACCACGGCGTAGTTGTGGGTCTGCTTGGCCTTCGCGGCGAATGCGTCCAGGTCGCCGCGCGCCTTGGCCGACAGCTTTGCGCTGCCCGAGTCGAAGGTCACTTCCGCTGCATCCAGCTGCTCGTACGTACCGAACTCGTCCATGCGCTGGTTCATCGCACCGACTTCCGCCGTGGTCGGCGCCATGCCGGCCTGGATCTGCCGGGTGGTGCGCAGGTCCTCGGAGCGGAAGCTGATTTCGCGCGCGGCCAGCGCATCGCCTGCGGCGCTGCCTTCGACCGTGACCGGCAGGCCCGCCGCCAGAACGCTGGCGTCGGTCTTTTCATGGATGACGTTGGTCAAGCCCTTGGTCTTCTTGTAGACCGTGTCGGCCGACACCTGCACGGTGTGTGCCGTGCGGGTCTGGTCCACCACGGTGATGGTGTTGCCCTGCACGGCGGTGATCACGCCCTTGAGCTTGGTCCTGCCCGGATCGGCGGCCAAGGCGGCCAGGGCGGTGAAGCCGGCCAGCACCAGCAGCAGGCGGGCGGCGGCGCGGAACAAAGGGCGCGTGGACATGGGGCAGCTCCAGGAACGGGGACGATGAACCACGCTAGGCGTGGGCCAGCCGCCCCGCAATTGGCCCTTGGGGCCATACGTCCGGCATGGCCCCAAGGGCCAATTCCCGGCCCTGCGGCAGGGGTCTAGCCTGCGCTGCGTAGTGACCGCCGCGCCCTCATCGCAGCGCGCGGCATGTTCCTTTCGTTCGCCGCCGGAGCCCTGCCATGAATGCCGACCCTGCTGCCCCTCCGCAACTGTCCACGGTGCTGGCCGCGGCCTCGATGCGCGCCGACCACTGGCGCCAGCTGAACGCGTATGCGCGAGTGTGGGCTGCCGCAGGCACCGACAGCGCCGAACGGCGCGCCGCCTGCGTTGAAGCGTTGGCTGACCTGCGCCCGCTCGAACAGTGCTGGGCCTACCCCGGCGAACGCCTGCTGGCCGCGCTGGCGGCGGCTCTGGCCGACAACGACGCCGCACAGTTCGCGCGGCTGGCACGCAAGCTTTCCGCCGCAATCCTGTCCGGTGATTTCCGCCGCGACGAACAGGCCTGGAACGCCGACGACGACGGCGACCGCACCCTGCTCGACGCGCTGCCGCCCGAGCTGCTGGGCGCGCCGGACAAGCCCTACTTCGAAGTGTTGATCGTGACCCCCAACGAACCGGCGCTGTGGCAACGTGCCCGTGACGAAATGCGCGCCATGCGCCGCGGCGATGATCAGTTCCACTATGCCGTCACCCACGCTGGCAGTTTCGAGGATGCCGCGCTGGCGGCAATGGTCAACGCGGACGTGCAGGCAGTGGTCATCGTCGACGGATTCCGTTTCACCTCGCTGCTCGACATCCCGGACCTGAAACAGTTCCTCGCCCGCAACCTCGGCAACGACGCCGAGCCGTCCGCTGCCGGCGCATTGTCCACCTCGCTGGCCCGCGCCCTGAAGCACTTCCGCCCGGAGCTGGACCTGTACCTGCTTACCGACCGCTCCCCGGAGCGGCTGGCCGGCAGCGACGAAGCCGCGCCGCTGCGCCGCGTCTTCCACCACGTCGAAGAACCCATGGAAGTGCACCTGGCATTGCTGGATGGCATCGCCGACCGCTACGAAACCCCGTACTTCGACAACCTCAAGAAATATGCGCTGCGCCCGATCGGGACCTTCCACGCACTGCCGATCGCACGCGGCAAGTCCATCTTCGGCTCCAACTGGATCCGCGACATGGGCCACTTCTACGGCACCAACATCCTGTTCGCCGAATCCTCGGCCACCACCGGTGGCCTGGACAGCCTGCTGGAACCCACCGGCACCATCAAACGCGCGCAGACGGCAGCGGCACGGGCTTTCGGCGCCAAGCGCGCCTACTTCGGCACCAACGGCACCTCCACCTCGAACAAGATCGTGGTGCAGGCGGTATGCAAGCCGGGCGACATCGTCATTGTCGACCGCAACTGCCACAAATCGCACCACTACGGCTTCGTGCTCAGCGGTGCGCAGCCCTACTACGTGGAAGCCTTCCCATTGACCCAGTATTCGATGTACGGCGCGGTTCCGCTGCGTACCATCAAGCAGGCGCTGCTGGACTGCCAGGCCGGCGGCACGCTGGACCGGGTCAAGGTCATCGACATGACAAACTGCACCTTCGATGGCCACATGTACAACCCGCAGCGGGTGATGGAGGAATGCCTGGCGATCAAGCCGGACCTGATTTTCCTGTGGGACGAAGCGTGGTTCGGCTTCGCCCGTTTCAGCCCGCTGCACCGTCGGCGCACCGGCCTGGGCGCCGCGGCCGCATTGACCGAGCGCTATCGCAGCAAGGCCTACCGCGCCGAGTACGAGGCCTGGAAGGAACAGCGGGGAAAGGTCGATCCCGGCGATCCGGCGCAGCTCGATGAACATCTGCTGCCCGATCCGGATGCGGTGCGCATCCGGGTGTACCAGACCAACTCCACCCACAAGTCGATGTCCGCGTTCCGGCAGGGGTCGATGATGCTGGTCTGGGACGAGGACTTCCACGAGGTGGAAGGCCCGTTCGAAGAGGCGTTCTTCGCCCACACCTCGACCTCGCCAAACCTGCAGCTGATCGCCTCGCTCGACCTGGCACGGCGGCAGATGGAGCTGGAGGGATACGGCCTGACACTCAAGATGACCGACCTGGCGCTGCGCCTGCGGCGCACCATCAACAGCCACCCGTTGATCTCGAAGTACTTCCATGTCGCCACGCCCGAAGACATGATCCCGGCCGAATTCCGCGCCTCCGGCCTGCGCGACTACGGGCCGCCCAATGCCAGCTGGGTGGAGACGCTGCAGGCCTGGGACGACGATGAGTTCGCGCTGGACCCGACCCGCCTGACCGTGATCTGCGGCGCCGCCGGCTTCGACGGCACCCAGTTCAAGGGCCTGCTGGCCGAGCGCTTCGACATCCAGATCAACAAGACCTCGCGCAACAGCATCCTGGTACAGACCAACATCAACAACACCCACAGCGACGCGGCGCTGTTGATCAAGGCGCTGGCCGACCTCTCGCGCGAAATCGAATCGCGACTGGCGCAGGAAGGCGACAACGGTCGCCAGGTCTTCGCCGAGCGGGTCCGCGCGTTGATGACCGACGTGCCCGACCTGCCCAACTTCAGCCAGTTCCACGATGCCTTCCGCGAAGCACCGGACGGGGCCAGCAACGAAGGCCACATGCGCCCGGCGTTCTTCATGGCGTACGAGGAAGCCAACTGCGAATTCGTGCGGCTGCACAGCGACGACGTCGACCGGCGCCTGGCCGAAGGGCCGCAGATGGTGTCTGCCAACTTCGTCATCCCCTACCCGCCCGGCTTCCCGATCATGGTACCCGGGCAGGTGATCACCGCCGACACCATTGCCTTCATGCGCAAGCTGGATGTCAAGGAGATCCACGGCTACCACGCCGCGCAGGGAATCAAACTGATCAAACCCGATGCGCTGGCCGGCCTGCGTGCCGGTTCCCTGCAGTGAACCGCCGTTCCCCGGACAGGAGCACATGTCATGCAAGGTTTCTTCCAGTTTCTCGCTGACAACCCCTACATCCTGCTGTTCTTCACCGTCGGCATGGCGGTGCTGGTGGGTAAGTTCTCGGTCAAGGGCTACGGCCTGGGCATGGTCGCCGCGGCCGTGGTGGTCGGCGCGGCGCTGGCCACCTGGGCGTCCACCTACGGCGTGAAGCTGCAGCTGGACAACTTCGCCAAGTCACTCTTCTACTATCTGTTCATGTATGGCGTAGGCCTGCGGGTGGGGCCGGCGTTCTTCAACAGCCTCAAGAAGGATGGCATCACTTTCACCATCCTGGCGGTGATCTGCTCGGTGCTCGGCCTGGGCCTGGTGGTGTTGATGTCCGGCATGCTGGGCCTGCCGGCCGGCGCCGCCGGTGGCGTGCTGGCCGGCTCGCAGACCATGTCGGCCGCCATCGGCACCGCCGAAATGGCGGTCGAACAAGGCGCCTACCAGCTGCCGCCGGGGACCACCGCCGAGCAGGTTTCAGGAATGATCGCGCTGGGCTACGGCGTCACCTATATCTGGGGCACGGTGGGCATCATCCTGATCTGCAAGTACCTGCCGCGCTGGTGGGGCGTGGATGCGCGCAAGGCCGCGCGCGAATACGAGCTGGAACACGGCGTGCGCAATGTCGACGACGCCGCACTGTCGGGCTACCGCGGTGGTGGCCTGCGTGCCTACCGCCTCGACAACACCACCACCGCCGGCCAGAGCATCGGCCAGTTCCGCAGCAGGTATCCGCAGTACCGCATCGCCAACGTGCGCCGCGGCGAGGAGACGCTGGGTGCCGCCCCCGGCCTGGTGCTGCAGCAGGGCGACGTGGTCGCGCTCGGGGGTCGCCTGCAGGACCTCACCGACAACATCGGCCTGCTCGGTGTGGAAGTGGACGACCCCAAGGCGCTGAACATTCCGCTGGACCAGGCCGAGATCCTGGTCACCGACAAGGACTTCGTCGGCAAGCCGCTGAAAAGCCTGGCCGGCGAAGATTTCGCCGGGCAGCTGCAGGTCACCCGGCTGGAACGCTCGGGCGAACCCATCCCGGCCGGCGCCGAAACGGAACTCAAGCGCCTGGACGTGGTGTTCGTCACCGGCCTGAAGAGCGCGGTCGACCGTGCGGCCGGCCTGCTGGGCAAGATCGCCCGCCCCAGCACCACCACCGACCTGCTGACGCTGTCCGCTGGCATGGTGCTGGGCCTGCTGATCGGCAAGATCAACGTACCGATCGGCGACTTCTCGGTCGGGCTGGGCAACGCGGGTGGCCTGCTGCTTTCAGGCATTCTGGTGTCGTCGGTGGTGTCGCGGCTGCGCTTCTTCGGCAGCACGCCCAACGCCGCGCGCAACATCCTGGAGGACCTGGGCCTGGTGACCTTCATCGCCATCGTCGGCATCAACGCCGGTGCCACCCTGCTGGAACAGCTGACCGGCGCCATCGCGGTCAAGATATTCCTGGCAGGCTTCGTCGCCAGCACGGTGCCGCCGTTCATCACCTGGGCCGTGGGTTACCACTTCTTCAAGATCAATCCCGCCGTGCTGATGGGCGGCGTGGCCGGTTCGCGTTCGCATTCGGGTCCAGCGCGCGAGGCCGCCAAGGAGATCGACAGTACCGTGCCCTGGGTGGGCTTCCCGGTCGGCTATGCCGTGTCCGGCGTGCTGTACACGGTGTTTGGCTACTTCGCGATGGTGCTTTCGAACTAGGAGGCCGACATGAAGCCGCTCGCATGCATGCTGGCAGCAGCGGCGCTGCTGCCAGCCCTGGCCCAGGCGCAGTCCGCTGCGCCTGATGACCCGGAAACGGCCGACGCGCAGCCCCGTTCCACCGAACAGGGCCAGACCCCGCTCGACGAAGCGTTCACCCCGCGCGACCGCGCTGCCTGGATCCGCGACACGCGCCGCCAGGCGTGGAAGGACACCACCTTCGACGTGCAGGCGCGCACTTTCTACCTGGACCGCGACAAGTACGACGACAGCCAGAGCACGGCGTGGGCGCTGGGCGGCTCGGCCGGGTTCAAGACCGGCTACTTCCGCGAACGCTTCGCCTTCGGCGCCACCGGCTACACCTCCCAGCGCCTGTACGGACCGGATGACAAGGACGGCACCCTGCTGCTCAAACCCGGCCAGGAAGGCTACACCGTGCTGGGCGAAGCCTATGGCGAATTCCTGATCAACGACGACACCCGGCTCAAGCTCGGCCGCTTCGGCATCGATACCCCCTACGTCAACCGCAATGACGCGCGCATGACCCCCAACACCTTCCAGGCCCTGACCGTGCAGGGGGTGTACGGCGGCGACGACGGCGCGCCGCAATGGAAGTTCGGCGCCGGCTACTTCGACAAGATCAAGGAGCGCAACGCCGACACCTTCGTCTCCATGGCCAGGGACGCCGGCGCGCCGTCCTGGGTCGACCGCGGTGTATATACCCTCGGCGCGAACTACACCCGCGACCGGCTCAGCGCCGGTGCGATCTACTACCACAGCAACGACATCATCGGCATCTTCTACACCGAGGCGAAGTACGCCTTTCCGCTGGGCGACACCGCCAAACTCAACCTGGCGCTGCAGTACTCCGACCAGGACAGTGCGGGCGACAACCTGCTGCGCGGCGATGAATTTTCTGCCCGCCAGTGGGGTGGCAAGCTGGAACTGGGTTACAAGGGCGCGCTGTTCACCACCGGCTACACCCGTGCCAGCGGCGGCACCAACATGCAGAACCCGTGGAGCGGCTATCCCGGCTACACCAGCGTGCAGGTCGAGGATTTCAACCGCAATGGCGAAGGCGCCTGGCTGCTGCGTGCGGCGTACAACGTCCAATCGGTCAAGGGGCTGAGCTTCTACGCGCTGTACGTGGATGGCTCCGATCCCGACGCGCCTACCGAATACGCCAAGGACGAGTACAACCTCAATGCCCAATGGACGATGGCCGACGGACCGCTGAAAGGCCTGATGATGCGGGTGCGGTACGCGCACGTCAGCCAGAAGGGTCCGCAGACCAGCGACCTGGACGACCTCCGGCTGCTGGTCTATTACGACCCGCCGGGACTCTGATCCACCCCTCCGGAGGCGCGCATGGACGGCTTCGCATCGCTGCTGGTCCGCTATCCGGAACTTGCCGTGTACCTGGCCCTGGCGGTGGGCCATTGGCTGGGCAGCATCAAGATCCATGGGTTCAACCTCGGCGGCGTCACCGGTTCGCTGCTGGTGGGCATGCTGATCGGCTGGGCCTTCCATGTCCCGGTGGCGGCCACCGCCAAATCGCTGGTGTTCCTGCTGTTCCTGTTCGGCATCGGCTACGAAGTCGGCCCGCGCTTCCTGTCCGCGATGAAGGGCGATGGCTGGCGCTATGCGGTGCTGGCAGTATTCATGCCCGTGGTGGGGCTGCTGGCCGCCCTGGTCGTCGCCCATGCGCTGAAGCTCGATCCGGGCCTGGCCGCCGGCATGATGTCCGGCGCGCTGACCGAATCGCCGGCGATGGGCACGGCCAGCGAGGCCATCCAACGCCTGCCCATCGATGACGCGCTCAAGGCCCGCTACATCGCCCATGTCGGCGTTGCCGATGCCTTGTGCTACGTGGCCGGGGCACTGGGGGTGATCCTCACCTGCAACGTGATCGGGCCGCGCCTGCTGCGCCTAGACCTGGTCGGCGACGCGCTGGCGCTGGAGCACCGGTTCGGCATCGAACGCTCGGCGGCCGGCATCGCATCGGCCTGGCAACCCTTCGATACCCGCGCCTATCGCATCGCGCCGGGCATGCGCATCGCCGGTCTGCGCGTGGACCAGGCCGAATGCCTCCTCCCGGGCCTGCGCCTGTTCGTCTACCGGGTGCGCCACGGCAAGTCCCTGGTCGAGCCGGGCCATGCCACGCGCCTGCATGCCGGCGACCACGTCGTCATCGGCGGTCCACGCAAGGCGCTGGTGGAAGTGCTTGGCGAGCGTGCCGAGGAAGTAGACGATCCAGAACTGCTGGACATTCCGATGGCGTCCCACCAGGTGCTGGTCAGCCGGCGTACCTGGGCCGGGCAGCGCCTGGAACAGATCGCCCGCGATGATGCGGTGCGCGCGGTGTTCCTGCGCGGGATCCGTCGCAACGGCCAATCGATACCGATCGGCACCCAGACGGTGCTCGAACGCGGGGACGTGCTTGAACTGATCGGACCGGAACCTGCGGTGCTGCGTGCTGCCGCCGAAGTCGGTCGGATCCTGCACCCGACCACCGCCACCGATTTCGTGGTGGTAGGCATGGCGATTTTCCTCGGCGCGGTGTTCGGCATCGTCGCCGTGGTTCCGTTGGGCACGCTGTCGGTCAGCATCGGCAGCAGCGTCGGCGCGCTGCTGGGCGGCATCGTGGTCGGGCACCTGCGGGTCCGCCGCCCCCTGTTTGGACGGGTCCCGGACAGCGCGGTCAAGCTGATGCAGTCCTACGGCCTTGCCGCGTTCGTGGCAATGGTCGGGCTGGGCGCCGGCCCGCATTTCGTCGAAGCGGTGGAACAACATGGGCTCGGCCTGTTCCTGGGCGGCATCGTGGTGACCATGACCCCGTTGCTGGCCGGGCTGTGGTTCGGGCACAAGGTGCTGAAAATTCCCGGGGTGCTGCTGCTGGGTGCGATCTCCGGCGCGCAGACGTTCACCGCGGCACTGGCCGCGCTGCAGGAGCGCTCGGACAGTCCGATCGCGGTGATCGGCTACTCCGGCGCAGTCGCCATCGCCCATGTGCTGCTGACCACCTGGGGGACGGTGATGGTGCTGGCGATGGCCTGAGTGCCGGCCGGCGCGGACCGCGTTCAGCCACTGCCGGGGTCGACATGGGCCAGTTCGGCCAGGCGCACCAGCGCCGCCACCGAACGTACGCCGAACTTCAGCATGATGCGGCTGCGGTGCACCTTGGTGGTCTTCAACGAAATACCCAGGTCCGCAGCGATCTGCTTGTTCAAGCGCCCGGCAATGACATGCGGCAGCACCTGGCGCTCGCGCGGGGTCAGGCACTGGTAGCGCTGCACCGCGCCCTGCTCGCCATTACGCCGGATCCGTGCGCAGGCATCGGCGTCGATGCCGCGCATCACCGCCTCCAGCAGCACCGCCGCATCCACCGGCTTGGTCAGGAAATCCACCGCACCGGCACGCATTGCCTGGGCGCAGCTGGGAACGTCCGCATCGCCACTGACGAAGATCA
The DNA here is from genome assembly GCF_052045085.1 of Stenotrophomonas sp. 22385. NCBI lineage: Bacteria > Pseudomonadati > Pseudomonadota > Gammaproteobacteria > Lysobacterales > Lysobacteraceae > Stenotrophomonas > Stenotrophomonas sp. 22385. Next base: position 346,022 of record NZ_JBQEOG010000004.1, read on the forward strand.
TCACCGGCGCCTGGCCGCGTTCTCCGAACAGCTGCTGCAACGCCAGCCCGTCCATCCCGGGCATGTGCAGGTCGAGCACCACGCAGCCTGCGGTGTCGGCATCATACTTGGCCAGGAATTCGTCCGGGGAACCGCTCAGGGTCACTTCCAGCCCATCGGCGCGGAGGCAGCGCCCCAGCGCGGCAAGCACGCGCGGATCATCGTCGACAATGTGCACGACAGTGCTCATGGCACTACTCCATCAAGGGAAGTTCGATGCAGAAACAGGCGCCGCCTTCGGGCAGGTTACCGGCATGGATCTCGCCGCCGTGGGCACGCAGCAGCGTGCGGCAGATGGCCAGGCCCATGCCCATGCCTTCGGGCTTGCTGGTATGGAAGGGCGCGAAGATGGCGTCCATGCGTTCCACCGCGATGCCGGGTCCGGTGTCGCGCACCTCGATCCGGATGGTCCCTGGCACCGACCCGTCGGTGCGCAGGGTCAGCACCCGGCGGGGGCTGTCGACCATGGCATCGCAGGCATTGATGACCAGGTTGAGCAGCACCTGCTGCAGCTGCACGGCATCCCCCTGGACCCGACTGAACGGTACCGACAGGTCCAGCCGGTATTCGACACCGCGGTTGATCAGGTCGTTGCGGATCACACGGACCGCATCATGCACCAGGTCGTTGACCAGCAGCGCGCCGAGCGTTCGGGTCTCGCGTCGCAGCAGCCCGCGCAGGCGGCTGATCACCTCGCCGGCGCGCTGGTCGTTCTCGACGATGTCCTGCAGGATCTCGCGTATCTCGCTGATCGCGCCCGGGTCGCGGCGCAGGATCCGCAACCCGGCCTGGGCGTTGCTCAGGATCGCGGCCAGCGGCTGGTTGAGCTCATGCGCCAGCGAGCCGGAAATCTCTCCGATCAGGGTGACCCGCGACATGTGCGCCATGCTTTCGCGCTCCACTGCCAGCTCCTGCTCGGTATGCCGCTGCGCGGTCAGGTCGGCGACCGCGAGTACGCCCTGCCACCCACAGTCCAGCTCCACTGCGTTGAACAGCAGTTCCACCGGGAATGCCTGGCCATCACGACGCAGGCCTTGCTCGTCGCGGTCCATGGCACGCGCGGCGACCGGACCTGCGCGATGGCGGCAGGACCAGATGGCACCGGTGGCATCGGGCAACAGCCCGACCAGCGGCGTGCCCTCGATCTCTCCCTGCGCATAGCCGAATACCGCCGCCGCACGGTCGTTGGCGTAACGCACCACGCAGTGCCGGTCGACCAGCAGCAAGGCCAGTGGCAGCGCGTTCAGGACCGTCCGCAGCTTCACCTGGTCCCGTGTTGCCGATTCCGGGTGTGGCGTCAGCGTCATCATTCGGGCCTCCGAGGCCTGTGTGCGTGCATAAGAGCGTGCATGTGGACTCTCCTTCGACCCCCCCTTTCAAACGCACCCGCACACAGGTTGACCGTCATGCTTACCTGGGCGGATTGATCACCACGTACTGCACCGTGGTGCCGCTGTACTGCGGCTCGTACCAGGTACTGCCACACTGCTGGTAGGCCATGCCATTGATGACGGTGGTGACGCAGCTGGGCGGTACCGAGTTCACGATGGAGCCGATGACCGCCGAGGTCACCGCCACGCCCGCGGTGACCGCCGCCGCCGTGGCGAACGGATGATCGTCATAACGGTTCCAGTGATCATCGTGGTAATCCACGTCGACGTGAACGTCCCGGTTGACGTTGCGGTTCACGTTCCGGTTGACGTTGCGGTCCACGTTATGGCTCGCGTTGTGGTTCACATCGCGGTGCGCACCGCCGCCCTGCGGCCGCTGTACCGGCCGGTTGATGTTGGCATGGGCACTGGCACGTGCCGCACCGCCACCGCCGCCGCGGTGCCCGTGCTGCGCATTGGCCGGCGCGATGCCCACCGCGAGCAGGACCAACAGGCTTGCCGCGCTGGCCAACAGAGGCGTACGGGTCTTGAGCAGAATGCGCATGTCAGTTCTCCTGGCTGCCATCGGGGACCACCACGGCAACCTCCAGCGGCACCAGCTTGATCCGCGCGGCATCGGCCGGTGGACTGAACTGGAACGCGGTGGCCGGCACCGGCGTGCGGGTATCCCAGGTCAACCGGGCGCGGTACTGCGGCTGGGCCGGGTCGTCCAGGGAATTGATGATCAGCTTCTTCGGCAGCGAGGTCGCCTTGGAGATCCACACCTGCCAGTCCACCGCGTCCTGCTTGAACGCGTACTGCTCGACCGGCTCGCCGTCCACGGTGCCACCGCCGATGTGCAGTGCATTGCGGATCGCGGTCTTGGGCGCCTTGTCCGTGCCCCACAGGAACATGTCGGCCAACGGCATCTCGATGCCGTAGCGGGTGGCGGCCTGGTCGACCAGTTCGCCCAGCGACGCCCCTGCCCCGTCCACCTGCCCGTAGTACTTCAGGCGCGGCGAATACACCGTCAACGCATTTCCGTCGTAGATCAGCTGGCGCAGCTGGCGGTCGCTGCGTAGTTCCAGGAACAACTGGTTGGGCGCTTTTACCTTGTAGGTCACCACCCCGTCCAGTTCGATCTTCTGGCCATCCTCCAGTACCACCTCGGTGCTGGCATCGGACGTCAGCGAGAACTGCTTGAGGCCGCGCAATGCCGCGCCCATGCGGTCCAGCGCGGCCAGCGCTTCGGGATCGCGCTCGCCGGCGTCGGTTCTGGCGGCGGGCGGGGGCGCGGGCGCAGCCGCCAGTGGCAATGCGATGCCCGCCAGCCCCGCGACCAGCAGGCAGGCAGTGCGGACGTTGAGGATCGCAGGGGTGGCCATGGGGTATCTCCGGAAACGGAAGGGGAAACGCGCGACTCAGAAACCGGCGCTGATCGATACGCTCCAGGGATCGCCTTCGAAGCGGTTGCGCACGCTGAACTCACTGAGGTAGCGGAAAGACACATCCACGTGCTCGCCACCGGACCATTTCTTTCCGTAGGTCAGCACCGGACCCACCCCGAACGAGCGGCCCTTGAAGCCATTCAAACGATCGGCAAGCGCGCTGTCATCGTCCTGCACCTGCTGCACCCAGCCAGCGGCGGCACCGAAGCCCCAACCACCCGGGGTGCGTTTGACCAGCAATGCATCGGCGCGCAGGACCAGGCCATTCCTGTAATCGGTGGCGTCGTTGCGGCTGTACCAGTCCATGCCGCCCAGCGCGCTGAACTCCAGCGTCCCCGTCTGGAACAGGTGGGTGTAGCCCACCGCCGGCGACACGGTCCACACATTCATGCCGGGGTTGGCCAGTTTGCCCGGGGTGTATCTGGCGGTGGGCGCGTACACGTACAGCCCGAAGGAGACGTGCTGTACCGGGTCGATGTGGTAGCTGGCAATGACCGGGGCGAAGTACAGGTCGAAGAAATTGGAGGTGCTGTCCTGGACCCGCACCTGGTTGCCCAACGGGCCCTGCAGCCCAGCGGTGATATCCGCGTCGATGTAGGGCACCGTGAGCATCGTGCCGAAGTTCCACTTGCCGGCCTTGGTCGGCCACACGTATACCCCCGTAGCTGCCAACAGGCTGACGTCGGCGTCCAGCCCCAGCGAGATCTGTCCGGCAATGGGCGCCGGTCGGCTGCCGCCGATCGTTCCGTCGTAGTGCACATAGCTCAGCGACCACTGCATGCCCGGATCCGGCGGGATGATGCCGACGTACGAGGTAATCTGCATGCCCGTGATCGAACGGCCCAGGCCACCTTCGACCGCGTGTGCCGGAAGCGTGGCCACCAGCGCCAGCGTGCCCAGCAGTACGGCCGTGGCCAGGCAGCTGCGACGGTAATGCGAGGCGGACGGGGATGGCATGACAATCACCTCGTTCATCAGCGTTCCACGCAGCGGAAGCCGACGTGGCAGGTGGAGGTATCGATCGGCTGGGCCATTCGCGCGGCGGGCCGGTAGCGGCGGCAGTAGTTGGGTGCGCACAGGTGTGAGCCGCCCTTCATCACCCGTCGTGGCACCGCGCTGCGGTCGCCCGGATCATGGCTGCGCTGGCGCTCGCCTCCGCGCGGGTTGTCGATCGCGCAGCAGGCTTTGCTCTGCAGCTGGTCATGCTGCTGGTACCAGTCGGTCGTCCACTCCCAGACGTTGCCGATCATGTCGTACAGCCCGTAGCCGTTCGGGGGGTAGCTGCCCACCGGCGAGGTCCAGCGGTGGCCGTCTTCCTCCAGGTTCAACCACGGGAACTCGCCCTGCCAGGTGTTGGCCTGGTGGCGCCCGCGTACGGTGAGGCTGTCGCCCCAGGCAAATTCGGTGGGGTCGTGCCCGCCGCGCGCCGCATACTCCCACTCCGCTTCGGTCGGCAAGTCCTTGCCCATCCATGTGGCGTAAGCCTGCGCATCGGCAAAGGTCACATGCACGACCGGGTGGTCGTCCAGCCCATCCAGCTGGGTGAACGGCCCACGCGGGTGGCGCCAGTTCGCGCCGGCCACGTAATGCCACCAGTTGTGGGTATTGGACATGTCCACCGGATGGGCGGGCTGCATGAACACCACCGACGAGGGCGCCAGCAGGGCCGGGTCAGCGCCCGGATAGTCGCGCGGATCCGCCGGCCGTTCGGCGGCCGTCACATAACCGGTTGCGGCCACAAAGCGGGAAAACTCCCGGTTGGTAACCGGATAGCGGTCAATCCGGAACGCCCCGACACGCACCTTGTGCGCCGGACGCTCTTCCGGATAGTGGTCGTTGGACCCCATCAGAAACACCCCGCCTTCAATCTCGATCATGCTGTCGGCCACGACACTCATTCCTGGCCATCCTTCAGCGAGGGCCGCCGGTGCGATCGGGTTCGGGAAGCTGTGGCTGCCATCGGGTTCTCCGGGTCAGGCGTGCGGGAAGATTGAACGTCGCAGCGCAGGCGCGTCATCCGAACGGCGCCACGTCGAATGTCATGCCGGCGATGGCCAGCAGGCCGAGCAGCCACAGCAATCCGGCGGTGATCAGGGTGAGGGAGATGGGATAGTGGCTCTCCCCATGGACGAGACCTTCGGCGATCATCAACCGGCGTTCGTGCCGCAGCCCCTGCATGTAGCGCACGTGATAGACGATGCCGAGCGTAAGCATCACGATGCCGAGTCCGACCAGCGCCACCCCGAAGTTGCGTGGCGCGTGTGGGCGCAGGTTCACGCCGGGCACTTCCAGCATGTGACCAAAGAACTGGTAGATGGTGAAACCGAATCCGATCAGCGACAACGCGGTCCGCATGATCGACATCAACGTGCGGTCGGCACTCATGCGCGTGCGCTGGAACGACATTCCGGTCCGCCGCGACGAAAGTTCCAGCGATGCCTGGTCCGCTCCGCCCAGGGCCTGACGTGCGCGTTCCAATGCGGCTGCCTGCTCGGTCAATGCGTTCACAGGATCGTTTTCGGTCATTGCCGGGATCCCTTGTCATGGGTGGGGTGAGTGCGCAACCAATGCGAGGCAAGCCGGGTAAAAGGCCCACGCAGGACCAGGTACGGAACGAAGGCCAGCCCCACTGCCACTACGAACGACTCCAGCGGGTAGCGGAAGCCGCCGTACACGCGTACCTGGTAGATCACATCCATTACCACCCCCAGCAGCAGGATGCGCGCGGTCGCGGTGACACCTTCGCGCCAGGTGGCCAGACGTTCGCCGCCACTGCTGTGCGCGATGAGCCAGGCATAGGGCGGCTTTCCCGCGCGCGCAGCGCGGATGCCGTCGATCAGCGCGGTGATCAGTGCCATGGTCGGCTGCAGCATGAAGCGGAACGCCATCGGACCGTCCGTACGACCCATCATGTCCGTCCAGAAGCGCGTGAGGAAATCGATGGCGAGGAGCATTGCCGGGTTCCAGTCCAGAGGATTCCAGCTTGGCTGCTGCCAACGTAAATGCACATCGGGATAGGTACTGCACCGGCTTCAGTATTTTTACTGCGTCGGCAGCGGCTGACCGTATGGGTATGCTCATCCGGCATGAGCCAGGAGAGTTACTCACTGATGCGGGGTGGACTGCTGCACCGCCTGCTGCACGCCTGCGGTGCGCTGCAAGGCAGCCGCACCTGTCCTGGTGGCTCGCTGCGGCGCTGCTGCTGGTCACCTTCGTGCCGTTGCTGCCGCTGGCGCTGGTGGCGATGTCGGTAGACGACCTGGTGGCCAAGCTGGCAGGCATCCTGGTCTGAGCCGGTATCGGTGGCTCAGAGCGAGCGCGATACGAACCGCTCGCCGCGCAGCGCGGCCTGCACGGCCAGTGCCAGGTCATCACCGGCATCGGACTTGAGCACATAGCTGCAGGGCCCCAGCGCCATGGCTTGGTCCACCATCTGCGGTTCGGCATGCACGGTGATGAATACCACGCCCAGCACCGGGCGTTGCACGCGCAGCCGACGTGCGGCTTCCAGCCCATTGAGCTCTGGCATGGCGATATCCGTCACTACGACGTCTGGCAGCATGCTCTGGGCGGCCTTGACCAGTGAAGCGCCATCCTGGACCAGGCCAATGACCTCGAATTGTTCGGCCAGCAGCCCGCGCAGCTGGCGCCCCATGGCGGAGCCGTCTTCGGCCAGCAGCACACGGACAGCGTTCATGGGTTCCGCCAGGGCATCGCGTGCCCTGATGGTGTGCCGCAGCGGAGACCGTAACAAGGGAAAAACAACCGGGCGGAGGCAAGTAAATCTACTTGCCCACCGCCGACGGGGTGTCTAGTGGCGGATCAACCCTTCGAGCTCGGCCTTGCGCACCAGTTCCAGCGTTCCATGCACGCCCAGTTCCTGCATGATCGCGTACTTGTGGGATTCGATCGTGCGCACGGAAACACCCAGTTCGTAGGCGATCTGCTTCGAGCGCAGGCCCCTCGCCACATACTCCAGGATCCGCAGCTGCTTGTCGGTCAGCACATATTGGTGCCGCCCCGCATTGGTGATGGCATCCACCGCCAGCGTCGGGGTCACGTAGGTATGCCCGCCCATGACGCCGGCGAGCGCGCGCACCAGCTCTTCGCCGGCCGCGCTCTTGAGCACATACCCGCGCGCACCTGCGCGTATCGCCTCGGCGGCCACGCTGGACTCGTCGTGCATGGTGAGGAACACCACCGGAATGTCATAGCCCTCCTCACGGATCCGCCGCAGCGCCTGGATGCCGGTCAGGCCCGGCATGCTGATGTCGGCCACCACCACGTCGGGAGGATCCCGTCGAACGGCCTCCACCAGCTCCTCGCCGGAGGACACCAGCTCGATCGAATCGAACTGGTCTTCCAGCAGATGCTCGATGCCCTGAGCCACCACGCGGTGGTCATCGGCCAGCACTACCCTGCGATACCGGCACTCCGCCGTCGAATACGAAACCTGCATGTTATCGTCTCCCGTGGCATCAATCGTCCCCTGATTGAAGTGCTCTGCGGACCAGCGGTGTGGCCGGCCCCGCACAACGGCTCGACCTTGATGGTGACGACGTGATGGCGCCGTGACGTTGTCCTGTACTGTGACGGGTGTTTAAAACGGTTCAGCCCCGCAGGGTATCCCGGGGGCTTTCGCCGAACACGTCGCGGTACATCACCGAGAATCGCCCCAGGTGCGCGAACCCGAACCGCGTGGCCACTTCGGTCACCCCCAGCGTGCCCCTCGCATGGCGCAGGACGTTACGCGCCAGGTTCAATCGGGCCAGCTGATGCCAGTGGCACGGACCGTGTCCATAGGCATCGCGGAAGAGTCGCTCCAGCTGGCGTTCGCTTACCCCCAGATGGACGGCAAGCGCCCGGCTGTCATATGCGTTTTCCAGCTGTGACTTCAGGTAGGCCTCCGCCTGGCGCACGATCGCATCACGGCGGCGTTCGTTGCAGCTGCCCAGGCCGCGCCGTTCTGGACCACCATCGGAGGCCGCCACCGCGTCGATGAATACCCCCAGCAGCGTCGCTGCCTGCATGTCCAGCTGCTCGGGCCGGATGATCCCGTCCCAATCGGCGGCGTCCTGCAGGACCTTGAACACCCCTTCGCGCAGGTTGCGCGCGTCCCTGGGCGCTGCCGCGCGGCTGTACCAGCCGCCCCGGGGCAACCGCAACTCGCGCCTCACCCGCCGCACCGCTTCGCGCTGCAGCACCGCGCGCGGAATCAGCATCACCGCCCACTGCCAGCCGCCGGGGCTGGGCCGCACATTCAGTTCGCTGTCCTCGGCAAACACCATGATCTGACCCGCTCCGATCCAGCGCCCGTTCGCCCACATCGGCTGCGCGCAGGTAACCGCCAGGGCCAGCGCGATCATGCCTTGGCTGAAACTTCCGCTGGCGAAGATCGGCAGGGTGTAGGCGCCGCTGTCCAGGCTGAACTCGGGAAAGACCAGGCGCTGCACACAGGCGCGGAAGTGACCGGCAGCCAGGAGCCGCTGCTCGAAGCGGGCGTCGCGCACCACCCCCAACAGGGCGTCCGCATCAAAGCCGTCAACCACGAAACGACTGTAGGGAGACACCGGTTCGTCCATCACCAACTCCAGCAACGTGTCGGAATGTGGATAGCGCGCGTCGACTCAACCTGTTCTCATCGGCGCGATTGTGGGGCCGTTGCGGCATGGCGACAAGTGGCGCCGCCGGCCCCCAGCCATGACCGGTCGCAGTCCCTTGCTCACCCGAAAGTCGTACCACGTTACGGCGCATGGATAGCCAGTGTGGCGATCCCGCGCATCTCCCCGAGGTGCAGAGTGCAGGCAGGCAGCCAGGTGAACCAGGTCGAAGCGTCTCCGCCCGACACTGTCCGCAGTCGACTTCCTTTTCCACGCCGGAAACGCTTCACATCATCTCCACTGGACGTGCGCGTTCTCATAACAACGGTGCTTCCGCTGCTGGTCGGCTGCATGCTCGGCCACTGGCTGCCCACCCTGGCCGACGCGCCGCGGTTGCACGTGCTGTGGGTACCAGGTCCACTCCTGCTGGGCTGGCTGCTGTTCACGCCGCGAAACCAATGGCGCCGGTGCCTGCTTGCCGCCTGTGCCGGCACGGTGTTGTCGTTGCTGCTGGTGCCGCTGTCAGCATTGCCGCGCCTGCTGGCCAGCCTTGGGGAATTCACCATGGCCGCGGTGGTGGCATGGCTGCTGTTGCGCTGGCGCGGCGAGCGCGCCGCACTGGAAGACTACCGCGACCTGACCCTGTTCCTGCTGCTGGCCTGCGTGCTGCTGCCGCTGTGCGGAGCGTGGTGGTACGCGCTGGCGCTGGGCGGGCGTGGCGACGCGCTGGAACCGGCCGCCATGCGCGAGTTCGCCCTGACCAGCAGCGTCAGCTACCTGCTGCTGGTGCCGGCCCTGGTCAACCTTGCCCGCATCCTTGATGCGCCCGAGCGACGGCACGGCTGGCACTGGCGGAACGCGGGCCTGGCCCTGGTCCTGATGGCGGTGCTGGTGATGTTATGGACCGTGGACTGGCAGGACGGCGTGGTCACCCCGCTGCTTACCCTGGCCCCGATCCCACTGCTGGTCTGGACGCTGATCGTGTTTGGCATCGCGGGTGCGTCGATGACCCTGCTGGCGGTCGCCGTGCTGGGGATGCAGCTGGGGCTGGAATCAATGGGGCCGTTCGGTTTCTGGACGCCCGAACGCAACCTGCTCACCGGCCAGGCCTGGACCCTGTGCACTGGGCTCGCGCTGCTGTTCCTGGGCGCACTGTCCGAGCAGAAGCTGTCCAACCGGATCAAGCTGCAGCGTGCGTACGCGCGCCTTGGCGAGGTCACCGGGCGGATGCTGGTGGTGCAGGAAGAGGAACGCACCCGGATTGCGCGCGACCTGCATGACGACGTCAACCAGTCGCTGGCCGCGATTTCGATCCGGCTCAGCACATTGCGCAACCACATCCCGCCCGCCGAGCGCCCCAGCGTCGTCGAGCTGCAGGACCAGTTGTTGTCGGTTTCCAACGACATCCGCGCCATTTCCCACGAACTGCATCCCAGCATCCTGCGTTTCACCGGCCTTGCCAGTGCGCTGGATGCGTTCTGCATCAAGCGCAACGCGCGGGGGCGCCTGCGGGTGCGCTGCAGCATCGAGGATGCACCGCACCTGGACGACGAACAGGAGCTGAGCCTGTTCCGGATCGTGCAGGAAGCGGTCAACAACGTGGACAAGCACGCGCAGGCCAGCGTGGCCGATGTACTGGTGTGCGTGCGCGGGCAGAACGTGGTGCTGCGGGTGGATGATGATGGCGTGGGCATCCTGGACAGCCGCCTTCGGCGCACGCCTGGGCTGGGCCTGATCAGCATGGAAGAGCGCGCGCGGCTGCTGGCCGGCACCCTGCATGTGGGCACCAGCCCGCTGGGCGGCGCGCGGATCGAGGTGCGCTTTCCCCTGCGCGACGCTGCCCCACGTGGGACGCCCGGCCAGTAGAACTACTGGCGGCGACAGATTGCACCCACACGTCTGGAGTTTTCCATGCCCGCTCTTCGCAGGACGTCCTGGCTTACCGTCGCGCTGTTGGTCGGTTGCGCCACAGGCCCGCTGACCGCCCCATCACCGGTGGCGCACCCCTCCGCGCTGCCGCCACCGCCTGCGCCGGTCCCCGAACTGCGCCCGGGCGTGCCCGCCGGCTACCTGGGCCGCGACCTGCCCGACAGCCTGGCGCTGCTGCCGCCACCCCCCGCCAAGGGCTCGCCCGGGTTTGCCCGCGACCAGGCAATCAGCCGGGCGGCGCAGAAGCTGAAGTCCGGCACGCGCTATGCGTTGGCCATTCGCGACGCCGACCTGCGCTTCCCGCAGGTGGCCGGCACGTTCTCGTGCGCGCTGGGGGTGCCGATCAGCCAGCAGGACACCCCTCGCCTGTACCTGCTGCTGCAACGCAGCCTCGTCGATGCGGGCCTGGCCACGTACGCGGCCAAGGATCATTACAAGCGCACCCGGCCGTTCGTGTTCTACAAGGAGAGGACCTGTTTCCCGCCCGACGAAGCCTCACTGCGCACCGACGGCTCGTATCCGTCAGGGCACACATCGATCGGCTGGGCCTGGGCCCTGTTGCTCAGCGAGCTGAGCCCGGCCCAGGCCGACGCCGTGCTCGCGCGCGGCCGTGCCTTCGGCGAAAACCGGCTCATCTGCAACGCGCACTGGCAGAGCGACGTGCTGCAAGGCCGCGCGGTCGGCGCTGGCGCCGTCGCGGTGCTGCATGCCAATGAAACCTTCAACGCGGACATGCGCGCCGCCCGCGCCGAGATCGACAGCCTGCGCGGCAGCGGCGTGGTGGCGCAGGACTGCGAGGCCGAGGCAACTGCGCTGAAGGTGATCATTCCGGGCGTGGAATGATCCACCGTCGACGGCAACACTCCGTCCCGTCGCCGGCAGGCTGCGTGCGGCGTGCCCGCGTGGCATGCTCCGTGCATCCTTCCAGTTGCAAAGCACGCCCCATGGCACAGGTCCAGATTATCTCCGACGGCCCCGACTACCGGCACCAGATCCAGGCCGGCACACATGTCGTGGTGGCCGACGAACCGGCCACGCTGGGTGGCCAGGGCGCGGGCATGGCGCCGTTCGAACTGTACCTGGCTGCGTTGTCGGCCTGCACGGCGATCACCCTGCGCATGTATGCGGAGAAGAAGGGCTGGGATCTCGGTACGTTCCGCGCCGAGCTTTCCTCCTCCCGCGACGCCGACAACCGGCTGCTGGTCCACCGGGTCCTGCATGCCACCGGTGCGCTCGATGACGCGCAGTGGCAGCGGTTGCTCGATGTTGTCGAACGGACGCCGGTGACCCTCGTGATGCGCGAAGGGGCGGTCATTACCAGCGAGCGGGGCCGCAGCTGAGACGCATCGCCATCGAAGAATGGCCTGGCTCGCTGCCCCCTGAGCGATGACGGGGGAGACATCCCGCGGTTGACAGCGAGCCAGGACAAAGTGTGCCGGTCGCGGGATCCTGTGCATCCAGGTGACCTTCCACGCGTTGGCGCTTCGTGGTCATTAGAGCCGTGGAATGGACGCGAAGACGCCTCGATCCGGCAGCACGACTGTGTGTTCCGGCAAGACGAGGGAGAATTGCGGCACGTGGATGTGCAATTCCGGCACGGTGCCGGAAACGTGCACTCAGGCGGGAATGCCCGTCGTCGTGGGCGCCCGCATCAACGTATCGCGCGGAAGTTCACCGAACACACGCCGGTAGTTGTCGGCGAACCGCGACAGATCCCACAGGCCGCAGCTGAGCGCCACCGCCTTCACCGACCTGCGGGTAGCGTCGGCCATTGACAGCCCCCGGCACGCGGCGCACAGCCGCAGCATCGACAGGTACCTGTTCGGCGACGTCCCGAACAGGTCCTCGAAGGCATAGCGCAGGGCACGTTCGCTCACGCCGGCGGCAGCGCAGATCTCGTGCATGTAGATGTTGCGCCGCAGGTTCTGCCGCATGAAACTCTCTGCGCGCTGTGCGATGAGGTAATGCGCGCGCCGCGCGCGGGAGTTGGCCGGCCGGCTTTGTCCCCGGGCAGCCAGCAACGCCTGGACGTGATCGTGCAGCAGCGTATCGACCGCATCCGGCGGCAGCACCGCGTTCTCATTGCACAACCAGGCGGGAAGCTGCGTGTAGCGCTGGGCAAGGCGGGATCCGCTGCCGCCAGCGTCCGCCTGGAACAGCGACAGCGTCTGCCCGAACGGCAGGTTCGAGCACAGGCTCAGCTCGGTGAGTTTGCGCTGCATCCGTTGCATGGGGGCAAGCAGGAAACTGAAACGGGTGCCGGCACTGAGCGCGAATTCGCTGGCGCCTTCCGGAAATACCGTCAGCGCCGTCCCCGCGCCCAGGCTTACCCCGTGGCACCAGCTTCGCGCTTCGTCGGTCTCGTGGATGAAGCCCAGCAGGCACCATTCGGCCGGCAGCACGAAGCGTCCACGACACTGGAAAGCACACGTGGCCGTGCAGAACAGCGATTCATCATGGACCTGCGACTGGATCGAGGCCCGCGGCCCGTTGTCATCCAGCAGCACCAGTTCCAGATCGCATACGCGGAGCACGCTGCTCAAGGACGCCAGATCATGCTGGCGCAACCTGGAATCGTGACCCTGCCGCACTTCACCATCGACCATGACAGTGGCTTCCCTTGCGGGGTGACCGCAGGGTGGTCACCATCGACCCTGCTGCCCTCCCCTGGATTGCTGGGCATTCCCCCCGTTGGAATGCGTGGCTGTATCGGTGCGAATGAGCATCGCTGCTTCCGCCCGAGTGTCCGCGTGAAGATGTCTACACGGCGTCAATATGCTTCCTTCACCGACGGTGATCGGTCCCCTCCCCTGATGCCACCGCGCACCCTGCCGATTTTGTGCATCCGCCGGGGCCTGCGATGGCGGAACATCGTCCGACGCGCCCCGCGCGCAAGGACGACAGCCCATGGCCGCCAGCCTCCAGTTGCTGCACCCCAAGCCGCCGCCAATGACGCTCGTCCTCTATGCGCCGGGCAGCCATCTGGCTGCCCTGCTCGAAGCCCGGCTCCCGGTCGGCATGCGCGTGCACTGGCAGGACAGCGCCGCACCGGCCGGCGCCCTCGACGTTCATCGTCGCAACGGCACCTGCCTGGTGCTGTTGGATTACCTGGACGGGAGCGCGCAGGCATCCAACGAACTGGCCAGGCGGCTCCAGCGCAGTCATCCCGACCTGCCGCTGGTCGCGGTCGGCTCGACGTCCGCGAGGAACGAGGAAGGGGTCGTTGCGGCCGTACGTGCGGGCCTGCGCGACATCCTCGACCTGGAGGCCAGCACCGCCGAGATCGACGCCGTGGTGGGGCGTGTCGGAGCGCTGCCCGCCGACGTTCCCGCCGAGCCGGCGCAGGGAGCCGAAAGGGCTCGATTGATCCTGCTGCTGGGCGTACGCGGCGGCGTCGGTACCAGTACTCTGGCCACGCATCTGGGCGTCATGGCGCAACAGCTCGCGCCGCATCGCGCTGGAGGGGGCGACGCGCCCGACACGCTGCTGGTTGACCTCGGCCAGCCGACAGGCGATGCCGCGCTGTACCTCAACGTGGACAGCCACTTCCATTACGAGGATGCCCTGCGCCACGCCAATCGCATCGACGCGAGCGTGGTCACCACGGTGATGACGCGTCACGAAGGTGGACTGCGCCTGCTGGGGCAGCCGGCAGGCGGCGAGGGTGCCACCCTCGCCGATCCAGCCGTACTGATGCAGCGTCTGCGCGGCGTGTTCGGGACGGTGCTGTGCGACCTGGGCGGCGTGCCGGTGCGTCAGATTCCCCGCTCGCTGCTCAACGGTGCCGACGAGATATGGCTGATCGCCGACCCGGCCATCGGCAGCCTGGTCTCACTGGACCAGGTGTTGAAACATCTGGACGCCATCGGCAACCGCGATGCCCGCCTGCACCTGGTCATCAACCGCCGCAACGGCCCAGGCGGCGGGCTCGGGCCGACCCAGATCGCTGCCCGGTTCGGCCTGCCGCTGCTGGCCAGCCTGCCTTGCTGCGACCGCCTGCAGACCAGCGCCACCCATGGGCACCTGCTGCTGCACGATGCACCGCGCGCACCCTACCTGCGCGCCCTGGCGCCGTTGCTGGCGCGCTTGCGCCCGGCGGCGCCGCCTGCCCGGCCCCACTCCCCGCTGCAGAACATCCTGCGCTTCCTGGACCGCAGCCCATGGAAAAGAAAGTAGCTCCCTTCGATCATGCCGCTTCGCGTGCGGGTTTGATGCCCGCCCATCCCGCCGCGGAACCCCGGGTGCCGTTTGCCCAGTCCGAGGACTTTCTCCGGGTGCTGGCAGCGGCGCACGAGCACCTTCTCAACAGCATCGAGGACGGCCAGGTCGACATCGACGCCTGGTCGCCCGTCACGGTCGCGCGCTACGTCACCACCGAGACCGAACGGTTCGTGCAGGAATGGCGCATCCCGGTCAACACCGCTGAAATGCAGGTCGTCGCTGCCGCCCTGGTCAAGGAACTGACCGGCTTCGGCCCCTTGGACGACCTGCTGCGCGACCCTGCCATCGACGCCATCCTGATCAATGGCTACCGCGACATCCACGTCTCCCAGGGCGGGCAACTGACGCCCATCAGCCAGCGCTTCACCGACGATGATCATCTGCTGCGCATCCTGCGCCGGATCCTGGCCCCGCTGGGCCGCCGCCTCGACGAAGACAGCCCCATTGCCGATGTGCGCCTGCCCGCGGGCGGCCATCTCAATGCAATCATTCCGCCGTTGGCTCTTGATGGCCCGGTGGTATCCATCCGCAAGTTCCGCAGGATCCCCTTCACCTGTGACGAACTGCTGCGCATGGGCACGTTCGATCCGGCCGTGCACGCGCTGTTGAACGCCATGGTGCGTGGCCGCTGCAACGTCCTCATCTGCGGCACCGCCGAATCGGGCAAGACCTCGCTGCTCAACGCAATGGCCGGATGCATCCCCGCCCACGAACGCATTGCCACCGTTGAAGAGGTTGCCGAACTGACCCTCAAGCACCCGCATGTCGTCCGCCTCGAAAGCCGCCCAGCGGGCCCGGACGGCCAGACCGCGGTCAGTACCCGCGAGCTGATGCGCGGCAGCCTGGGCATGCGTCCCGATCGGATCCTGGTCGGTGAACTGCGGGGTGCCGAGGCACTTGAAATGCTGCAGGCGATGGCGACAGGCCATGACGGTTCCATGGCGACCCTCCGTGCCAACTCGCCGCGTGACTGCCTGCAGCGGCTGGAAATACTGGCCGGACTCGCGGGCTTTCAGGGCAGCGAAGACACCTTGCGTCGGCAGATCGCCGGTGCGGTTGATCTTGTCGTGCAGGTTCAACGGCTGGGCAGCGGCCGCCGTGTGATCGCCTCGATCAGCGAGATCACCGGTATCTGCGACAGCCTCATCAGCCTTCGCGAACTGTTCCATCACGAACTGCAGATCGACGCCGACGGCCGGGAGCAGGACCGCTGGGTGGGGATCGATCTCCAGCCACGCTCGAGCAAGCTTGAAGGGTTCCGGAGACAGTTGGGCCGTTCACGGAACAGCAGTTCCTGACCGCTGGCCAAACAAAAACGGCGACCCTGCGGCCGCCGTCTGCGCACTCACACGCTGGCTGCTCAGGCAGCGGCCGCGACCTGTGCGCTCTGGCGCTGCACCAGCGCATTGAAGCGCGCCAGCGAACTCAGGTGGTGGTGGATCGAGGCCAGCCAACCATTACGGTGCCAGGCAACGATGATGTCGTCGGGCAGCTTGGCAAACTTCTCGACATCCACGACGTAGAAGCCGTTCACCGACATCTTTTCGCCGCTGGGCAGGGTGACGTCGATGCTGCGCTCGACCAGCAGGTCCTGTTCCTTCAGCGCGGCGCTGAACTGGCGGGTCTGCTCATATTCCCGGGTGAAATCGGCGCAGAACTTCATGGCGTTGTCGACCAGTTCGGTCGCCTTGCCGTCAACGAACAACGGCTCGCCTTCGTCGCTGACGCCCTGGTTGACCTGCTCCGAATCAGCGTCCAGTGCCAGCAGGAAGTTGCCGTCTTCATCGGACTGCATGAACACGAACGGGTAGCGGCGCAGGTAGGCCGGCGCGTAGGTATCGTCGGCCCACTTGCCATCGGCCACGAACAGATTGCGGCGGGCCAGGCCCACCGCCACGATCGGCGAGGCATCCTGCCCGGTGAACAGGATGGGGAAATGCTGGGCCGCCATGCCGAATTCGCCGATCACGGCCGGAATGGCGTTGGTCTCGGCGGCAAACGCCAGCGAACCCGGACGCAGGCGCCAGTTGGCGTGCTTGTCCGATTGCAGCGGCAGCGGCTGGCGGTAGAACAGCGGACCGGAAGCCTGGGCCGGAGCGGCCGGCGGAGTAGTCGTTTCAGCAGTCATGAAGTTGGTCAGGTACGACGCGCCATACAGCCCGGGCACGAAAGCGGGCACCGCATTGATCCACCACTATAACGTGGCTGTTTTGCAGCGGGCTAGCGCCGGCGAGATCGCTGCAGTGCAACAACAGGCGTCCGATGGGTCTTTGCGGCCCTGAACAAGCCGGTCGCGACGCGGGGCGTGGCCATGCCAATGGGGACGGGTGATGATCGCCGCAGATGCGCGACCACTCCCCCATGCACGAACCTTCCTGTCTGACCCGTCCATTCCGCCCTGTCCTGGTGGGCGTCGCCTGCCTGGCCGTGGCCGCCTGCGCGGGCGAGGTACCGGCCGTGGCGCCAGCGCTGATCCTGCTTCCCGAACCGGTAGCCACGGCCGCCCCGCTGCCGGGCGGCGATGCCGTGCTTCGGCGGCTGCATTTCCGCGATCGTCACGGGGAAGGCCTGCTGGTGCTCGAGCGGAGAAGCGAAACCCTTGAGCATGCCGACAGCGGCGAGGTGCTTGACGTGGTGGTCCTGACCGCGCAGATGCACGCCCGGCCTGGTCCCAATACGGTCTGGAGCAGGCAATGGCACCGCCAGATCCGCCAGCCCTGCGCCGGTCTCGACCTGGACGCCGGCTGGCTCCTGGAGCACGTGGGCGTGACCGACCTGGACGGCGATGGGCAGGCAGAGATCACATTGGCCAGCCGCACATTCTGTGGGGGCGGCGGCGACCCGCACCAGCTGCATGTCAGCCTGATCGATGGCGGCACGCGGTACGGCATCGAAGGGGACGCTGGGGTGTCACTGCCTGGGGAGGAGCCGCGCGGCGGGGAGCGCCACGACAGCGCGAACCTGGCGGCGGCGCCGGCACCGTTCGTGCAGCACCTGGATGCGCTGTGGGCGGCGGTGCGCGCTCAGCCGATCACGATGTAGTCGCTGACCTGCTCAATGCCGGCGTGCGCACCACGCACCAGCTGCACATGCCGGCCGCCTACCTGGTCGATGGCAATGCAGTCATCCACCTCGAGCACGGCATCGGTATGCGGCTTGCTCCAGCGGGCGTCCTGCAGTGCCTTGGCCTTGCGCCTGGCGGCCGCCAGGTCGGGCGCGACCAGCAACACGTAGTCATGCGCCTCGCCCAGTGCGCCGGGCACGTAGCCCCCCAGGTTGACGAAGAACAGCCGCGGCTCCCCCTCCGCCGGTGCGGCATCGCCAAACCGCACGCGATGGTCCTCGACACCGTCGACGGCCAGCCAGCCGTCCACGTGCAGGCCCTTGATCTCGCCAAACCAGTCCCGGCGCAGCTGCGGATACGCATCCTCGATGCGATCAACGTTGGCGAACGCCACGTCATGAACCTCGATCCGCGCGCGGGCGTGGCGCCCACCCAGCATGAACACGTGCAGCACCGCCCACTCCTTCGTCGACTCCGGCCGCCAGTGTAGCGGCGCCCACCCCGGCGCCACCACGGCGGTGGTATGGTCGGGGCTGGCAACCGCAGGAGCGACCCATGACGACCCGTTCGCGCAACGTGCTTCCGCTGGTGGCCTTTGCCACCGCTCTGTCCCTGTCCGCCTGTGCCACCGCGCCCGGCCCGGAAATCGCCGGCAGCGGCGAATGCCACGCCGAAGGCCTGACCTGGGCCATCGGCAAGAACGCCGACGAAGCCACCCTGCGCACCGTCTTCAAGCAGAGCGGCGCCGGCCTGATCATCCCGATCGGCCCCGGCTCCACCATCGCCACCCGCGACCGCCGCTCCGACCGCCTGCGCGTCTTCCTCGACAAGGACAACATCATCACGGCGATTCGTTGCGAGTGATGTCGGTTGGCGCGTAAGGCGCAGAGCAAAAGCAAAAAACAACAGCAAAAGCCCTGGTCTGCGGACGTCTGCGGCTTGGCCGGCGGGTGTGGGTTTGCGGGGGGCGCCGTGAATCCATCCGTGGAGGCTCTT
>NZ_JBQEOG010000005.1:0-29545 GCF_052045085.1 Stenotrophomonas sp. 22385
CATCCATGGGGCTTATCGCAGCATCCATGCTGCTCAAAGCCCCGCTACCCCCTCCACCCCGCTCCCCAGACGGAATACGACGGCGGACAGGAAATCAACGGCAGATGGCGTTGGGTCGAGCGACTTGTTGCGCAGTAGAGCCACGCCATGCGTGGCTGAGCGGTAACCCGAATGTGCCGGGCCAATGCTTTTGATCTTGTGTCCGGTCGCCGCAGAGAACTGAGGGGGCGAGGGCGGGGATGCCCTGGCCGGACTTTGAGCGGCATGGATGCCGCGATAAGCCCCATGGATGGGTTCACGCGTGTCCGGCCAGGGCATCCCCGCCCTCGCCCGCGCAGGAACAACCAAACAGCCAACGGCTCTACGCGCAGACCCAAACGAAAAACGGCGCCCGAAGGCGCCGTCGCTTGAATCTCACATCCGAACCGATCAGAACTTCGCGTCGAACTCAGCGGCGTAGCCCGTGTTGACCAGCACCTTCTGCAGGATGTCGGTGTTCTTCACGTTGCCAGCGACGATCTGCTGCGTTTCCGGGCCACGGCTGTCCATGCGGCCCGGGGTGGCGCCCTTGAAGTCGCAGACGCGGCCGCCGGCCTCGCGGACCAGCAGTACGCCGGCGGCGATGTCCCAGGCTTTCACGCCCGCTTCGAAGTAGGCGTCGGCGCGACCGCAGGCCACGTAGGCCAGGTCCAGCGCGGCCGAACCGGTGCGACGCACGTCTTCGGCCTGGACTAGCAGCGCGTCCACTGCCTTCAGCTGGGCGCTGGTGCGGTTGCGTTCGCGCGGGGCAAAGCCGGTGTGGATCATCGCGCCGGCCAGGTCCTTGCGGTCGGCCACGCGGATGCGGCGGTCGTTCAGCACCGCGCCGGCGCCACGGCTGGCGGTGAACAGTTCATTGCGGAGCGGGTCGAAGATCACCGCGTCGATCGGCTCGCCGTTTTCGACCAGGGCGATGGAAACGCAATAGTGCGGGAAGCCGCGGAGATAGTTGCTGGTGCCGTCGAGCGGGTCGATCACCCACATGTAGCGGTTGACGGCCTGCACGCCGCCTTCCTCGCCCATGATCCCGTACTCGGGATAGGCGCGCTTGAGTTCCTTGACGATCACCTTTTCCGCATCCGCATCGACTTCACTGGCATAGTCCATGCGCCCCTTCTGCACGACGTTCAACGCCTCGAGCTTGTTGATGTTGCGCAACAGGACGTTGCCGGCGAGGCGGGCGGCCTTGACCATGACGGTGACGGCGGGTTTCTGCATGGCGAAAAGCTCCCGGAAAGGCAGAGTAGGGGGTACTGGCGGGGGAAAAGAGCGGTCCCGGCGCAGAGGCCGGCCGCACAGTTTACCATTTGTGACTGTCCTGCTCGCGTTTGGCCCGTTCATGTCCACTGAATCCGCATCTTCCCGCATCCGTTTCGTCCTCGTGGGCACCCAGCACCCCGGCAACATGGGCGCCGCCGCCCGTGCCATGAAGACCATGGGCCTGGGCCGGCTCGTGCTGGTGGCCCCCGAAAAGCCGCTGGACGAAGAGGCCTTCCGCCGCTCCGCCGGCGCCGAGGACGTGCTCGGCGATGCCCCCGTGGTCGCCACGCTGGCCGACGCCGTGGCCGATTGCCGGCTGGTACTGGGCTGCACCGCCCGCGCCCGGCGGGTGCAGCTTGAAGAACTGCTGCCTGGCACGGCCGCCCAGCGCGCCCTGGCCAAGGCGGCCGAGGCTGATGGCGAAGTGGCGTTCGTGTTTGGCCGGGAGCGCACCGGCCTGACCAATGAAGAACTGCAGCTGTGCCACCTGGCCGTGCATATTCCCTCGAACCCGGAATTCAGTTCGCTGAACCTGGCCGCGGCCGTGCAGGTGCTGGCGTATGAACTGCGCATGGCCAGCCTGGGCGGAGTGGAGGCGGCCGCGCCTGCCGATCCTGAACACCGTGAACAACCGGCCAGCCATGCCCAGGTGGAAGGCCTGTTCGGCCAGCTGGGCCAGACCCTGGACGAGATCGATTTCCACAAGGGGCGCGCCCCGGACTCGGCCATGCGCAAGCTGCGCCGGCTGTTCCTGCGTACCGAACTGAGCGAACAGGAAGTGCGCCTGTTGCGCGGCATTCTGGCCGACGCCCAACGGATGGCCCGATTGGCGAACGCCAAACCGGAATGACCTGACGCACGTCTCATTTTTTCGGGTAGGCTGTTTCGATTCCTTGGGGGGAGCGAATGGGATTGCCGGCACTGCGAGGGCTGTTGCAGGGAGGGTTGCTGTGGCTGGCCATCGTCATGATGGTCGGTACCGCAGCGGCCGGTCCCGGCGCCGCCGGCACGGACCCTGCCGAACCGGGGACCGTACTCGTGCTTGGCCGGATCAGCGACAACCCCAAGTCACACTATGCGCAACTGCAACCCCTGCTCGACTACGTCGTCCCGCGCATGCGTGACGTCGGTATCACCGAAGGCCGCATCCTGATGGCGCCCGATGCGCAGCAGATGGCCAGCTACCTGCGCCGTGGCCGGGTCGACTGGGTGACCGAAACCTCCGGCGCCGCCGTCAACCTGGGCCTGCGCAGCGGCGCCCAGCCCCTGCTGCTGACCGAACGCAGCGGCGTGCGCGACTACCAGACCGTGTTCTTCGTACGCCGCGAGAGCCCGGTCACGTCCCTGGCCGATCTCAAGGGCCGCACCCTGGCCCTGCAGAACGTGGCGTCCACCAGCGCCTACCTGGTACCCGTGATGACCCTGTTGCAGAACGGGCTGACCCCGGAGATCCTGCTGTCGGCGCGCGATGCGGCCGCGCCTGATACGGTGGGATATGTGTTCGCGCGGTCGGAGGCAAACATCGCCACGTTCGTGCACAAGGGCATGGTGGACGCTGGTGCGGTCAGCAGCGTGGACTGGGCCGATCCGCACCGGATCCCGGCTGCGTTCCGCCGGGATTTCCGCGCCATCCACCGAACCGAGCCGTATCCGCGCGCAGTGGAAATGGTGCGGGCAGGGCTGGACCCGAAAGTGCGGGACAGGTTGCAGCAGGTGTTGCTGGATGCCGCCTCGGATCCGGAGGCGCAGGATGCGCTCGAGAAGTTTTTTGGTACGTCCGGGTTCCATCGGGTCGATGCGCAGATGCAGCACCGTTTGGATGAATTGAAACAGGGTCTTACACGCGTGCGGATGGAAGTGGAATGAGGCCGTTGGGTTCCGGAATGCAGTCCCGTTTTGTGTTGGCGATGGGCGGGGCAATGGTGGTGGTGGTGGCGATCGTAGCCGTGGTGCTTGGGCGCCAGGCAGCGATGCAGGACGAGGTCAAGCACCTCAGCGGCAGCGTCATCCACGAACTGTTCGACCGCAGCGTGCGCAGCCGCGGCGAGGCGCTGGCACGCGAGCTGTCCGATGCGTTGGCCAACCCGCTGTACTACAACGACCTGGCCCAGGTGGGTGCGCTGGTGCGCAATACCTCGCGGCAGCAGGTGGTGCGCTACGTGCTGGTATTTGACGAGGACGGCAGGCTGATCCACGACGGCTCGGCCGAAGTGATCGATTTCGGTCGCCCCATGGAAGATCCGCTGGCCCCCGGCGCGGTGGGCGCGCGCAAGCTGGTGGTGCAGCAGTCGCCCAAGGTGCTCGACAACGCCATGCCCATCATGATCGGCAACCAGCGCATCGGCGGCGTCCGGGTCGGCATGGCGCTGGATGACGTGCAGGCCATGGAGCAGCGGGCCAACCTGACCCTGGGCGAGCGCCTGCAGCAGGTCGGCAAGCGGCACCTGGGCTGGCTGCTGTTGATGCTGGGCCTGCTGCTGGTGATCGGCGTGGTGGTCATCGTGTATGTGCAGCGAACGCTGGTCGGCCCGATCCGGGGGCTGGCCGCCGCGGCGCGCCAGATCGAGGCCGGCGACTACCGCCCGCAGCTGAGCAACAGCAGTCGCCAGGATGAAGTGGGCGAGCTGGTGCGCGCATTCGGTCGGATGAGCGAGGCGATTGCGCGCCACGACCGCGAAGTACGCCACATGGCCTATACCGATGCACTGACCGGCCTGACCAACCGGCTGGCATTCCGCGAGGCGCTGGACCATCGGCTGATGGCCGCGCGCGCCTCCAACCACCGATTGGCCCTGTTGTTCGCCGACATGGACGACTTCAAGCGCGTCAACGACACGCTCGGCCATGAGGCCGGCGATGAGGCGCTGCTGCAGTTCGCCCAGCGTATCAGCGCGGCCGTGGCCCAGGCCGGTGGCGACGAAGCGCTGTTGGCACGCTTCGGCGGCGATGAGTTCGTGATCCTGATCGGTGACGGCGACGTTGCCGCGAGCGCGCGCCAGCTCGCTGAAATCCTGGTCCGCGAGCTGAGCAAGCCGTTGGTGGTGCAGGGCCGGGAGCTGTTCCTGGGCACGTCGATCGGCGTGACCCTGTTCCCGGACGATGCCGCCGATGCGACCACGCTGCTGAAGAATGGCGACATCGCCATGTACCAGGCCAAGGTCGCGGGCAAGAACTGCTACCGCTATTACAGCCGTGCCATGGACCATGCGGTGGAACGCCGCGTGCACATGGAACAGGAACTGCGCGGCGCCTGGGAGCGCGGCGAGCTGCGCCTGGTTTACCAGCCCATCTTCCGCACCCGCGACCGCCGCATGGTCGGGGTGGAGGTGCTGCTGCGCTGGCAGCACCCCACGCTGGGCACCATTCCGCCGTCGGTGTTCATCGAAGTGGCCGAACAGAGCGGCCTGATCGAAGTGATCGGTCCGAAGGTGCTGCGCGCGGCGTGCATGGAGGCGGTGCAGTGGCCGCACTCGTCCGATGGCGAAGGCATGTTCGTGTCGGTCAACGTATCCCCGCGCCAGCTGCGCGGAGGTGAGCTGCCCACGCTGGTGGCCGACTGCCTGCGCGACACCGGCCTGCCGGCCTCGCGCCTGCACCTGGAGCTGACAGAAACGGCGGTGATCGGCGATGAGATGCTGGCTGCGGCGCTGCTGGACAAGCTCCACCGCACGGGCGTGAAGGTGTGGCTGGATGATTTCGGCACCGGTTTCTCCGGCCTGAGCCACCTGCGCCAGGTGCCGGTGGACGGGGTGAAGATCGACAAGAGCTTCGTGGCCGACATGCAGCGCGACCCGGACGACCTGGCCCTGACCACGGCGATCATCGCCATGGCCCACGCGCTGGGCATCACTGTGGTGGCCGAAGGCATCGAACAGGAAGTGCAGTTCGACCTGCTGAGCCAGCGCGGCTGCGATCTGGCGCAGGGCTATTGGCTGAGCGTGCCGATCACGGCCACCGACGTCGTCGAGATGATCGAATCGGGACGGTGAAGGCGTGACGACCAACGGTCGTCACCTACCCGCAGCGTCGCGCTTCGCTTTTTTTCGGCGGGTTGCGTTCGCCGCGTGGATTGCGTGTCAATCGGAACCCTAGACCGGCCGTTTGCTGGAATCGCCCGAAATTTCCCGCACCAGCTTCGGTACCAGGTACCCCGACAACCGCGCCGTCAGCTGCGCGTGCAGCGATCTGGCCGTGGCATCGTCCACCTCGAAATGCGCCACGCCCTGCACCCTGTCCACCTGGTACAGGTAATACGGCAGCACGCCCGCGGCAAAACTGCGCTCGCTCAGGTCCTGCAGCGCCTGCAGCGAATCGTTTACCCCGCGCAGCAGCACCGCCTGGTTCAGCAGGGTAGCGCCGGCACCGCGCAGGCGCGCCATGGCCGCGTCCACCGATGCATCGAATTCGTTGGCGTGATTGGCATGGATCACGAATGCCACCGGCCAGGGCAGGGCGGCGATCCACTGCACCAGTTCCTCGTCCACGCGTTCGGGCAGCACCACCGGCAGCCGGCTGTGGATGCGCAGGCGGCGCAGGTGCGGAATCTGCTTCAGCGCCTGGGTCAGCTCCACCAGCTTGTGGGTGGCCAGCGACAACGGGTCACCGCCGGACAGGATCACCTCGTCGATGCCCGGGTCCCGGGCAATGGCATCCACCGCCTCGCGCCAGCCCTCGCGGGCCGCGTTCTCGGTGCCGTAATCGAAATGCCGGCGGAAGCAGTAGCGGCAGTTGATCGCGCAGCTGCCGGTGGTCACCAGCAGGGCGCGGCCCTGGTACTTCTGGATCACCCCGGTAGCCTTGCGCGCCAGCCCGTCGCCGACCGCATCCAGGGTGAAACCCGGGGCATGCTGCAGCTCGTCGGTGACCGGCAGCACCTGGCGCAACAGTGGGTCGTGGCGGTCGCCGTGGCGCATGCGCGCAATGAAGCCCTGTGGCACCCGCAGCGCGAACTGTCCGGCAGCCTCGACCGATAGCGGCAACGCATCCGGGTCCAGCCCCAGCTGCTCCAGCAGGGCCCGGGGGTCGCGCACCGCCTCGCGCCACAGCTGCTGCCAGCGGACAGGGGAGGGCAGGGGCGTGGCGGAGAGCTGCATGGAAAGGGGGCCTGCGGTTATCATAGGGAAAGCCTTCCCATTCTATCCGGCTCGCCGCGCCTGCGCGGCGTTTGCCCATTCAGGAGTTTCAGCATGGCCACTGTTGGCATGAACGACGTCAAGACCGGTATGAAGATCCTGGTCAACAATGAACCGGCGGTCATTACCGAGACCGAGTACGTCAAGCCGGGCAAGGGCCAGGCGTTCACCCGCATCAAGTACCGTTTCATCAAGTCCGGCCGCGTGGTCGAAATGACCATGAAGGCCACCGACGACGTGGAGAAGGCCGACGTCGTCGATACCAACATGAATTACATGTACACCGACGGCGAGTACTGGCACTTCATGGACCCGGAATCCTTCGAACAGGTCCAGGCCACGAAGTCGGGCATGGGCGGCGCCGAGAAGTGGCTGAAGGGCGAAGAATCCTGCATCGTGACCCTGTGGAACGGCGAACCGATCTTCGTGCAGCCGCCGAATTTCGTCGAACTGAAGATCACCGAGACCGATCCGGGCGTACGTGGCGACACCTCCGGCGGCGGTGGCAAGCCGGCCACCCTCGAAACCGGCGCCGTGGTCCGCGTGCCGCTGTTCGTCAACCAGGATGAAATCATCAAGGTCGACACCCGCTCGGGCGAGTATTCGGCCCGCGCCGGCAAGTAATGCGGCCAGAGGTCGCATTACGGTAGCGCCGACTGCTGGTCGGCCCTCGCACCGCCTGGACCGGCCTGTGGACGGCGCTACCCACCCGCACATCGCGGTGATCCCGCATCGTCGGATCACCGGCACTCAAAGCGAGACCGCATGACCGACACCAACCGCATTCCCGAACCCTGTGATCTGCTCATCGAAGCGGGTTACGTGGTCCCGATCGAACCGCATGCGGTGGTGCTGGAAGACCATGCCGTGGCCGTGCGCGGCAGCGAAATCGTGGCGATCCTGCCGCGCGCCGAAGCGCGCGCGCGCTTCAGCGCCTGCCAGGTGGTGTCGCGGCCGGATGCGGCGCTGATGCCCGGCCTGGTCAACGCCCACACGCACAACCCGATGACGCTGCTGCGCGGCGTGGCCGACGACCTGCCGCTCATGGTGTGGCTGCAGCAGCACATCTGGCCGGTGGAAGCGGCGGTGATCGGCCCGGAATTCGTCGCCGACGGCACCACCCTGGCCATCGCCGAAATGCTGCGCGGTGGCACCACCTGCGCCAACGAAAACTACTTCTTCGCCGACGTCCAGGCGGCGGTCTACAAGCAGCACGGCTTCCGTGCGCTGGTCGGCGCGGTGATCATCGATTTCCCCACCGCCTGGGCCAAGACCGACGACGAGTACTTCGCCAAGGCCGGCGAGCTGCACGACCAGTGGCGGAACGACCCGCTGATCGGCACCTCGTTCGCCCCGCACGCGCCGTACACCGTCAACGACGCCAATTTCGAACGCGTGCGCATGCTGTCCGACCAGCTGGACATGCAGGTGCACCTGCACACGCATGAAACCGCGCAGGAAATCAGCGATTCGATCAAGCTGCACGGCCAGCGCCCGCTGGCGCGGCTGGACCGCCTGGGCCTGGTCAACGACCGCCTGATCGCGGTGCACATGACCCAGCTGACCGAAGCGGAAATCCACCTCTGCGCCGAACGCGGCGTGAGCGTGGTGCATTGCCCCGAATCCAACCTCAAGCTGGCCTCCGGGTTCTGCCCGGCCTGCGCCCTGCAGCGCGCGGGGGTCAACCTGGCGATCGGCACCGATGGCTGCGCCAGCAACAACGACCTGGACATGTTCAGCGAAAACCGCACCGCGGCGATCCTGGCCAAGGCAGTGGCCAACGACGCCACCGCGCTGGACGCGGCCACCACGCTGCGTGCGGCCACCCTGGGCGGTGCACGCGCGCTGGGCTTCGGCGACCGCATCGGCTCGATCGAAGTGGGCAAGCAGGCCGATCTGGTCTGCGTGGACCTGTCGGCGCTGGAAACCCAGCCGCTGCACCACGTGCTCTCGCAGCTGGTGTATGCCGCCGGTCGCCACCAGGTCAGCGATGTCTGGATTGCCGGGCAGCCCAAGCTGGTCCAGCGCGAGCTGGTCGGCATGGATACCGCGGCCATCGTCGCCAACGCCCGCCAGTGGCGCGAGCGCATTCGTCACATCCGCGCCTGAGGCGCGAAAAGGACAACCATGAACGCCCCCCACGCTTCCACCAATTACGACCAGGCCGAACTGGACAAGTTCGCCGCGCTCGCCAACCGCTGGTGGGACGCTGACGGCCCGCAGAAGCCGCTGCATGCGCTGAACCCGGTGCGCCTGAAGTACGTTGCAGACCGGGTCACGCTGCGCGGTGCGCGCGTGCTCGACATCGGGTGCGGCGGTGGCCTGCTCAGCGAAGCCCTGGCCCAGTCCGGCGCGGACGTGACCGCCATCGACCTGGCCCCGGAGCTGGTCAAGGTCGCCCGCCTGCATGGTCTGGAGTCGGGCGTCACCGTCGACTACCGCCTGCAGGCTGCCGAAGACCTGGCTGCCGAACAGCCGGGCAGCTTCGATGTGGTGACCTGCATGGAAATGCTGGAACACGTGCCGGACCCGGGCGCGATCATCGCCGCCTGCCACCGCCTGCTCAAGCCCGGCGGCCAGCTGTTCCTGTCCACGGTCAACCGCACCCCGGCCGCATTTGCCGTGGCCATTGTCGGTGCCGAATACATCGCGCGCCTGTTGCCCAAGGGCACGCACCACTATCAGGATTTCATCAAGCCGTCCGAGTTGGGCAAGTGGCTGCGCGAGGCCGATTTCACCCTGCGCGATGTCAGTGGCATGGCCTACGAACCGTGGCGCAACCGCGCGCGGCTGAGCACGCGCACCGACATCAACTACCTGGCCCACGCGGTGAAGCCTGACACTGGCGACCGTGGCTGAGTCCGGTTTCCCGCAAGCGGTTCTGTTCGACCTGGATGGCACGCTGCTCGACAGCGCGCCTGACATGTTGGCCACCGCCAACGCCATGCTGGCCGCACGCGACCGCGCTCCGATCCCGCTGGACGCGCTGCGCCCGGTGGTGTCGAAAGGATCGCGGGCAATGGTGGCCGTGGCGTTCCCCGAACTGGGGCAGGAGGCACGCGATGCGCTGGTGCCGGAGTTCCTGGATCGCTACGAAGCGCTGATCGGCCAGCACGCGGTGCTGTTCAATGGCGTGGCCGGCATGCTCGACGCGTTGGAGGCTTCAGGCTGTGCCTGGGGCATCGTCACCAACAAGCCCGAATACCTGGCGCGGCTGATCCTGCCGCAGCTGGGCTGGGAAACCCGCTGCGCGGTCCTGATCGGCGGCGACACCCTGGCCCAGCGCAAGCCGCACCCGTTGCCGCTGCTGGCCGCGGCCGAGCGCATGGGCATCGACCCGGGCGCCTGCATCTACGTCGGCGACGACGAGCGCGACATCGTCGCCGCCAATGCCGCGGGCATGGCCTCGGTTGCTGCCCTGTGGGGTTACCGCCTGGACGCCGACGACCCGCTGGCCTGGGGCGCCGAGGCAATGGTCGAACAACCCGAAGCACTCCAGCACGCTGACGCCTGGCCCGCAGCCCGCCGGTAACGCCGGCCGTATCACTCTGACGCCGGTCAAACCGCGCGCCAGACAACACAGGCAGGTATCGGCCGTCGGTCGATACGCGCTCCACAAGGAATCCGCAATGTCCACCTCCACCGCCCTCGACAGCTTCCTCGACAAATGGCGGACCCGCTGGCCGGAATGGCAGGTGGCCGAACCGTTCATCGCCCAGTCCCAGCGCACCCTGGTGCTGGCGTGGTTCGCGCTGCTGCAGGAATTCGACGACATCCTCAACATCGCCGGCGACCCGATGCCGGCCGACGCCAAGCTGGCGTGGTGGGGCGAGGAGCTGCGCAGCTGGGCCGCGCAGCGTTCGCGCCATCCGTTGGGCCGCGTGCTGGAGCCGGTGCGGGCGCCGTGGGGCGAGTTGGCCGCGGCGTTGCCGGACCTGATTGAAGCGCGCGCAGTGGCCGTGGATCCGGCGCATGCGCAACGCGCCCTGCAGGCCTACG
This sequence comes from Stenotrophomonas sp. 22385, assembly GCF_052045085.1. Taxonomy (NCBI): domain Bacteria; kingdom Pseudomonadati; phylum Pseudomonadota; class Gammaproteobacteria; order Lysobacterales; family Lysobacteraceae; genus Stenotrophomonas; species Stenotrophomonas sp. 22385. The sequence goes on from NZ_JBQEOG010000005.1 coordinate 10,431, forward strand.
GTGCCGCCGTGGCGGCGGTGGAAGCAGTGATGTTCGCCACCCCGGTGCGTGGCGATGTGGCCACTCCCGTGGTGCTGCAGACCTTGGCCCAGCGCCTGCATGAAGTGGGCGTGGCCGCAGTGCCGCGTTCGTTGCTGGCGGAGGAGAGTGGCGATGCCACGCAGCGCTGGGCGCAGCAACTGCTGCGGCAGTGGCCGGCCCGCGTGGCCGGCCCGCGACCGCGCCGCCTGTATGCCTCGCTGGCGTGCGCGCGCCAGCAGGCCCGGTCGCAGGGCCGCGAGATCAAGGCCACCCCGTTGCGCACCCTGTTGCGCACCTGGTGGGCGGCCCGGGGGTGATGCTGGGGTGTAGCGCGGGGCATTTGACGCGTCGCGTCGTTTGTCGCGTCATCCGGGCGTGACGCGCCGACGGTAGAGTCGGTTCCCAAACGACTGCCGACCCTGATGATCGGCGCTGGAACGCATGACCTCGGCCGGAAAGACGCCTTCGTTTGAGGTCATGCGTTACCGGGTGTTGCGCCGGTATCGGCGGTCGTTCGGGAACCGACCCTACCCACCCCGGTGGTAAGGGCCGCCGGTTACTTCCCGCGTTCGAGCACCAGCAGCGGGTCGATGCGTGTGTCGAACCAGTTCATGCCCCAATGCAGGTGCGGACCGGTCGCACGGCCGGTCGCGCCGACTGCGGCAATTACCTGGCCCTGCTCGACGCGGTCGCCGACCTTCACGTCGATCCGCGACAGGTGCAGGAAGTTCGAACTGATCCCGAACCCGTGATCCAGCAGCAACGTACCGCCGGTCAGGTACAGGTCCGGCCCGGCAAACGTCACCACGCCGGCCGCCGGTGCCTTCACCGGAGTGCCGGTCGGCACCGCGATATCCATTCCCGAATGCCCCGAACCCGGCTGCCCGTTGTACACCCGCGCATTGCCGAAGCGGCCGCTGATGCGGCCCTGCACCGGCCAGACGAACGCCTGGGCGAAATCAGCACGGTTATCATCGCGCGCGCGCGCCGCGGTCACCTGCGCCTGCTCGCGTTTGATCCGCTCGGCAATCGCCGGCGGCGGGTTCACGGTCTTGGGCGGCACGCCGTTGACGCGCTCCACCGGCCAGTCACGCGGGGTCACCGCGATGCTCACCGTTTCGCTGCCGCCATCGGGGCGCTGCACCTGGACCTGCAACGGCCCCTTCTCATCGCGGCCGATCCCGAACACCACGCTGCCGTAGCCGCTCACCCGCAACGTACGGCCGGCGTACTGCACCACGCTGCCGGCCGGCACCTTGCCGATCACCATCGCACCCTGCGACGCGCTGGCCGGGAACACCACGCGGGCGTCGGCCTGGGCCTGGGCGGGCGAGGGCAGCAGGGCGATCGCGCCCATCGGGGCCAGGGCCAGCAGGCCCAAGCCCAACATGGTTGCCCGCATCAGCGGTCGTAGCTCATGCGCTGGCCATTCGGCGCGCCCACCAGCTGCGTGCCATCCCAGGCCAGCTGGCCGTTGACCCAGGTCGAGGCCACGCGCGAACGGAAGGTCATGCCCTCAAACGGCGACCACGCGCACTTGGAGAGCACGTCTTCGCGCTTCACGGTGAACGGTACGTCTTCCACCAGCACCAGGTCGGCCCAGTAGCCTTCGCGCAGGTAACCGCGCTGGCTTACATCGAACAGCTGCGCCGGTGCGTGCGCGAACTTCTGCACCACCTGGGTGATCTCCAGCTTGCCTTCGTGCACCAGCTCAAGCGCCGCCACCAGCGCATACTGCACCAGCGGCAGGCCCGAGGGTGCCTGCGCATACGGCTTCTGCTTCTCTTCCCAGGTGTGCGGGGCGTGGTCGGTCGCCAGCACGTCGATCACGTTGTCGGCCACGGCCTTCGTCAGCGCCTCGCGGTCGCTCACTTCCTTGATTGCCGGGTTGCACTTGATCAGGTTGCCCAGCCGCGCGTAATCGGTGCGGTCAAAGCGCAGGAAGTGGATGCAGGTTTCGGCGGTGATCTGCTTGCGGGTGCCATCGGCGCGGATCAGCGGGCCCTTCTCGAACAGTGCCAGCTCGTCGGCAGTGGAGATGTGCAGCACGTGCAGGCGGGTGCCGTGCTTCTTCGCCAGTTCCACCGCCAGCTTCGACGACTTCAGGCAGGCCTCGCGCGAGCGGATGTCCGGGTGCTGTTCAGCGCTGAGCGCATCGCCGTACTTCTCGGCGTATTCCTTCGCCTTGGCATCGATCATCGGCGTGTCTTCGCAGTGCGTGATGATCGGCGTGGGCGCGAACTCGAAGATCGCATCCAGCGTTTCGGGGTTATCCACCAGCATGTTGCCGGTGGAGGCGCCCATGAACACCTTGATGCCGGGCGAGGCTTTCGGATCCACCTCCTTGATGTCTTCCAGGTTGTCGTTGCTGGCGCCCATGTAGAAGCCGTAGTTGGCGCGCGCGCGACCAGCGGCACTGTCGTATTTGGCCTGCAGCGCCGCCGCGTTCAGCGTCGGCGGATTGGTGTTGGGCATGTCCATGAAGCTGGTCAGGCCGCCGGCCACCGCAGCAGCCGATTCGGTGGCGATGTCGCCCTTGTGGGTCAGGCCGGGTTCGCGGAAGTGCACCTGGTCGTCGATCATCCCGGGCAGCAGCCAGCGACCGGCGGCATCGACCACCGTGTCGCCGGCCTGCGCCTGCAGGCCGGTGCCGATCTGCGCGATGCGGCCGTTCTCGATGCGCAGGTCGCCGTCGAAGATGCGGCCTTCGTTGACCATGCGGGCGTTGACGATGAGCGTGGAGGGCATTTCAGTGTTTTCCTGTGCAGCGGCAATCGGCGTGCCCGGTGCGCGGCGGCACCTCGTCCACGCCACCGGGATGGAAGGGATGGCAGCGCCCCAGCCGGCGCGCGGCCAGCCAGCTGCCACGCGCGGGGCCATGCGTGGCGATGGCCTGCATGGCGTATTCAGAACAGCTCGGCATGAACCGGCAGCGCGGTCCGAGCAGCGGGCTGATGAAGCGCTTGTAGAAGCGCAGCAGGGCAATGAGCAGGTGGGAGATCACCCCGCAATCTTAGAGCAGTTGGCATGAAGGCCGCATTTGTCGCAGGATGGGGTGTTGGACCCGTCCGCGCTGGTGCGCGGCGGGGCCGCCCCGGCGCCATCGCCGGGTCAGGTTCCGAACTGCGCAGGTCGTTCCGCCCAAGCGGGGGAGCGGCCACACGCCGCTGTGTTCTCCGGCTGAACGGAGTAGGCGGAGTGGTTGCTGCTGCTGGTCGGGTAGGCTATAAAGGCCCGCTTTCCCGGGCCCCGGGGAAACCAAGGAAGAGCGTTTCGTGGCTGCTAAAAAAACTGCAAAGAAGGCCGTAAAGGCCGCCAAGAAAACCGCCAAGCCTGTTGCTAAGAAGTTGGCGGCCAAGACCGTTGCCAAGAAACCGGCCGCAAAGCCGGCGGGCAAGCCTGCATCCAGACAACCGGCGGCCAGGACGGCACCCGTGAAGAAGGCGGCAGCCAAGAAGGCGCCTGCCAAAAAGGCGGCAGTCGCCAAGCCTCCGGTAAAAAAGGCCGCCGCCAAGCCGGCACCCAAGCCGGCGGTAAAGAAGGCCGTGGCCAAAAAGCCCGTCGCAAAGGCGCCGGCAAAAAAGGCCGCGCCCGCCAGCAAGCCCGTGGCCAAGAAATCCGTAACACCGGTGGCCAAGACTGCGCCGGTGAAAAAAGCGGTTGCCAAGCCTGCACCGGCCACGCCGGTAAAGGCCGCCAAGCCGGCGGCCAAGCCGGTTGCAGCACCCGTAGTGAAGTCCGCACCGAAGCCGGCTCCGCCGGCGCCGGCCAAGTCTGTCCCGGCCAAGGCCGCGGCCAAGCCTGCTCCCGCTCCGGCCTCCGCGCCGAAGCCGGTGGCGGCAGCCCCCGCGCCGAAAGCCCCGCAAAACAAGAATCCCGTGCCCGTTTCGAAATCGCCTGCAAAAACTCCCGTGAAATCCGAATCCGCCCCCAAGCCCGTGTCGCGTCCGATCGGCAAGGTCGCCGTTGCCGTGGCAGCGCGCTCGTCCGCCCCGGCCCCGAAGACCAAGGTGAAGGTGGTCGAGTACAAGACCGACGAAGCCACGGGTCGTCCGATCCTTCCCGACGGCTACAAGCCGAGCGCGGAAGAGGAGTACATGAGCCCGCTGCAGCTGGAGTATTTCCGCCAGCGCCTGCAGCATTGGCGCAATGAACTGGTCGAAGAATCCAAGCAGACCATCGCCAACCTGCAGGAAGAAGTGCGTGACATCGGCGACGAAGCCGAGCGCGCCACCCGCGAGACCGAAAACTCGCTGGAACTGCGTACCCGCGACCGTTACCGCAAGCTGATCGGCAAGATCAACAGCACGCTCAAGCGTCTGGAAGACGGCGACTACGGCTTCTGCGTGGACACCGGCGAAGAAATCGGCCTGGACCGCCTCGAAGCGCGCCTGACCGCCGAACGCACCATCGACGCCCAGGAGCGTTGGGAGCACCTGCAGAAGCAGCAGGGCGACTGATTTCCGGTCGTTGTTGATGCAATCAGAAGACCCGGCTTCGGCCGGGTTTTTTGTTGCCTTCAGTTATTGCAGATCCCGCAGATTCAACCGGCGCAGGGTAGGGTTCTTCCAGGCGGTAATACCGGCAACGCTCAACACCGCGAACCCGCCCAGCACTACCGCCGGCACCAGGCCCAGCAGCTTGGCCATCGTGCCCGCATAGAATGCGCCCAGTTCGTTCGACGAGCTGATGAAAATGCCGTTGATCGATGACACCCGCCCGCGCATTTCTTCCGGCGTGGCCAGCTGCAGGATGGTCGAACGGATCACCACCGACACCCCGTCGAAGGCCCCGTAGAACAGCAGGATCACCGCCGACAGCCAGAAGCTGTGCGAGAGCCCGAAGCCGATCACGCACAGCCCGAACCCGGCCACCGCGAACAACAGCACCCGGCCCGCATGGCGCTGCAGCGGCCGGCGGGCCAGCCACAGCCCCACGCACACCGAGCCCAATGCGGGTGCCGCGCGCAGGATGCCCAGGCCTTCCGGCCCGTGGTGCAGGATCTCGTGCAGGAATGCCGGCAGCATTGCCACCACTCCGCCCAACAGCACCGAGAACATGTCCAGCGCCATCGCGCCGACCATGATCCGGTTGCCCAGCACGAAGCGGCCGCCCTCGGCGATGCTCCTGAAGATCGGTGCCGCCGGCCCGGTGTGCACCGGCTCGGACACCCGCAATGCTGCCAGGCAGCCCAGTGCGCCCAGCGCCGCCGCCACCGCCACCCCGTAGGACAGGCTCTTGCCGCCCCAGGCCACCAGCCCGCCGCCCAGCGCCGGGCCCACCACCATGCCCGCCTGGAACACCACCGAGCCCAGCCCCGCGCCGCGCGCGAACTGGTGGCGTTCCAGCACCCGCGCGAACAGCGCGTTGTAGATCGGCGACAGGAACGCGCGGACCATGCCCGTCATCGCCACGGCGGCATAGATCGGCCACACCCCGTGGAACGGAAGCCAGCCTTCGGAAACCGCCGTCAGCACCACCGCCGTGAGCACCAGCCCGCTGCACGCCAGCATGCCCAGCCGGCGGCGCGGCAGGTGGTCCACCAGGTAACCCGCGAACGGCGCCACGCAGAAGAACGGCAGCACCTCGGCCAGCCCGACCAGGCCCAGCGAGAACGGGTTGCGGGTGACTTCGTAGATGTGCCAGCCCACCGTGACCGCCACGATCTGGTAGGACAGCATCGCCAGGATGCGGTACGCCAGCAGCAGCGAAAAACCCGGCCGCGTGAGCAGGCCCAGCGCGCTGTCGGCGGCCTCGGAAGGGGCCGGCGAACTCACGGCGCCGACTGCGCCTGTGCGGTCTCGCGGATGAAGGCCAGCATCGCCGCCACCCCGTTGCTGCGGGTCGGCGACAGGTGCCGGGACAGCCCGATGTCCTGGATGTAGGTCGGCTCGGTGGCCAGGATCTCCGCCGCCGAACGCCCGGAGTAGACGCGCAGCGCCAGGTAAATCAGGCCCGAGACGATGGCCGAATCACTGATCGCATGGAAGCGCAGCGTAGCGGCGTTGCCTTCCGGCACGATCCACACCATCGACTGGCAGCCCAGCAGGCGGTGCTCCTCGGTTTTCCACTCGTCCGGAAACACCGGCAGCTTGCGACCCAGGTCGATCAGGTACTGGTAACGCTCGGACCAGTCGCCGAAGAACGCGAATTCCTCGGCAATGGCGGCCTGCGCGTCGGCAGCGGTGGGTTCAATCGGGAACGGGGAATCGATCACAGCCATCTCTACAGTTGTCACGGAACGTCGGGCCAACCCGACGGTAACGCCCGACCCTTGGTCGGGCGGCCTTTCAACGCTTGCGCGACCAGCGCACGCCCTGCGCGGTGTCTTCCAGCACGATGCCCTCTGCGGCCAGCTGGTCGCGGATCGCATCGGAACGGGCGAAGTCGCGGGCCTGCTTGGCCGCCCCGCGCTCGTCGATCAGCGCCTGGATGCGCGCGTCACCATCGGCGTCGCCGCCGCTGGTGCCAAACCACGCAGCCGGGTCCTGCTGCAGCAGTCCCAGCGCACGACCCGCGCCCAGCAACGCCGATTTCCAGCGGGCCTTGTCGGCCGGTTCGGCGCGGCGCGCTTCCGCCCCCAGCCGAGCCAGCTCGGCCAGTGCCTGCGGGGTGTTCAGGTCGTCGTCCAGCGCGGCTTCGATCTCGGCCGGGATGGCCGGCGTCGCAGCCACGTCGGCCAGGTCGCGCAGGGTGCCGTACAACCGGTCCAGGGTACGCACCGACTGCTCGATCAGCGCATCGGACCAGTCCAGCGGCTGTCGGTAATGAGCCGACAGCAGCGCCAGCCGCAGCGCCTCCGGCGCGTGCTGGCGGACCAGATCGTGGACCCGCTCGATGTTGCCGATCGACTTGCTCATCTTGGCGCCGCCAAAGTTGAGCATGCCGTTGTGCAGCCAGAACCGCGCGAAGGTCTGCCCGCCGTGGGCGCACTCGCTCTGCGCGATTTCGTTCTCGTGGTGCGGGAACTGCAGGTCCACGCCTCCGGCATGGATGTCGATGGTCGGGCCCAGGTGGGCGGCCGCCATCGCCGAGCACTCGATATGCCAACCCGGCCGGCCCCGGCCCCAGGGCGATTCCCAGCCCGGCAGGTCGTCGCTGGAGGGCTTCCACAGCACGAAGTCGCCCGGATCGCGCTTGTACGGGGCCACATCCACCCGTGCCCCGGCCAGCATCTCCTCCGGGTCGCGGCGCGAGAGCTTGCCGTAGTCGGGGTAGGAGGACACCGAAAACAGCACATGACCCTCGGCCGCGTAGGCGTGGCCAGCCGCGATCAGCTGCTCGATCATGGTGACGATGTGCGGGATATGCGCGGTGGCTTCCGGCTCGATATCCGGTGGCAGCACGCCCAGCGCGGCCATGTCTTCACGGTAGGCGGCGGCGAAGCGGTCGGTGATGGCCGAAATCGGCACCCCCTGCTCGCGCGCGGCCGTGTTGATCTTGTCGTCCACGTCGGTGATGTTGCGGGCGTAGCGCAGCCCGCCGAAGCGGCGCCGCAGCAGGTCGGCCAGCACCCCGAACACCACCGGGCCCCGGGCGTTGCCGATATGGACATAGTTGTAGACCGTGGGGCCGCACACATACAGGGTCGGACAGGTCGGATCGAGCGGGGTGAACGGTTCGAGCTGGCGTGTCAGGTTGTTGTGCAGGCGCAGGGTCATGGGGGCGTAGGGCCGGGCCGGGTAGGGGCAAGCCCTCGATTTTAGATCACATCGAGCCCCAGCGCCGGCTCCGGAACGGACCCCGTTACCCCGGATTTCGCAATCGACACGGTCCGGTATGGGCAGATGCGTCGCGGAAGGGTAATGTTCAGCCCCTTGTGCCACGCACTCCCTACACTATCCGTCTTGTCCACTTTCCTGTTGCCAATGAAATCCGCTTCGTTGCTGACGCTGACCTGCCTGCTGGGGAGCGCCGCCTTCATGGCGCGTGCCCAGGATGCCGAGGTCCGTAACCGGGTGGTGATCGTTGAGAACGTGAAGTTCGACTACGCGCAGGTGCTCAACGTGGAGCCGGTGTTCCAGATCCTGCGGGCTACCCGCACCGAAGAACACTGCGAACCGGTATCCACCCGGACCCTGGCCCCGGTCAACGTCACCGGTGAAGAGCCACAGGAAGAGAAGGGCCGCTTCGGCCGTTTCATGGATTCGGTGCGCTCCATCTTCAAGCGTGAAGACGGCAGCACCGAGGACATGGCGCCGGTGGTGGAAGTCCCGGCGGCCAGCAACGGCCCGCTGCTGACCCGCGATTGCCGCATCATCCCGGTCGGGCGCGAGTTCCGCCGGCCCATCGCCTACGACGTGGACTACGTGTACAAGGGCACCAAGTACCGCTCCCGCCTGCCCGAAGACCCCGGCAACCGGCTCAAGATCCGCGTCTCCATCACCCCGTGGATGGGCGCCGAGCAGGGCAGCACCGCAAATCCCTGAGATTCGTGTAGCCACTGACAGTGGCTACCTACCCGCCTGAATCGAGATTCAGGCTTGCGCCTTTCCCCCGTCACATGCAAAGATGGGCGGCCATGAAACTCACCGACTTCCAGCACGACACCAGCGCCGCCCGTATGGCTACGGGCATGACGTCGCGTGCCCGCCGACCGGAACCCCACATTTTCGCTGGGTAACCGGAGCTTCGTGCTGTCTGTTCGGAAAACCCAGCCCCCGCGCTGGGTTTTTTCGTTTCTACGATTTGAAAAGTTGCATTTGTACCCTTTCTTCCATTGAAACCCGCCTCAAAGGATCGATCGATGTCCCTGAAGCACTTCCTCAACACCCAGGACTGGAGCCGTACCGACCTGGATGCCCTGCTGACCCAGGCCGCGCTGTTCAAGCGCAACAAGCTGGGCGACGAGCTCAAGGGCAAATCGATTGCCCTGGTGTTCTTCAATCCGTCCATGCGCACCCGCACCAGCTTCGAGCTGGGCGCCTTCCAGCTGGGTGGTCACGCGATCGTGCTGCAGCCGGGCAAGGATGCATGGCCGATCGAGTTCAACCTCGGCACCGTGATGGATGGCGACACCGAAGAGCACATCGCTGAAGTGGCCAAGGTGCTGGGCCGCTATGTCGACCTGATCGGCGTGCGCGCCTTCCCGAAGTTCATCGACTGGGCGCAGGATCGTGAGGACATCGTGCTGAAGGCGTTCGCGAAGTACTCGCCGGTCCCGGTGATCAACATGGAAACCATCACTCACCCGTGCCAGGAACTGGCCCATGTGATGGCGTTGCAGGAACACTTCGGCACCCAGGACCTGCGCGGCAAGAAGTACGTGCTGACCTGGACCTACCACCCCAAGCCGCTCAATACCGCCGTGGCCAACTCGGCGCTGACCATCGCCACCCGCATGGGCATGGACGTGACCCTGCTGTGCCCGACCGCTGACTACATCCTCGACGACCGCTACATGGGCTGGGCCGAGCAGAACGTGGCCGAGAACGGCGGCTCGCTGAAGATCAGCCACGACATCGCCAGTGCCTACAGCGGCGCCGACGTGGTGTACGCCAAGAGCTGGGGCGCGCTGCCGTTCTTCGGCAACTGGGAGCCGGAAAAGCCCATCCGCGACCAGTACAAGCACTTCATCGTCGACGAAGCCAAGATGGCCATGACCAACAACGGCGTGTTCAGCCACTGCCTGCCACTGCGCCGCAACGTCAAGGCCACCGATGGCGTGATGGATTCGGCGCAGTGCATCGCCATCAACGAAGCCGAGAACCGCCTGCACGTGCAGAAGGCCATCATGTCGGCGTTGGCTGGCCGGTAATCGCGCGTTCCACCCCGTTTTTCTTACAACCCCACTTCGGACCCGACCCCCATGAGCAAGAAAGACATCGTCCTGGCCTTCTCCGGCGGACTCGACACCAGCTTCTGCGTGCCCTACCTGCAGGAGCGCGGCTACAACGTGCACACCGTGTTCGCCGACACCGGCGGCGTGGACGACGAAGAACGTGATTTCATCGAAAAGCGCGCCGCCGAACTGGGTGTCACCAGCCATGTCACCGTGGATGGTGGCCCAGCCATCTGGAGCGGTTTCGTCAAGCCGTTCGTGTGGGCCGGCGAAGGCTACCAGGGCCAGTACCCGCTGCTGGTGTCCGACCGTTACCTGATCGTCGATGCCGCGCTCAAGCGCGCCGCCGAACTGGGCACCAACATCATCGCTCACGGCTGCACCGGCATGGGCAATGACCAGGTCCGCTTCGACCTGGCCGTGAAAGCACTGGGCGATTACCAGATCGTCGCGCCGATCCGTGAAATCCAGAAGGAACACACCCAGACCCGCGCCTACGAGCAGAAGTACCTGGAAGAGCGCGGCTTCGGCGTGCGCGCCAAGCAGCAGGCCTACACCATCAATGAGAACCTGCTGGGCCTGACCATGTCCGGCGGCGAGATCGACCGCTGGGAAGCTCCGGGCGAGGGGGCCCGCGGCTGGTGCGCACCGCGCAGCGAGTGGCCGGCCGAAGCGCTGAATGTCACCTTGAAGTTCGTCGAAGGCGAAGCCGTTGAACTCAACGGCAAGGCGCTGCCGGGCGAGCAGATCCTGGCCCAGCTCAACAAGCTGTTCGCGCCGTATGGCGTGGGGCGTGGCGTGTACACCGGCGACACCGTGATCGGCCTGAAGGGCCGCATTGTGTTCGAGGCCCCGGGCCTGGTCTCGCTGCTGGCCGCGCACCGCGCGCTGGAAGATGCGGTGCTGACCAAGCAGCAGAACCGCTTCAAGCCGGACGTGGCGCGCAAGTGGGTGGAGCTGGTGTACGAAGGCTTCTACCACGACCCGCTCAAGACCGACATCGAAGCGTTCCTGAAGTCCTCGCAGGCCAAGGTCAACGGCGAAGTGGTGCTGGAAACCCGTGGCGGCCGCGTCGATGCGGTGGCGGTGAAGTCGCCGCACCTGCTCAACACCAAGGGCGCGACCTATGCGCAGTCGGCCGATTGGGGCGTGGAAGAGGCGGAAGGATTCATCAAGCTCTTCGGCATGAGCTCCACGCTGTACGCGCAAGTAAACCGCTGAGGGCCGGGCATGTTGGAACAGACGCTCAACCACCTGCAGGCGCTGGTGTCCTTTGACACCCGCAACCCGCCGCGTGCGATCACCACCGGTGGCATCTTCGATTACCTGCGCGCGAACCTGCCCGGGTTCACCGTGGAGGTGATCGACCATGGCGATGGCGCGGTCAGCCTGTATGCGGTGCGCGGCACGCCGCGCTATCTGTTCAACGTGCACCTGGACACCGTGCCCGATTCCCCGCATTGGAGCGCAGACCCGCACGTGATGCGGCGTACCGATGACCGGGTGATCGGGCTCGGCGTGTGCGACATCAAGGGCGCGGCCGCCGCACTGGTGGCTGCGGCCAATGCCAGCACCGGTGATGCCGCGTTCCTGTTCTCCAGCGATGAAGAAGCCAACGATCCGCGCTGCATCGCCGCGTTCCTGGCCCGTGGCATTCCGTATGAAGCCGTGCTGGTGGCCGAACCGACCATGAGCGAAGCGGTGCTGGCGCACCGGGGCATCAGTTCCGTGCTGATGAACTTCGCCGGCCGCGCCGGGCACGCGTCGGGCAGGCAGGATGCGGCGGCCAGCGCCCTGCACCAGGCCATGCGCTGGGGCAACCGCGCGCTGGACCATGTGGACTCGCTGGCGCATGCCCGCTTCGGCGGTCTGACCGGGCTGCGTTTCAACATCGGTCGCGTGGAGGGCGGCATCAAGGCCAACATGATCGCCCCCGCCGCCGAGCTGCGCTTCGGCTTCCGCCCGCTGCCGTCGATGGACATCGACGCGCTGCTGGCCACCTTTGCAGGTTTTGCCGAACCGGAAGCGGCGCTGTTCACCGAAACGTTCCGCGGTCCCAGCCTGCCGGCCGGCGACATCGCCGAGGCGGAAAATCGCCGCCTGGCGGCACGTGACGTGGCCGATGCACTGGACCTGCCGATCGGCAACGCCGTGGATTTCTGGACCGAAGCCTCGCTGTTCTCGGCCGGTGGCTACACCACCCTGGTGTATGGGCCGGGCGACATCGCGCAGGCCCACACCGCCGACGAGTTCGTGACGCTGGAGCAGCTGCAGCGTTACACCGATGCCGTGCACCGCATCATCAGTGCCGGCGCCTGACCGAATGACGCCGTCGTGGCCCACCACTGACGGATCTCCCACCGCGGCCACGGCCGCCCGTGACGATACTGAAATGCCTTCTTCCCTCCAGCCCCACCGCCAGACCCGCCAGACCATCGTGCGCCTGCTTTCCAGCATGGCCAGCGCGAAGGAGATCAGCCAGTACCTCAAGCGCTTTTCACAGGTGGATGCCAAGCGCTTCGCCGTGGTGAAGGTCGGCGGTGCCGTGCTGCGCGATGACCTCGACGCACTGACCTCCTCGCTGTCGTTCCTGCAGGAAGTCGGACTCACTCCGATCGTGCTGCACGGTGCCGGTCCGCAGCTGGACGCGGAACTGTCGGCGGCCGGCATCGTCAAGCAGACCGTCAACGGCCTGCGCGTGACGTCGCCTGAAGGCCTGGCCATCGTGCGCCGGGTGTTCCAGGCCTCCAATCTGCAGCTGGTTGAAGCGCTGCAGCAGAACGGAGCGCGTGCCACCTCGATCACCGGGGGCGTGTTTGAAGCCGAGTACCTGGACCAGGACACATACGGCCTGGTCGGCGAAGTGAAGAAGGTCAATCTGGCCCCGATCGAAGCCAGCCTGCGCGCTGGTTCCATTCCGGTGATCACCAGCCTGGGCGAAACCCGCTGCGGCCAGATCCTCAACGTCAACGCCGATTTCGCTGCCAACGAGCTCGTGCAGGAGCTGCAGCCCTACAAGATCATCTTCCTCACCGGTACCGGTGGCCTGCTCGACGAAGAGGGCAGGGTGATCGACTCGATCAACCTGTCCACCGAGTACGACCAGCTGATGCAACAGCCGTGGATCCATGGCGGCATGCGGGTCAAGATCGAACAGATCAAGGACCTGCTGGACCGGCTGCCGCTGGAGTCGTCGGTGTCGATCACCCGGCCGGCCGACCTTGCCAAGGAACTGTTCACCCACAAAGGGTCGGGCACGCTTGTGCGCAAGGGCGAGAAAGTACTGCGCGCCACCGCCTGGAGCGAACTGGACCTGCCGCGCCTGAAGGGCCTGATCGAATCCAGCTTCGGCCGCACGCTCGTGCCGGACTATTTCGACAAGACCCGCCTGCTGCGCGCCTACGTCAGCGAGAACTACCGCGCCGCAGTGATCCTCACCGACGAAGCCGAAGGCGTGTACCTGGACAAGTTCGCCGTGCTCGATGACGCGCAGGGCGAAGGCCTGGGCCGCGCGGTGTGGAACGTGATGCTGGACGAAACCCCGCAGCTGTTCTGGCGCTCGCGCCACGGCAACCCGATCAATCATTTCTACTACGCCGAATCCGATGGCTGCTACAAGCAGGACCATTGGAAAGTGTTCTGGTTCGGTGCCGATGGCTTCGACCGCATCCGCACCTACGTGGACCATTGCGCCAAGCGCACCCCGAGCCTGGAGGGCTGACCCATGAACCATGCCGACTGGACCAAGGTCCCTACGCTGGACGGCCGGCATGCGCGGCTGGAACCGCTGCAGATGGCGCACATCGACGGCCTGCGCGGCGCGCTGGGCGACGGGTCGCTGTCCGCGCTGTGGTACGCGCAGGTGCCCAGCGCAAAGACCATGACCGCCTATGTGCAGGCTGCGCTGCACGACCAGGCCGCCGGCAAGGCACTGCCGTTCGCGGTGCTCGATGCCGACGGCAACGTAGTCGGCAGCACCCGGTACTACGCGCTGGAAGAAGAGGTGCCGCGCCTGAGCATCGGCTACACCTGGTACGGCCCGCACGCGCAGCGCACCGGGGTGAACACCGAAGCCAAGCTGATGCTGCTCACCCATGCCTTCGAGCGCCTGGAGTGCATCAGCGTGGCGTTTGAAACCAGCTCGCACAACGCCGCCTCGCGCGCGGCCATCGCCCGCCTGGGGGCCACCCAGGAAGGCGTGCTGCGCAACCACAAGCGCCACCCCGACGGCAGCCCGCGCGACACGATTGTCTTCTCCATCATCGATTCGGAATGGCAGGGCGTGAAGCGCGCCCTGCAGGACCGCCTGGACGCACACGCATGAGCACTTCCAAGATCTTTACCGTCGGTATCGTTGGCGCCCGCGGCCATACCGGCGCCGAGCTGGTCAAGCTGATCGCCGCGCACCCGCAGCTGGTGCTGGGCTTCGTGTCCTCGCGCGAGCTGGCCGGGCAGCGCGTGGCCGATACCTATCCCGGGATCGCCGGCGACCTGGCCTTCGAAAACCTCGATGCCGACGCCGTGGCTGCCAAGGGTGTGGACGCGGTGATCCTGGCCCTGCCCAACAACCTGTCGGCTCCGTTCGTGACCGCGCTGGATGCCGCGCGCCCGGACACCGTGATTGTCGATCTGTCGGCCGACCATCGCTTCGAAGGCAGCTGGTATTACGGGCTGCCCGAGTTGACCCGGGGGGATTACACCGGCCAGAAGCACATCAGCAACCCGGGCTGTTACGCCACCGCCATGCAGCTGGCGATCAGCCCGCTGCTGGACCAGCTGGCTGGCCCGCCGCAATGTTTTGGCGTGTCCGGTTTTTCCGGCGCCGGTACCACACCATCGGACAAGAACAACCCCGAACTGCTGCGCGACAACCTGATGCCGTACGCGCTCACCAACCACGTGCACGAGCGCGAAGTCACCGCGCACCTGCGCGTGCCGGTGGAGTTCATGCCGCACGTGGCCCCGCATTTCCGTGGCATCACCATGACCGTGAACCTGTGGCTGCAGCAGCCGCTGGCCCGCGAGCGGATCGTGGACGCTTACCGCCACTTCTACACTGACGAACCGCTGATCGAGATCCTCGACGAAGCACCGTGGGTAAGCCGCATCGCCGGCCGCCATGGCGTGCAGATCGGTGGCTTTGACGTGGCCCCGGGCGGCAAGCGCGTGGTGGTCGTAGCCACCTTGGACAACCTGCTCAAGGGCGCCGCCACCCAGGCCATGCAGAACCTCAACCTGGCCCTGGGCCTGGATGAACTGACCTCGATTCCGCACTGATTGGAGCACGACATGGCAGACCTTCTCTGGCAGAAGCCCGGCGTAGCGGTGGATGCAAAGATCCAGACCTTCCTTGCCGGCGATGACGTCATCCTCGACCGCGAGTTCTTCCTCTACGATGTGCAGGCCAGCAAGGCGCACGCGCAGGGCCTGGAGAACATCGGCATTCTCAGCGCCAGCGAGCGCACGGACCTGCAGCGTGAGCTGGATGTGCTGGCCGGCGATTTCCGCAGCGGTGCGTTCGTGCTCGACGAGCGCTTCGAGGATTGTCATTCGGCGATCGAAGCGCGCCTGACCGAACGGCTGGGCGATGCCGGCCGCAAGATCCACACCGGCCGCAGCCGCAACGACCAGATCCTGGTCGCCACCCGGCTGTGGCTGAAGGACAAGCTGCTGCAGGTCTCCGCGCTGAGCCGCGAAGTGGCCAAGGTCGCTCTGGACCGCGCTGAAGCGGAGAAGGACCTGCCGGTGCCGGGCTACACCCACATCCAGCGCGCCGTGGTGTCCTCGGCGGGCATGTGGTGGGCCGGCTGGGCCGAAGCCTTCATCGACAATGCCGTGCGCGCGCACGACACCTTCGCGCTGGTGGACGCCAATCCGTTGGGTACCGCGGCTGGTTACGGCGTGAACCTGCGGCTGGACCGCGCCCACACTACACAGGCGCTGGGCTTTGCGCGCATGCAGATCTCGCCGATCTACGCCCAGCTGTCGCGCGGCAAGTTCGAACTGGCCGCGCTGGAGGCGCTTGGCGGTGCCACCCTGGACCTGCGTCGCCTGGCCTGGGATCTGTCGCTGTTCACCAGCGGTGAGTACGGGTTCGTCGCGCTGCCGGCGCAGTACACCACCGGCAGCTCCATCATGCCCAACAAGCGCAACCCGGACGTGATCGAACTGATGCGCGCCACCCACGCCAGCGTGGCCGCCGCGCGTACCGAGATCGAGCAGCTGCTGTCGCTGCCGTCCGGTTACCACCGCGACCTGCAGGGCAGCAAGGGGGCCATCTTCCACGGCTTCGGCCGTGGCCTGGCCGCCCTCGAACTGCTGCCGGCATTGCTGGCCAACCTGGAATGGCGCGAAGACAAGCTGCGCGTTGCCATCGATTCGGGCATGTACGCCACCGACGTGGCCGTGGAAGCGGCCGTGGCCGGCGTCCCGTTCCGCGAGGCCTACAAGGCAGCGGCCGCGGCGTCGGACACTGCCGGGCAGGGGCGTACGCCCGAAGGCAGCCTGGCCGCGCGCGTGTCGCCCGGCGCGGCCGCCGACCTGCGGCTGGATGAACTGCGCGCGCGCTGGGCGGCGCTGCTGCCATGAAGATCTGCTATCTCGTACTGGTCACCCGCACTCCGGATTTCCGCGACGAGGTGGGGGCCGAACACGTCCGCTTCCTCGATGAGATCCGCGCGCGCGATCAGCTGCTGATCACCGGCGGCTTCACCGACAAGACCGGCGGCGCCTACGTGCTGCACAACGTGGCCGACCGCGCCGCCGCACAGGCCATCGTCGATGTGGATCCGCTGATCACCCAGGGCAGCGCCACCGCCACCGTCCACGAATGGTCCACCCGCTGAGGCAACCCCTGCGATGAGCCCGACCCGCGTGCAGTCCCCGTTCCCCGAACAGCCTGTACCGGGCTGGAAGCGGGCCGTGCTCAAGGTCGGCAGCAGCCTGCTGGCGGCCGACGGTGGTGGCCTCTCGCCCCGGCATGCACTGGGCCTGGCGCAGTTCGTCTCGGCGCACGTGCTGGCGGGGCGCGAAGTGGTGATCGTGTCCTCCGGCGCGGTGGCTGCAGGCCGTGCGATCGTGCCGCGCGCGATCGAGGCCGGCGCCGCCATGGCCGCGCGCCAGGCCTTGGCCGCGCTCGGCCAGGCGCAGATGATCGGCCTGTGGCAGCGCTTCTTCGAACGCCCGGTGGCGCAGGTGCTGCTCACCCACGACGACCTGCGCAACCGTCGCCGCTACCTCAATGCCCGCGCCACGCTCAACGAACTGCTGCGGCTGGGCGCGCTGCCGGTGGTGAACGAGAACGACACCGTGTCGGTGGACGAGCTCAAGCTGGGCGACAACGACAACCTGGCCGCCACCGTAGCGGCGTTGATCGACGCCGACATCCTGTTCATCGCCACCGACATCGACGGCCTGTACAGCGCCGACCCACGCCGCGATCCGCAGGCGCGGCCGATCCATGACGTACCCGAACTCACCCTGGAAGTGCTTGCCATGGCAGGCGGCGCCGGCAGTGGTGCCGGCACCGGCGGTATGCACACCAAGCTGGAAGCGGCGGCCAAGGCCGGCCGCGTCGGCATCGATACCTGCCTGTTCAACGGCCGCGATGGCGATGTGGTGCGCGCATTGGCGCAGGGCAGGTTGTTCGGTACCCGTATCCATGCCGGGCAGACCCGTGAAGCCGCGCGCAAGTATTGGTTGCGTCACGCGCCGCTGGAAGCCGGCGCCATCGTGGTGGATGCAGGTGCCGCCATCGCGCTGCGCGAGAAGGGCGCCTCGCTGCTGCCCGGCGGGGTGACCGCTGCCGAAGGCGATTTCCGCCGCGGCGACATGGTGCAGGTGCGGTTGCGTACCGACAGCGGTGAGGTGACGTTGGCGCGGGGCGTGAGCCAGTACTCGGCGAACGACATCCGCCGCGTGGCCGGGCGGCATTCGCGCGACATTGAAAGCGTGTTGGGCTACAACTACGGTGGCAATGTGATTCACCGGGATGATCTGGTGTTGGTGTGAGGAGACGAGAGAGCAGATGAACATCCGCGAACAAGCCCAGAAATGCCGCGCCGCCGCCCAGGTGCTGGCGCAGCTTTCCTCCGAGGCAAAGGCTGCGCTGCTCAATGCCATGGCCGACGCACTGGACGCTGACGCCGACGCCATCCTCGCCGCCAACGCGCTTGACCTCGCCGCCGCCGAAGCCAAAGGCACCGGCAGCGCGATGCTCGACCGCCTCGCGCTCAACCCATCGCGCCTGTCCGGCATCAGCGCTGCCCTGCGTGAAGTGGCCGCACTACCCGATCCGGTCGGCAGCATCACCCGCGACGACATCCGCCCCAACGGCATCCGCGTACAGAAGGTCCGCGTTCCACTTGGCGTGATCGCGATGATCTACGAAGCGCGCCCGAATGTCACCGCCGATGCCGCAGCACTGTGCATCAAGGCCGGCAACGGGGTGATCCTGCGCGGCGGCTCCGAAGCCATCCATTCCAACACCGCCATCGCCGGCTCGCTCAAGCGCGCCCTGTGCGTGGCCGGTGTGCCCGATGCCGCGCTGACCCTGGTCGAAGACCTGCGTCGCGAAACGATGCTCACCCTGCTGCAGCTCAACGACGTGGTCGACCTGGCCATCCCGCGCGGCGGCGAGGGGCTGATCCGTTTCGTGGCCGAACATGCCCGCGTGCCGGTGATCAAGCACTACAAGGGCGTGTGCCACCTGTATGTGGACAGCGCCGCCGACCTGGGCACCGCGCTGGCACTGCTGGTGGATGGCAAATGCAGCCGCCCCTCGGCCTGCAATTCACTGGAAACCCTGCTGGTCCACGCCGATGTCGCCGCTACGTTCCTGCCGCAGGCTGAAGCCGCATTGCGCGAACGCGGCGTGGAGGTGCGCGCTGACGCCCGCGCCCGGCAGTGGCTGCCGCAGGCCGTGCTGGCCACCGATGACGATTTCGCGGCCGAGTACCTCGACCTGATCATCGCCGTGCGCGTCGTTGAAGACCTCGAACAGGCGTTGTCCCACATCCAGCAGTACAGCTCGGACCACACCGAAGTCATCGCCACCGAAGACGCGTCCGCCGCCCAGCGTTTCATCAGCGCGCTGCGCGCCGCAGTGGTGATGGTCAACGCCTCGTCCCGCTTCTCCGATGGCGGTGAGCTCGGCCTGGGCGCGGAGATCGGCATCTCCACCACGCGTCTGCACGCGTATGGCCCGATGGGCCTGGAAGCACTCACCGTAGAACGCTTCGTGGTCCAAGGGACCGGCCAGACCCGCGCGCCATGACGGCGGGAGCGGGGGAGACGCACACCCGGCGTCCCCCCC